>DLGP01000130.1:0-15830 GCA_002482765.1 Alphaproteobacteria bacterium UBA7691
GCTGATGCTGGTGAATGATGTGTCTTTGCGCAACCTGATCCCGAACGAACTGGCCAAGGGTTTCGGCTTTTTCCACGGCAAGCCCGCCACTACCTTCTCGCCGCTGGCCGTAACCCCGGATGAACTGGGTGATGCCTGGCGCGACAACAAGATTCACCTGCCGCTGGTGAGCCATATCAACGGTGTGAAATTCGGCGCGCCGCAGGCCGGTGACGACATGCAATTCAGCCTCGCCGACCTGATCGCCCATGCCGCCAAGACCCGCAACCTGCGCGCCGGCTGCATCGTCGGCTCCGGCACTGTATCCAACCGCGATGCCTCGCGCGGCTTTTCCTGCCTGGCGGAAATCCGCATGATCGAAACCATCAACGAAGGCAAGCCGAAAACCCCGTTCATGAAATTCGGCGACCGCGTGCATATCGAAATGCTGGACAAAGCCGGCAACAGCATCTTCGGCGCCATCGACCAGACAGTGGTGAAGTATACGCCGCCGACTAGTTGATCTGCGCCAGCATGCGTTTGAAGCGCAGCAGGGCGATCAGGAAATAGCCGACGCCAATACCGGCCAGACTGAGCAGGTAGGGCCAGGCTATTTCCAGCCCGGCGCCGCGATACAGCACGCCCTGCGAAAAGGCGACGAATTGTGTGGCGGGCGAAAGCTGCACGGCAATCTGTAGCCATCCCGGCATGCTTTCCAGCGGCGTGGTGCTGCCGGAAAGCAGGTTTAGTACGATCAGGATCGGCATCGAGAGCAAACCGAATTGCGGCATCGAACCAGAGAAGGTGGCGATTAGGATGCCGAGTGCCGCTACCGAAAACATGTAGATCGCGGCGCCGAGGATGAACAGGCTGATCGAGCCGGCAATCGGAATGCCGAGCAGCCATTGCACCACCAGGCTGAGCGACAGGCTGGCAGCAACCAGGATTACCAAGCCGTTGGCCCAGATTTTCGCCAGCATGATTTCCACCGGCGCCACCGGCATCACCAACAGATGTTCCACCGTGCCATGCTCGCGCTCTCGGATCAGCGCCGCGCCGGTCAGGATCACCGCAAGCATGGTGATGTTGTTGATCACCTGCATCACCGCCATGAACCAGGCTGACTGGCCATTGGGATTAAAGCGCGCGCGCACCACCACATTGGCCGGCAACGCCTTGGCCGCATCGCTGCGGCCGAGCCAGGTCAGGATTTCAGCACTGATGATGCTGGTGAGATAGGTGGCGCCATTACCGGCCGTTGCCATCGCCGTGGCATCGATATTGATCTGCAAGGCTGGCTGACGACCGGCCAGCAAATCGGCCTCAAAACGTGGCGGAATTTCCAGTACGAAGACATAAACGCCATCATCCATCACGCGGTCGATGGCATCGGCTGCAATCAGTTGCGACGGCCGGAAATACGGCTCCTGCACCGCATCGGCAATGCGCCGCGACAGGCCGGAACGATCCTCGTCCACAATCGCCACGGCGGCGCGTTCAACCTCGAACCGCACGCCGGTGGAAACCGAATACACCGCCACGGTGAAGGTGTAGAGGATCAGCCCGATCAGGATCGGATCGGTGCGCAGGCTGCGCAATTCCTTGACGCCGAGATGCCAGATATTGCCAAGCGCCCGCAGCATCTAATCCTCCTGCTTGCGCATCGCCAGCACGGCGATAGCCAGAAACAGCACCGAGAATCCGGCCAGCATCAGCAGATCATGCCACAGGGCATTAAAACCAAGGCCCTTGGTGATGGTGCCGATACTGATCTGCTGGAACCAGGATGCCGGAAAGGCCAGGCCGAGCAGACGGCCGGAACCGTTGAGTGAGGAGACCGGCACCAGCAGGCCGGAAAAATTCACCGCCGGAATGATGGTGATGATCGCGGTGGCGAAAATCGCCGCTACCTGGCTGCGGGTGAAGGACGAGATCAGTACGCCGAAGCCGGTGGTGCCGCAGACATAGAGCAGCGCCCCCAGCACCAGCACCGCCAGCGAACCGCGGATCGGCACGCCGAAAACGGTCACGATCAGCAGCAGCAACGACACGAAGCTGAGCAGGGCGATACCGATATAGGGCAACTGCTTGCCGAGCAGGAATTCCAGGCCGCTGACCGGGGCGGCGCGAAAATTGGCAATGGCGCCGGTTTCCTTCTCACGCACCACGCCCACCGCCGTCAGCATCGCCGGGATCAGCGCCAGCATCAGCATCAGGATGCCGGGCGCAATGGCGTAGATGCTCTTGAATGCCTGATTGTAGCGGAAGCGGGTTTCGATGCCGATGGGCAGGATTTGCGGCGTGCTGCCATGGCGGCGGCGATATTGCTCGGCAGCATAGGCCAGCACTGTCGCCTCGATATAGCCGCGTGCCGTATCGGCGCGGAACGGCATGGCACCATCCAGCCACACGGCAATTTCCGGGCGCCGGCCCTGCATCATATCCCGGCCAAAATTGGGTGGAATCTCTATCGCAATGGTGAGGCCGCCACCGGCCAGGCGGCGATCCATTTCGGCCGCGCTGCCCAATGCGGCCTGTTCCTTGAAAATCGTGGTGCCGGCAAAACTCTCGGTGAAATCGCGGCTTTCGCGGGTCTGGTCCTGGTCATAGACCGCATAGGTAAGATGCTCGACATCAAACGAGATGCCATAGCCGAAAGTGAGCATCAGAATCAGCGGCCCCAGCAACGCAAAGGCCAGCCGCAGCGGGTCACGCAGGATTTCCGTCGCCTCGCGCCGCGCATAGGCCCAGGCCCGCCGCGGATCAAAACGCCGCCCGCCTTGGCTCGCCACATTCTGGTGCGGCGCATGCCCGACCGACTCTGGTGCCGGATCTGGCACCGGAGCCGCTTCCGGCATCGCCGCCTTGAGGCAGGTGATGAAAGCCTCTTCCAGATTATGGCCACCATGCTGCGCCGCCAGTTCACCGGGCGTACCCACTGCCAGCACCTTGCCGGCATGCATCAGCGACACCCGGTCGCAACGCTCGGCCTCATTCATGAAATGCGTTGAAAGGAAGATGGTCACGCCATCGCGGCGCGACAATTCCTGCAAGTAATGCCAGAAGCTTTCGCGTGCCACCGGATCAACGCCGGAAGTCGGCTCGTCGAGGATCAGGATTTCCGGCGCATGCAGCACCGCCACGGCAAGTTGCAGCCGCTGCCGCACGCCGAGCGGCAAAGCCTCCGGCCGGGTATCGGCCACCGCCGCCAGATCAAAGCGCACCAGCAATTCATCCAGGCGGGCCGCGATGCTTTGCGCCGGCAAGCGGAACAGCTTGGCGTGCAAGGCCAGATTCTGCCGCACGGTCAGTTCGCTATAGAGCGAAAAACTCTGCGACATGTAGCCGACGCGGCGCCGCACCGCCATGTCGCTCGCCGCCAGCGGCTCGCCAAACAGCCGCACGCTGCCGGCACTGGCCGGCAGCAACCCGGTCAGCATCTTCATCGTGGTGGTCTTGCCGCAGCCATTCGAGCCGAGAAAGCCGAATATCTCGCCGCGCCCGATGCGGAAGCTGACATTGTCGACGGCAGTGAAATCGCCAAAGCGGCAGGTCAGGCCCTCAGCCTCGATGGCGGCAGCGCCGGCAACCGGCTGGTGCGGCGGCAAAGCCAACGGACGATAGCCATCGCGCTTGCCTTCCGGCAGCAGCGCCACGAAGGCGGCTTCCAATGTGCTCTGGCCGCTTTGCGCCTTGATCTCGGCCGGGCTGCCGCTGGCGGTGATCCGCCCGTCATCCAGCGCCGCGAGCCAGTCGAAACGCTCGGCCTCCTCCATATAGGCGGTGGCCACAAGCACGCTCATGCCCGGGCGCTGGCGCCGTAGCCGGTCGATCAACTCCCAGAATTGCCGGCGCGACAGCGGATCAACGCCCGTGGTCGGCTCGTCCAGCAGCAGCAGGTCAGGATCGTGGATCAGCGCGCAGCACAGGCTCAGCTTCTGTTTCATGCCGCCGGAAAGTTTGCCGGCCGGGCGGTCGGGAAACGGGTCCAGCCCGGTTGCATGCAGCAGCATGTCGATGCGCGCCGCGCGCTCAGCCGCGCCCTGACCAAACAGGCGGCCGAAGAAATCCAGATTCTCGCGCACGCTGAGCGTGGGATAGAGATTGCGCCCCAGGCCCTGCGGCATATAAGCCAGCCGCGCGCATGACCGGCGCCGATGCGCCGCGTCGCGCATGTCACCGCCCAAGGCCGAGACCTCGCCCTGCTGTATCCGCCGCACCCCGGCGATCAGTGACAGCAGAGTGGATTTGCCCACACCATCCGGGCCGATCAGGCCGCACATGCGGCCGGCCGGTATCGCCAGCGCGATATCGGCCAGGGCAACCTTGGCGCCGAAGGCATGTCTGACGCCACGCAGCCTTACGGCGCACTCATCCCCTGCCCTTGCTGCTGCTGCGCCGGCTTCGAGCGGATTCATTGCGGCAGGTTTAGCGCCAGGTGTTCAGGCCACACCACGTCGCTGCGCGTGCGCACATAGCCGATGCCGCGGATGCCGCTTTTGGCCACACCTTCATGGCGCTTGAGCAGATCGGCATCGATCCGCAGTTTGACCCGGAAGACCAGCTTTTCGCGCTCGTCCCTGGTCTCCACTGATTTGGGCGTGAATTGCGCATCACTGGCCACAAAACTCACCGTGGCCGGAATCACATAGGTGGGAAACGGGTCCAGCACCAGGCGGGCATCGTCGCCGATATTCAGCCGGCCGGCTTCGCGGGCGGGCAGGAAAACCGTCATGTAGATATCCGACAGGTCAATCAGCGTCGCCAGCCGCGCCCCGGCCGCCACCACTTCGCCAGCCCGCACCAGCTTGTATTGCACCCGGCCATCACTGGGTGCCAGCAGCACGGTATCCTTCAGCACTGTCTTGAGCCGGTCCACATCGGCATTGGCGGCATCGATGGCGGCGCGCGCCTCTTCCACCGCTGCCAGCGCAGCGGTATGCGCCGCTTCGGCGGCGCGCAACTGGCTCTGGCGCTGGTCTCGCAACTGATCGGTGCCAAAGCCACGCTGCTGCAATGTGCTGGCGCGCTCCAGCTCCTGCCGCGCCAAGGTGCGTTCGCTGGCCCGCAATGCCACATTGGCCTGGGCTTGCTCACGCAACCGCTCGGCACGCCGCACCTGGGCTTCCGCGGCGCGCAACTGGGCTTCGATCTCGCTGGCATCCAGCCGCGCCACCACGCTGCCAGCGCGCACCATGGCGCCCTCTTCCACCAGCATTTCCGCCACCCGCCCGGGCAGCTTGCTGGCGATCTCAACATATTCCGCCTCCAGCCGGCCATTGGCGCTGGCAAAGCCGATTGGCAGCTTGGTGCCGCGCAGCTTGCGCAAGGCGGCGTCCAGCAGGTCGTTGGCCTGGGCCGGCTGGGTAAGATGCAGGGCCGGCTTGCTGGTGATCACGGTAAAGTCCGGCAGCAACACAGCCGCCAGCAGGCCCAGAACCGGGCCGAGAATGAGGGTTTTCGCCTTCATGGCATAACTTTCCAAAATGAGGCGCCGTGGATGCCACCCCATCCGCATGCTGCAATGCAGCATGTCATAATCGGGTCTTACCGCATAGCTGGATCAGGCGCCGAAATCGACTCGCAGGCCAAGATTTGCGCCGCCGGTGCCGGCAGTGGCCGGCAGGCTGGGTGCCACGGCCGGACTGGCGACTGGGGTAATGCCGGGGCCAATGCCTGGGCCAAGGGCCGGGAAATTCTGCCTTGGCTCAGGCCGCAGCGGGTTTTCCCGCGCCGGATCACGGGCAACGGCATCGCGGCCATTGCGATTCTGGCGCCGTTCATCGCTATCGCTGCGCTCAGTTTTGCGCTCTTCCGGCCTACGCTCATCTTCGGCGCGTTCAGCGGCACCAGGCACCAGGGCTTGCAGGTTCGGCACGCTGGGCGGTGGCGTGCCGAGAGCGATCAGCGGTTGCAGCGACTGGGCAGCATTGGCATAGGCCTGCGCCGCCCGGCTGGCATCATCGGCGCGGCTCTGGTCTGTACGGCTCTGGCTGGTTTCACTCTCGGGCGCCACCTGAGACCGCAACGCACTATCCTGTAGGTTGGCCAGGGTGGCGCTGCTCAAGGTGGGGGCATTGAAACGCAGAATCGCGGATGCCCGCTGCTGCGCCTGCTGCTCAGGCGAGGACAACGGGGACGGCAGGACCAAATTCTGTTGGGCCAGATTGCGCGCCGCGGCTGAGCCAGGAAAGACTGCGGGCAGATATCTGCCCGAAACCGACTGCACCATGGTTAATATTTACCATGTTTGGCACCGGCATGCACGCTAAAAAGGGTAAATAAGCCTTTAACAACTAAGGGTTAGTCGAGGCCAAGGGCAATATCGGAGACAAACGGGTTGCTTTTGCGCTCGGCGCCGAAGGTGGAAAGCGGGCCATGGCCGGGTACAAAGGTGATGTCGTCGCCGAGCGGAAACAGCCGTTCGCGGATCGAGCGGATCAGGTCTTCGTGGTTGCCGCGCGGAAAATCCGTGCGGCCGATCGAGCCACGGAACAGCACATCGCCCACCAGCGCCACCCGGCTAGGGCCATGCACAAACACCACATGGCCCGGCGTGTGGCCCGGGCAGTGATACACGTCCAATGTCAGGTTGCCGAGGGTGACGCTATCGCCCTGCTGCAACCAGCGATCCGGGGTAAAGGCGCGGCTGGGCGGAAAACCATATTGCTGCGCTGCCTGCGGCATGCCGTCGATCCAGAATTTATCGTCCTGCTGCGGCCCCTCGATTGGCAGGCTGAGTTGCTCGGCCAGCTGCATCACCGCGCCGGCATGGTCGAGATGACCATGCGTCACCAGCAGCTTTTCCAGCGTCACGCCATGTTTTTTCACCGCCGCCAGCAGCTTTTCCGGCTCGCCGCCGGCATCCACCAGGGCGCCGCGCATGGTGGCGGTACACCATAATAGGCTGCAATTCTGCTGAAAGGGTGTAACGGGCAGAATTTCGATCTGGAGCGGCGGCTTGGTCGTCATGGCCGGGTTATCGCAAATCTGCGGCCTTGTTGCCACCCCCGGCACACCCCATCTACCCGTGCAGAGGCCACCGCCTGCCCGCCGACACCCTCCCGGTAGTTGCCCTGGCGGGGCGGAATGGTGTAGGCCAATCCTTCGGATTTCACCCCAGGAGCCAGAGCCGATGGCGCAGACAGGCAAAACCACGGGCAGCGGGCGCGGCAAGGCGGCGGCCAAACCGCTGATCTTTGTGCTGAACGGCCCGAACCTGAATCTGCTCGGCGTGCGCCAGCCGGAAATTTATGGCCGCGACACGCTGGATGATGTGGAAACGCTGTGCCGTTTCACCGCCGACCGGCTCGGCCTGGATTTGGATTTCCGCCAGACCAACCATGAAGGTGTGCTGATCGATTCGATCCAGGAGGCGCGTCTTAAGGCGGCCGGGATCGTGATCAATGCCGGCGCCTTCACCCACACCTCGGTGGCCATGCTCGATGCGCTGAATGCGGTCGACAAGCCGGTGATCGAGGTGCATCTCTCCAATATCTTCAAGCGCGAAGCCTTTAGGCATCATTCCTATGTGTCGCCCGCCGCGCGCGGCGGCATTTTCGGCCTCGGCCCCAAGGGTTATGCCCTGGCGCTGGAAGCGCTTGCCGATATCATTGCCTGAGCTATAGCAAAAAAGAGGATTCCAGGATGGCGTCGACGCCTGCCAAGGACAAAAAGGATAGCCGCATCGACCAGCAGATGATCCGCGATCTGGCGGGTCTGCTGAACGAAACCGGCCTGACCGAGATCGAATGGAATGAAGGCTCGCTGAAAGTGCGCGTGGCCAAGACCGCGCCGGCCGTGAGCGCCCCGGTTTACGCCGCCGCACCGGCCGCCGCTGCCACAGGCGCCGCGCTGCCCGCCGGCGCCGCAGTTGACGATGCCGCCAGCCATCCCGGCGCGGTGAAGTCGCCGATGGTCGGCACGGTTTATGTGTCGCCAGACCCCAATTCAGCGCCCTTCGTCAGCGTTGGCAGCGTGGTCAATGCCGGCCAGACCCTGCTGATCGTGGAAGCGATGAAAACCATGAATCCGATCACCGCGCCCAAGGGCGGCCGAGTGACCCGGATCCTGATCGAGAACCAGCAGCCTGTCGAATTCGGCCAGGTTCTGCTGGTGATCGAATAAGCCGGCCGGATCGCCCGATGTTCGACAAAGTGCTGATCGCCAATCGCGGCGAGATTGCCTTGCGCATCCATCGCGCCTGCAAGGAAATGGGCATCCATACCGTGGCGGTGCATTCCACCGCCGATGCCGATGCCATGCATGTGCGGATCGCCGATGAATCCGTCTGCATCGGGCCGCCGCCTTCCGGCCAGAGCTACCTCAATATCCCGGCGATCATTTCGGCTGCCGAAATCACCGGCGCCGATGCCATCCATCCGGGCTATGGCTTCCTGTCGGAAAATGCCAAATTCGCCGAGATCGTTGAGGCGCATGGCATCACCTTCATCGGCCCGACGCCTGAGCATATCCGCCTGATGGGCGACAAGATCGCCGCCAAGGAAGCCGCCAAGGCGCTAGGCATTCCCTGCGTGCCGGGTTCGGATGGCGCCATCGCGGATGAGATCGAAGGCCGCAAGCTGGCGGACAGCATGGGCTATCCGGTGCTGATCAAGGCCACCGCCGGCGGCGGCGGGCGCGGCATGAAAGTGGTGCGCAGCCCTGAGGAATTCGGCCCCGCTTTGGCCCAGGCCAAGGCAGAGGCGCGCGCCGCCTTCGGCAATGACGCGGTATATGTCGAGAAATACCTGACCCGGCCGCGCCATATCGAGATGCAGATTTTTGGCGACAGCCACGGCAATGCCGTGCATCTCGGCGAGCGTGACTGCTCGTTGCAGCGGCGCCACCAGAAGGTGCTGGAAGAAGCCCGTTCGCCGGCCTTGAACGACGATCAGCGTAATCATATCGGCGCCATCGCCGCCAATGCCATCGCCAAGCTGGGCTATCGCGGCGCCGGCACCATCGAATTCCTGTTCGAGAATGGCCAATTCTATTTCATCGAGATGAACACCCGCCTCCAGGTGGAGCATCCGGTGACGGAAATGATCACCGGGCTTGATCTGGTGCGCGAGCAGATTCGCATCGCCGCCGGTGCACCGCTGGGCTATACCCAGGATGACATCAAGTTCAACGGCCATGCCATTGAATGCCGTATCAATGCCGAGAATCCGCGCACCTTCGCGCCTTCGCCCGGCCGTGTCACCGATTACCATGTGCCGGGTGGCCTGGGCGTGCGGGTTGATAGCGCGCTTTACACCGGCTACCAAATTCCGCCGCATTACGACAGCCTGATCGGCAAGCTGATCGTGCATGGCACCAGCCGCAACGAATGCCTGATGCGGCTGCGTCGCTCGCTGGAGGAATATGTCATCGGCGGACTGGAAACCACCATCCCGCTGCATCTGGCGCTGATCCGTGACCCGGATTTTGTCAATGGCGCCTATGACATCCACTGGCTGGAGGAATTCATCGCCCGCCAGGGCTAGGCTTCGGACACCATACTGCAACATGCCGCAGAACCCGGAACCGTTGACCACCGACCTGTTGTTGCATGCCTATGCCAGCGGCTATTTTCCGATGGCCGACAGCGCCGACGATCCGGGTTATTACTGGGTATACCCTGAGCGGCGTGGCGTGGTTCCGCTGGATCGTTTTCATTTGCCACGTTCGCTGGCTAAGACATTGCGGCGCGGCCCGTTCCGGGTGCGGGTGGATCATGATTTTCCGGCGGTGATCGCGGCCTGCGCCGAACCCTCGCCCGATCCACTGGATATGCGGCGCAACACCTGGATCAACCAGCCGATCCGCGCGGCTTACATAGAGCTGCATCGGCGTGGCTTTGCCCATAGCGTGGAATGCTACGATGCCGGCAGCAGGCTGGTCGGCGGGCTTTATGGCGTGCGGCTGAATGGCGCCTTCTTTGGCGAAAGCATGTTCAGCCGTGCCACCGATGCTTCCAAGCTGGCGCTGGCCTATCTGGTGGCGCGGCTGCGGCTGGGCGGTTTCCTGCTGCTCGATACCCAGTTCCAAACCCCGCATCTGGCTCGCTTCGGCACCGAGGAGATTCCGCGCGCCGAGTATCTGCATCGGCTGCAAGCCGCTTTGGCGGTGCGGGCGGATTTCCGCCGCATGGCGCCAGAGCCTGCGCCAGACGAAGTGCTGCAAGCCTTGCCCAAAGGGACATCGCATGGATAGCGTGACACAGCTTCTGTTTGGCGGCGTGCTGGCTGCCGCAGGTTTTCGCAAAAGCCTGGGGCGCCGCGCTGTGGCTGCCGGCGGGCTGATCGCCACCCTGCCCGATCTGGATGTGCTTTCCGGCCTGATCGGCCAGCCGAGCGTGGTGGATAGCTGGCAGCATCACCGCGCCATCAGCCATTCCTTTCCGGCCACGCTGGTTTACGGCGCCGCCATCGGCTGGCTGATCTGGAAAGCCGGCCGTCTGCGCCGCCCGCAGCTTGAAGCCGAGACGGATGCGGCCCGGCGCGGCCAATGGATGTGGCTTGGCGCACTCTGCGCCGTCACCCATCCGGTGCTCGACCTGTTCACCGCCTATGGCACACAATTGCTGGCGCCATTCAGCGATGTACGTTTCGCCATCAATGCGATGCCGATCATCGATCCGCTCTATTCACTGCCGCTGCTGCTGGTGTTTCTGTTGGCGCTGACCAGCCGGCGCCTGGCCGATGCAGCGCAGCGCGCCGGGCAACTGGCCCTGCTCTATGTTTTCCTCTACACCACGATGGCCTGGGGCATCGGCCTGCATCTGGAGCAGCGCGCGCGCAATCAACTGGCAGAAATCGCGCCCGGCGCGGCCATGGCGCGGATCAGCGCCTTTCCGGTGATTTTCCAGCCCTGGTGGCGCCGCATCGTTGTTGATCGGCCGGATGAAATCCTGATCGGCTTCGTTTCACCCTTCAGCGACAAGCCCATTGCCTGGCAAAGTTTTCCGCGTCTGCCGGCCAGTGCCGCGCTGGATGCCGCGCAGGCAAGCCATGAAGCCCAGGTCTTCCGCTGGTTTTCCAGCGATCATCTGTATTGGACGGTGCGGGCATCTGGCGCCACAACCATCGTCGAGGCGCGCGACTACCGCTATGGCATGCCGGGCGAAAGCATTCTGGGTTTCTGGGGCCTGCGCTTCCGTGTTGATCCCGAGGGCAGGCTGAGCGGCACACCCGAAAGGCTATCCGAGCGGCCGGGCTTCACCTGGGCGGCATTTGGCGCTTTGCTGGATGGTGTTCGCGGTCGCTGAGATCAGCGCGGCTTGGCGCGGCAATCCACCACCCACACATCATAGACCGGGTGTTCCAGCGGATTGAGCGCCGGGCTGGAAGCAAACATCCAGCCGGCGAAACGCTGCACCGGGGTTTCGCCCGGGCGTTCTTCAACGATCTCAAGATAGGCCGCACTTTCCGGCGGATATTCCGGCGGCCGCTTGCGGCAGACACGCGGCGTCACCTTCAGCGTGCCAAAGCCGATAGTCTGGTCGATCGCCACTTCGAAGGTGATGATGCGGGCGGTGATCTTGTCCAGCCCCTGCAACACTGCCAGCGGCATCGGATTGCTGGGCAGCGCATCATTGGGCGCCGCAAGCGACGGCGCCGGCTGCGCCGCTGCCGGCAGTGTCGCCCAGCTTAGCAGCATGCCGGCCAGCAGCCCGCAGGATAATGCCCGCCATGATGCCAGGGAGTGGCGCATGCCGTGTTACTGCGCCTTGGCCTTGTCGCCGCCACTGCTGGCGGTGGCGCTGAAAATCGCCTGGCCTATCAGGTCCATCAGGCTCACCGAACCCTGGGTGAACTTGATGCTCTCGCCCGCTTTCAGCATGGCATCGCTGCCGCCCGGCTCAATCGAAAGGTAATTGCCGCCGAGCAGGCTTTCAGACGCGATCTTGGCCGCCGAATCATCCGGCAGCTTGTAGCGGCCATCCACCGTGAAGGTGACCACCGCGTCATAGGTTTTGGGATCGAGCGTCTGCCCGGTGATGGTGCCGATCTTGATCCCGGAAAGCCGCACATCGCTGCCGATATTGAGGCCATCGGCGCGATTAAAATGCGCCCGCAATTCATAGCCGGTGACGCCGCCGCCAACCCCGGCGGTGCTATAGGCAAAAGCCAGGAAAAAGCCGGCCACGGCCAGCACCACGGCGCCAATCAGAGTTTCAACCAGATTGCCTTGCATGTTCAGCCCCGCCTATTCGGGCCGCCAGGCTTCATAATCGCCGGTGGCCTTGGGGCGTTCGCCGCCGCCCTGGCCGGCCGGATGATACGCATAAGGCGTGCCGGTCAGGTTGGGCAGATGCTCTTTTTCCCATTTATGGTGGGGCACGCCATCAACAGGCGCATCATCCACAGTGTGGTGCAGCCAGGCATGCCATTCCGGCGGCACTTTGGATGCTTCCGGCAGGCCGTTGAAGATCACCCAGCGCCGGCGGCCGCTGCGCTCGCGGAAATACTTGTTGCCGAAACTGTCGCTACCGACCGCCTCGCCTTTCCACCAAGTATAGAGCTTTGTGCCGAACAGACTCATGATCTTGCTTCCCCGCGCTGCTGGTGCGCCGAATTTCGGGCGGACTATGGCATCCGTTCGCAAAAGCGTAAAGCCCCTATAGGGCGATCTATTTCATCACCAGAAGGCCAATTTCAGTGGCAAATTCACGGCCCAATTCGGCCTGCGCGCTGCGTTCAAAGCCAGGATATTTGACCATCACCTTCTCCAGGCCGGGCCGACCGGCAAAATCCTCGGCCCGCAGCAGGTCGCCAGCCTTCACATTGCCGCCGCGGCCAACACTCAGCAGCGCCCGGCCCACCGCCGTGGCAATCAGCCGCTGGCCATCATCACTGGCAAAATAATCGTTCAAGGCCAGCAATTCACTGCGGCTGTAATGCGCCAAGGCGGCATTGGCCACGGCGCCCCGGAAGCGCGAACCCGCCCCCGGCGCCCGTTCGCGCAGCAGCCGCGCCTTCATCTGCTCCTCGGGCGTGCCCTGGGGCATGAATTGCAGATAAAGCTGCAAAATCGAATCGACGCGCTTTTCCAGCCCCAGCGTGTCCATCAGCCGGTCGGCGGCCTGGCGGGTTGCTTTGTCCGGCGTCGCAGCCTGGGCCGCAGGCACAAAGCCAGCGCCGCCCCCTGGGGTCCAGAGGGGAACAGCCAGGAACACTATCAGCAGCAGGGGAATGAAGCGGCGCATGGCGGCAGATTAGCATGACCGGCAAGGCGAAAATATGGCGTTATCGTTCCAATAGCGGATTGACCCGCGCCCGAGCCATCCCCTAGATTTAGGCCAAGCAAGCCTACAGGCCACCAGATATAGTATTTTTCTGACCTCAAGTGCTTGATTCCGTGGACATTTTTTCGAGTCGAGGAGCGTTACTGGATGCGCATTCAAAGGCATTTCACCAATCAGGGCGCCTCGGCTTATGACGGGATCGAATTCCGCCTCACCACCAGCGAAATCCGCAATCCGGATGGCTCGGTGGTGTTCCGGCTCGACAAACTGGAAGTGCCCGCCGGCTGGTCGCAGGTGGCCGCCGATGTGCTGGCGCAGAAATATTTCCGCCGCGCCGGGGTGCCGGCCGCGCTGAAGCCGGTGCAGGAGCCGGATGTGCCGGCCTGGCTGTGGCGCCAGCAGCCGGACGAGGCGGCGCTGGCCAAACTGCCCGAGGCCGAGCGTTTCGGCGAGGAACGCACTGCCCGCCAGGTTTTTGACCGTCTGGCCGGCACCTGGACCTATTGGGGCTGGAAGGGCGGTTATTTCGATTCGGAAGATGATGCCCGCGCCTATTTCGACGAAATGCGCTACATGCTGGCGGCCCAGGTCGGCGCGCCGAATTCGCCGCAATGGTTCAATACCGGGCTGCATTGGGCCTATGGCATCGACGGCCCGGCCCAGGGCCATCATTATGTGGATTACCGCACCGGCGAATTGGTGAAATCCAGTTCGGCCTACGAGCATCCGCAGCCGCATGCCTGCTTCATCCAATCGGTGGCCGACGACCTCGTGAACGAGGGCGGCATCATGGATTTGTGGACCCGCGAGGCGCGGCTGTTCAAATACGGCTCCGGCACCGGCTCGAATTTCTCGCGCGTGCGCGGCGAGAATGAAAAACTGGCCGGCGGCGGCAAATCCTCCGGCCTGATGAGTTTCCTCAAGATCGGCGACCGCGCTGCCGGTGCGATCAAATCCGGCGGCACCACACGCCGCGCCGCCAAGATGGTGATCTGCGATATCGACCATCCGGATATCGAAGCCTTCATCGACTGGAAGGTGATCGAGGAGCAGAAGGTGGCCGCCTTGGTGGCAGGCTCGAAGCTGGCGCGGAAGCATCTCAATCTGGTGCTGAAAGCCTGCGGCGAAGGCACCGACCCGAAGCAGAATGCCGCGCTGCGCCGCGAAATTCGCGCCGCCCGTGCCGCGATGATCCCGGAAAACTATGTGCAGCGCGTGATCCAGTTCGCCAAGCAGGGTTACACCGAGATTGATTTCCGCGCCTATGACACCGATTGGGATGGCGAGGCTTATCTCACTGTCTCGGGCCAGAATTCCAACAATTCCGTGCGTGTGGGCGACGATTTCCTGCGCGCCGTGGAAACGGATGCGGATTGGACCCTGACCCGCCGCACCGATGGCAAGCCGGCCAAGACCCTGCCGGCGCGGGCTTTGTGGGACAAGATCGGCCAGGCCGCCTGGGCTTCGGCCGATCCCGGCCTGCAATATGACAGCACAATCAACGACTGGCATACCTGCCCCGAGGATGGCCGCATCAATGCGTCCAACCCCTGTTCGGAATACATGTTCCTGGACGATACGGCCTGCAACCTGGCCTCGCTGAACCTGATGTGCTTCCGTCGCGCCGATGGCCGCTTCGATGCCGATGGTTTTGCCCATGCCTGCCGCTTGTGGACCATCACGCTGGAAATCAGCGTGCTGATGGCGCAATTCCCGAGCCGCGAAATTGCCAAACTGTCGTATGAATTCCGCACCCTGGGCCTGGGTTACGCCAATCTTGGCGCCTTGCTGATGAGCTGCGGCCTGTCCTACGATTCGGATGCCGGCCGCGCCATGTGCGGCGCCATCACGGCGCTGATGACCGGCACTGCCTATGCCACTTCGGCCGAGATGGCGGCCGAACTGGGCGCCTTCCCCGGCCATGCCCGCAATGCCGAGGCGATGCTGCGGGTGATCCGCAACCATCGCCGCGCCGCCCTGGGCGAGCGCATCGGCTATGAATCGCTCAACACCTTGCCGCTGCCGCTGGATGTGGCCAATTGCGCCGATGCCGACCTGCTGGCGGCGGCGCAGACGAGCTGGGATTGCGCCCTGGCGCTGGGCGAGCAATACGGTTTCCGAAATGCCCAGGTGAGTGTGATCGCACCCACCGGCACCATCGGCCTGGTGATGGATTGCGACACCACCGGCATCGAGCCGGATTTTGCGCTGGTGAAATTCAAGAAGCTGGCCGGTGGCGGCTATTTCAAGATCATCAACCGCACCGTGCCACTGGCCTTGCGCACACTGGGCTATAGCGAAGGCGAAATCCGCGCCATCATCGACTATGCCGTGGGCCATGGCAGCCTGCGCGGCGCCCCGGGCGTCAACCATTCGGCGCTGAAGGCCAAGGGCTTCACGCCGGAAGCCATCGCCAAAGTGGAAGCCGGCCTGCGCACCGCCTTTGACATCAAGTTTGTGATCAACCGCTTCACGCTCGGCACCGGCTTCTGCATCAACGCGCTCGGCATTTCGGAAGCGCGGCTGAATGCGCCGGATTTTGACCTGCTGACTGCACTCGACTTCAGCGCCGACGATATCGCCGCCGCCAATCTGCATTGCTGCGGCGCCATGACCCTGG
>DLGP01000130.1:15933-16314 GCA_002482765.1 Alphaproteobacteria bacterium UBA7691
ATGGCGGCGGCGCAGCCCTTCATCACCGGCGCAATTTCCAAAACCATCAACATGCCCAACAGCGCCAGCGTGGAGGAATGCACCCAGGCTTATCTGGCGGCCTGGAAGCTGGGCTGCAAGGCGATTGCGCTGTATCGCGATGGCTCCAAGCTGAGCCAGCCTTTGCAATCGCAATTGCTGGATGATGCCAGCGAGGCGGATGACGATGTGGTGGAGCGTATTGTGGAAGCGCCCGCCGCCGCGCGTGCCCAGCTCGTGGCCGAGCGCATCGTGGAGAAGTATATCGCCGGCCGCCAGCGGCTGCCGCTGCGCCGCAAGGGTTATACCCAGAAGGCCGTGGTGGGCGGGCATAAAGTGTATCTGCGCACCGGCGAATATGAC
>DLGP01000130.1:16329-37876 GCA_002482765.1 Alphaproteobacteria bacterium UBA7691
CATCGACATGCACAAGGAAGGCGCCGCCTTCCGCAGCCTGATGAACAATTTCGCCATCGCCATTTCCATCGGCCTGCAATATGGCGTGCCGCTGGAGGAATTTGTTGATGCCTTCACCTTCACCCGCTTCGAGCCTTCGGGCATGGTGGAAGGCAATGATGTGATCAAGATGGCAACGTCGATCCTGGATTATGTGTTCCGCGAACTGGCGGTGAGCTATCTCGGCCGCACCGATCTGGCGCATGTGCAGCCCGAGGATCTGCTGCCGGATACACTCGGCGGCAAGGAAGACCACACCACGGCACAGCCTGTCGCCGCCAAGGCAACCGCCGCCGCAGTCACCGCCGACATGCAGCTGGCTTCCAACGGCTATATCCGCTCCAACCTCTATGTGCTGAAGCAGCAGGGCGTGGCGGCGGCGCAGATCGAGACCACGGCTCAGTTGCAAGCCACCGGCACCGATGGCCCCGGCCTCAACCTGGCGGCGGCAATCAATGTGCTGAGCCAGGAGCAGCCGGCCGGCGCCAGCCGTTCCAGCCGCATCATGGAAGCGCGCATGAAGGGCTATGAAGGCGATGCCTGCCCGGAATGCGGCAATTTCACCCTGCTGCGCAACGGCACCTGCATGAAATGCGATTCCTGCGGCGGCACCACGGGTTGCTCATAAGGCGCCTGCTGCTGCTCCTGGGCCTGCTGCTGGCGCAGCCGGCCCAGGCCGGCGAGGCTGATCTGCTGCGTGCAGTGAATGCCGAACGGGCCAATCACGGCTTGGCGCTGCTGCAAGCCGATGCGCAATTGCGCCAGGCCGCCCAGGCCCATGCCGACGACCTGCCGCTTTGTGGCCGCTTGAGCCATGACGGCTGCGACGGCAGCGACCTGCGCCAGCGCCTGCGCCGCGCCGGCTATACTTTCGCCCAAGCTGCGGAGAATATCGCGCTCGGCACACCGGATGCTGCCGCCACGCTGGCGGCCTGGCTCAACAGCCCGGGCCATCGCGCCAACCTGCTGCGGCCCGACCTGCGCGAAGCCGGCCTGGCCTTGGGCCAATTGAACGGGCAAATACTCTGGGTGCTGGTATTGGGTGCCCGGCTTTGATCGGCGTTTACCAATCCGCAATCCGCTGCGTATAGTTAGACACCATGACCGGTGCCTTCGAATACAACCCCTGCCCCGCCGACCTGCTGGATCGGTTGGAATCGCATTCGCGATTCACACTCTCGATCGGCACCTCGGTGAAGGTTGGCCGGCAGATGAAGCTGACCCGCACCGATCTCGGCTCCACCAAGCTGACAAGGCGCAACCTGCGCCGCGTGCAGTTGCAGCAATGCAAGCTGTTCTGCACCGACCTGCGCGGCGTGGATGCGGTGGAAGGCGAATTCAACGGCTGCGACATGACCGCCGCCGATCTTTCGGAAGGCAATTTTTCCCAGGCCATGATGCGCGGCGTCAATCTCAGCCGCGCAATCCTCAACGGCACCCGCTTCGATGGCGCCGATTTCCGCCCCTTCACGCCGCCTGATGCGTTGAATGAAACCATGTCCAGCCGCATCGGCAGCGCCTCGGCGCGCGGCGCTTCCTTTGTGGCGGCAACGCTGAACGATACCGTGTTTGACAAAGCCAATTTGCAGGATGCCAATTTCGCCTATGCCAATATCAACGGCATGTCGCTGAAAGGCGCCGACCTGCGTGGCGCGGATTTTTCCATGGCCGACCTGCCGGGCGATTTCGGCGAGCAGATCATCGCCGCCGGCGGCAAGGTGCCCAAGGCATCCAAACCCGCCACCGTCTATCTGGCGCTGGAAAACCACGCCTCCTGGGTTGCCAGCGATGGCAAGGTGGGCAAACGCGCCGAACTGGGCGGCTGGAACCTGGTTGGCCTCAATCTGGATGGCGCCGAGCTTTCCGGCGCCGACCTGCGCAATGCCAACATGGCACGGTGCAGCTTGCGCGGCGCCCGGCTGATCTGCGCCGACCTGCGCGGCGCCAATCTCAGCGCCGCCGATATCAAGGACGCCGACTTTCGTGGCGCCATGCTCGATCAGGCCTACGGCTTCATGCCGGTCGGCAGTATGTGAGCCTCACCCCGCAAAATCCGCCTTCAGCAGCGCGCCGATCTCTGCCAAAGCCTCATTGGCTTGAGGCAAAACACGGCCCATGGTGATGAAGCCATGGATGCTGCCGGCGAATTCGCGGAAGGTCACTTCGTTGCCGGCTGCCTGCAAGGCCTTGGCATAGGCCTCGCCTTCATCGCGCAAAGGATCGTGGCCGGCCACGATCACCAGGGCCGGCGGCAGGCCGGCCAGCGACGGCGCCTTGAGCGGCGAGGCGCGCCAGTCTTCGCGGTCCTGCGTGCCATTGAGATACATGAGCTGAAACCAGGTCATGCTGCTATGGGTGAGCAGATAACCCTCGGCAAAGCTGCGATGCGACTGGGTGTCCATCACCATGTTGGTGGCAGGATAGATCAGCGCCTGGCGCTTCAGCGCCGGCCCGCCGGCATCACGCGCCAGCAAGGCCACCACGGCGGCAAGGTTGCCGCCGGCGCTATCGCCGCCCACCGCAACGCGGCTGGGATCGATGTGCAATTCCTTGGCTTCCTCCACCACCCAGAGCAGGGCGGCAAAGGCATCATCCACGGCGGCGGGGAATTTATGCTCCGGCCCCATGCGGTAATCCACGCTGACCACGGCACAGCCGGCAGTGTTGGCCAGGGTGCGGCACACCACATCATGGGTATCCAGATCCCCCACCACCCAGCCGCCGCCATGATAAAACAGCAGCACCGGCAAAGCCTGCTTCTTGTCGGCACCCAGCGGGCGGTAATAGCGCAGCGGAATCGGACCATGCGGGCCGGGTGCCGCCAGGTTGAGCGCCTTGGACACGTCGGGCGCATCCGGGGTCACCGCAGCGCGGGTTTCCTTGTACAGCTTACGCGCCGCCTCGGCGCCGATGGCTTCAAAGGTCGGGCGGTTGGCGGCCGCCACCAGATCGAGCAACCGCTGGGCTTCGGGATCAAGCATGTTGTTCTCACTTTGCATCAAGTGTCATTGCAAGCCGGGGAACAGGCCACGCAGGCCATTGGCAAAAATCTGCACCGCAACGGCGGCCAGCAGCAAGCCGAAAATGCGATTGAGGATATTCAATCCGGTGCGGCCCAGGCGCTGACCAATCGGCACCGCCAGCCGTAGCACCACCCATACACCGCAGCAGACCACGGCAATGCAGCCGATCACAATGGCTTCATGCACAAAACCCTGACCACGCTGCATGGTGATGATGGTGGCCGAGATCGAGCCGGGGCCAACCAGCAAAGGCATGGCAATCGGCACCACGCCCACTGCATTGCGCGAGCCGGCCTCCTCGGCTTCTTCCGGGGTCTGGTGCTGCGGGCTCATCTGGGCATTGACCATGCTCAGCGCCATCAGAAACAGCACAATGCCGCCGCCAACCTGGAACGCCGCCAGGCTGGTGCCGAGCAGGCGTAGGATCAGGTCGCCCGATAGCGCCGAGATCACCAGCACGCCGAATACCGCAATCGAGGCGGTGCGCGCCGTGCCGGCCTTTTCAGCCTGCGAGCGGCCTTCCATCAGCAGCAGGAAAAGCGGGATCGCCGCGAATGGATCGAGGATCGAAAACAGGGTGACGGCGTAGCGGACATATTCGAGATGATCGAGCATCGCTGCGCCGCCCTTTCCCTGGCCTGGCAGTTGCGCCTTAGCTCTTGTCTGCCTCCGGCAGAACGCTGCGGATATGCAATTCGCGCAACTGCTTCGGCGCCACTTCGCTTGGCGCCTGCATCATCAGATCCTGCGCCTGCTGGTTCATCGGGAACAGGATCACTTCGCGGATATTCGGCTCGTCGGCAATCAGCATTACGATACGATCAATGCCCGGCGCGATGCCGCCATGCGGCGGGGCGCCATATTTGAACGCATTCAGCATGCCGCCGAATTTGCTCTCCACCACATCCTTGCCATAACCGGCAATCTCGAAGGCGCGATACATGATCTCGGGCTTGTGGTTTCGGATCGCGCCCGAGGAAAGCTCCACGCCGTTGCACACGATGTCATACTGGTAGGCCTTGATCTCCAGCGGGTCCATGCTGTTGAGCGCTTCCAGGCCGCCCTGCGGCATCGAGAACGGGTTATGCGAGAAATCCACCTTCTTCTCGTCCTCATTCCACTCGAACATCGGGAAATCGACGATCCAGCAGAATTTGAACACGCCCTTCTCGCAGATGCCGAGATCGTCGCCGATGCGGATGCGCGCCGCACCGGCCAGCTTGGCGGCAGCGGCTTCCTTGTCGCAGGCGAAGAACAGCGCATCGCCGTCTGTCACGCCGGCAAGCTGCTTCAACATGGCAATCCGTTCGGCATCGAGGAATTTCGCGATCGGCCCCTTGGCCTCGCCGTTTTCCAGGATGATGTAGCCCAGGCCGGCGGCGCCTTCCGAACGCGCCCAGTCATTCAGCTTGTCGAAGAAGCTGCGCGGCCGGGCGCCGGCGCCCGGCGCCGGAATCGCGCGCACCACGGCGCCGTTTTCAATAGCGCGGGCAAACACGCCAAAGCCGGAATTGCGGAAGGCTTCGGTCACATCGGCCAGCACAATCGGGTTGCGCAGGTCGGGCTTGTCGACGCCGTATTTCAGCATCGCCTCGCGATACGGAATGCGCGGGAATTGCGCCGGGCCACAATCGCGGCCATTGGCGAATTCCTGGAACACGCCATGGATCACCGGCTCCACGGCGGCAAACACGTCATCCTGCTCGACAAAGCTCATTTCAAGATCGAGCTGGTAGAATTCGCCGGGGGAACGATCCTTGCGCGCATCTTCATCGCGGAAGCAGGGCGCGATCTGAAAATAGCGGTCGAAGCCCGACACCATGATGAGCTGCTTGAATTGCTGCGGCGCCTGAGGCAGGGCATAGAACTTGCCCGGATGGATACGGCTCGGCACCAGGAAGTCGCGCGCGCCTTCCGGCGATGAAGCGGTCAGGATCGGGGTTTGGAATTCCATGAAACCCTGATCGATCATGCGGCGGCGGATCGACGAGATCACCTGGCTGCGCAGCACGATATTCTTGTGCAGGCGGTCGCGGCGCAGATCGAGGAAACGATATTTGAGGCGGATATCCTCGGGATATTCCTGCTCGCCAAACACCGGCATCGGCAATTCCTGGGCCTCGCCCAGAATTTCCACATCGCTGACCACCAGTTCAATGCCGCCGGTGGGCAGATTGGCATTCACCGTCTCGGGCGAACGCGCCACCACCTTGCCGCTGACCGACACGACAAATTCCGAGCGCAGCTTTTCAAGCTGGGCGAAGGCAGCAGAGCCGCTTTCGGCGACGCATTGTGTAACGCCGAAATGGTCACGCAGATCAATGAACAGCAGGTTGCCATGGTCGCGGCGGCGATGCACCCAGCCGGCGAGCTTGACCGTTTCGCCGACTTGCTCGGCGCGCAATTGGCCACAATGATGGGTGCGGTAACGGGACATCGGAGAATCCTGGGCAAAATCGGTGAAAACGAACCGGAACAGTCGCGAAACGCCCACGAAAGTCAAGCGATTAGAACATGCATTTTCCCGCACAGCCGGGTTGGGGTTGCAGCGTGGGCGTGTTATGAGGGCCAGGATATGAACGCAAACCCGACTCCGATCACCACCACCGACGAACTTGCCCGTTTCTGCGCCTCGCTGGCCACAACGGCATTCGTCACTGTCGACACCGAATTCATGCGGGAAACCACCTTCTGGCCCAAAGTCTGCCTGATCCAGGTGGCCGGCCCGGAGGAAGCCCGGGTGATTGACCCGCTGGCCGATGGGCTTGATCTGACGCCACTTTTTGAACTGTTCAGCAATCAGAACGTTCTGAAAGTGTTCCATGCGGCGCGGCAGGATCTGGAAATTTTTGTGCGCCAGGCCGGCGCCGTGCCGATGCCGCTATTCGATACCCAGGTGGCGGCCATGGTCTGCGGCTTTGGCGACCAGGTTTCCTATGAAAATCTCGCCAGCAAGCTGGCCAATGCGCAGATCGACAAAAGCTCGCGTTTCACCGACTGGGCACGCCGGCCGCTGACCCCGAAGCAGATACTCTATGCCCTGTCGGACGTGACGCATCTGCGCGTCTGCTACGAAAAGCTGAGCCAGCGGCTGCAAAAGAGTGGCCGGGCAAGCTGGCTGGATGCCGAGATGGCGACGCTGAACGATCCCGCCACCTATGACCTGCCGCCGATGGAAGCCTGGCGTCGGCTCAAGCCGCGCGTCACCCGGCCGGAATATCTGGCCGTGCTGCAAGCCGTGGCAGCCTGGCGCGAATTGGAAGCGCGCCAGCGCGACATCCCGCGCCAGCGTATCCTGCGCGACGAGGCGGCGATGGAAATCGCCGCGCATCCGCCGAAGAATGCCGAGGATATCGGCCATATCCGTGGCCTCTCAAAAGGTTTTGCCGAGGGCAAGATGGGCCAGGGCCTGCTGGCCGCCATCACTGCCCGGCTGGAAGCGCCGCGCGAAAGCTGGCCGCAGATCGAACGCGAGGCGGATTTGCCGCGCGGCATCGGCCCGATTGTGGAATTGCTGAAAGTGCTGCTGAAGCAGAAATGCGACGAGCATGACGTGGCGCAGAAGCTGGTTGCCTCGTCGTCCGATCTCGACAGGATCGCTGCCGATGACAATGCCGATGTGGCCGCCCTGCAAGGCTGGCGCCGCGAATTGTTTGGCAATGATGCGCTGCGCCTCAAGCGCGGCGAAGTGGCGCTGGCCGTGAACGGCAACCGCATCAAGCTGGTGGAATTGAACAAGGGCTGAAAATTCAGCCCTTCACAATTCGCACCTCCCAACCGCGATTGAGCGCCTTGGCCAGTGTCTCGACCCGGCGCTGCACCTGCTCGCCATCCAGCACCGCCAGGGCCTGGGATAATTCCAGCACCAGATTGCCGTTCTGGAAACGCAGCCGGCAATCACGCAGCAGGCCCGGCACACCACCCGACAAGGTCTGGCCGAGGCGCAGGCCAAGGCCGATCACCAGGGCATAATCCGCCTGGCGGGTTTCCAGCATCTGCCAGGCCGGCGCCGCCACCGGATCGCTCACTGTGCCGGCATAGCGGGCAAACACCGCCAGGCCGAGCAAGGCGCGTTCACGCTGGCTGATGCCGCCAAACGGCGCATGCAGGATCAGGCCCAGAGCCTGCTCGCCGCGATAATCCGGATGCACACGCCAGGCGATGTCTGCCAGCATGGCGGCTGCCAGGCGCAGGCGCTTTTCGGCGATGCTTTCCTTCTCAAATAGCGGCGCGATGAAACGATCCAGTTCGGCGCCATGCTCGGCATAGCGGCCTTCGCGCGCCGCCATATGGGCGCAATAACTGAGCAGCGGATCAAGCGCGCGCGTGGCGTCATCCAGCATGGCATAGGCCAGGCCCTCGCGCAGGCCATGCGCCGAAAACACCACCTGGCTGGGCTGCAACACACGCAGCAGGCGACGCATCACCAGGGCTGCCACCGGCAGCGCATCCTGGCGCCGGCGCGGCACACCTTCCATGCGGCTGACCGATTCCTTGCCCTGGCGCGCCAGCAGCCGGGTGAAATCCAGCGCCTCGTCGCGCCCCATCGTGTATTCGTGAATGATATGCAGCGGGCTTTTGGTCTGCGCCATATGCACACGGGCAATGGCACGCCAGGCACCGCCCACGGCATAAAGCGGCTTGCCCTGCCAGCGTTTCAGCCACGCCACCTCGGCATAACGCGCATCGATGAAGCTCTTGAGCTGATTATAGCCGCCGATGCCGCCCAGCCGCAGCGGCCCGAGCGGCAGGGTAACGCTGTCACTCACCCGATGCTTGTCGATGGCCACCAGTTCCAGGCTGCCACCGCCCAGGTCGCCCATCACCCCCTCTGCCTCGGGGATGCCGGATAGCACACCGAAGGCGGAGAATTGCGCCTCCTCGGTGCCGGATAACAGTCGCACAGTGACGCCGGCTTCGCGCTCGATACGGGCGATGAAATCCGGGCCGTTGCTGGCATCGCGCGCAGCGGCGGTGGCCACCACCTGCAACTGCTTCACCTGCATGTAGCGCGCCAGCGTCACAAAGCGGCGGATGGTGGCCAGGGCCAGCACCACGCCGGCCTCGTCCAGCTTGCCGGTTTCACCCAAGCCCCGGCCCAGGCCACACAGCACCTTTTCATTGAAGCGTGGTGTCGGCAGCCGCAACGGCTCGTCGAACACCACCAGGCGCACCGAGTTGGAACCGATATCGATCACGCCGAGCGGCAGCAGCTCGGCGGCATTGCCGCGCGCGGCCAGGGCTGATGGCGAGAAATGGATCGCCGTCATACCTAGCCGGATTTCAGTTTGAGACGCGGAATCGCCTGTGGCGACTTGAGCGCCTTGCCACGGCCGGAAAGCGACGGATTGGTCATGAAATAGGTATGCGCGCTGAAGGCTTCGGCATCGGCATTGGAACTGGCGCGGGTGTATTTGTCATCGGCGCCGAGATACCAGCTTTGCGCCTCGTCCTTCAAGTTGGCAACCAGGATTTGATCCAGGATCTGCTCGCGCACGGTGGAATTTGTGACCGGGATCAACACTTCCACACGACGATCAAAATTGCGCGGCATCCAGTCGGCCGAGGAAATATAGACCTTGGATTGCTGCGACGGCAGGCCATGGCCGGCGCCGAAGCAGACAATGCGTGAATGCTCCAGGAAACGGCCGATCAGGCTCTTGACCCGGATATTCTCCGACAGGCCGGGCACGCCCGGGCGCAGGCAGCAGATGCCACGCACCACCAGATCAATCTGCACACCGGCCTGGCTGGCAACATACAGCGCATCAATGGCGGCCGGATCAACCAGGCTGTTCATCTTGGCCCAGATTGCCGCCGGGCGGCCGGCCTTGGCATGTTTGATCTCGTCCTGGATCAGTTCCAGCAGCCGCGGCCGCAGCGTGTAGGGCGAAATCGCAATCTGCTTCAACTGCTCGGGCGCGGCATAGCCGGTGAGGAAGTTGAACAGGCAGGTGGCATCGTGGCACAGCTCGGCATCATCGGTGAAGAAGCTGAGATCGGTGTAAACCTTGGCGGTGATCGGGTGGTAGTTGCCGGTGCCGAAATGCACATAGGTGTTGAGCACGCCGCCCTCGCGCCGCACCACCAGCGAAATCTTGGCATGGGTCTTGAGTTCGATGAAGCCGAACACCACCTGCACGCCGGCGCGTTCCAGATCGCGCGCCCATTTGATATTCGCCGCCTCGTCAAACCGCGCTTTCAATTCCACCAGCGCGGTGACCGACTTGCCGGCTTCCGCCGCCTCGATCAGCGCCTTGACGATCGGGCTGTCATCCGAGGTGCGATACAGTGTCTGCTTGATCGCCACCACCTGCGGATCGGCCGCCGCCTGATGCAGGAACTGCACCACCACGTCGAAACTCTCATACGGGTGATGCACCACCAGGTCCTTGTGCCGGATCGCGGCGAAACAATCACCGGCAAAATCGCGGATACGCTCGGGGAAACGCGGGCTGAAGGGCGGAAATTTCAATTCCGGCAGATCGTCCACGATCAACCGCTTGGTATCGGCCAGGCCGAGCAGGCCCTCCACCGGCACCACCGCCTGCGGGCTGACTTCCAGTTCCTCGCAGACAAAGCGGCGCAGATCGTCCGGCATGTCGGCATTGATCTTGAGCCGGATCACGTTGCCGCGCCGGCGCCGCTTCAGCGCCGTCTCGAACAGCCGCACCAGGTCTTCGGCTTCTTCCTCGATTTCAATATCGCTGTCGCGCGTGACGCGGAACAGGCCGCGACCGATGCTCTCATAGCCCGGAAACAGCTTGTGCATGAACAGGCCGACCAGGTTCTCCAGCGACAGGAAGCGGATTTTCTCGCCCGGCAGGCGGGTGAAACGATCCACCTGGCTTGGCAACGGCAGCAAGGCATTCAGGCTGCGACCGTCACGAATCCGTCGCATTTGCATAACCATCGCGAAACCGAGATTGGGTATGAACGGAAACGGATGCGCCGGATCAATCGCGAGCGGCGTCAACACAGGAAAGACATGGGCGAGGAAATAATCCTCCAGCCATTTACGCTCGTCGTCGGTAAGCTGCTCCGGCTCCAGCACGGCAATGCCGGCCTGCTCCAGTTCGCCGCACAGCCGGCGCCAGCAGGCCTGCTGCTTCTCCATCAGGTCGGCGGCATCGTCGTTGATGCGGCTAAGCTGCTGCGCCGGGGTCAAGCCGTCCTGGCTCGGCTCTTCGATGCCGGCCTTGACCTGACCATGCAGGCCGGCCACGCGCACCATGAAGAATTCGTCCAGGTTATTGGCCGAGATCGACAGGAAACGCAGCCGCTCCAGCAGCGGGTAGCGCAGATTATTGGCTTCTTCCATGACCCGCAGATTGAAGGCGAGCCAGGAAAGTTCACGATTGATATAGCGGTCGCGCGGGCTTACCGCCGCCACCAAGGCGGGCGGTGTATAGGTTTCAGCCTGCACCAGACCACCTGGGGCGAGCTTTTCCAGCGCTGCTTGCGTGCTCAACGGCATGTCGGAATATCCTGCCTTGTCCGACCGGCCCAGCGGCGATATGCCTGGGCCCGGTTCGGGTATAGGTGTAACGGCGGAATATGTCAAAGCGGCGACAATGGCCGCCGGATTTTGAGTGAATAGCTTTGGAGGTCAGTATGTTGCGTCTTTGGCTGCTGCGGCACGCAAAATCCGCCTGGGATGATCCGGGCCTGGATGATTTCGCCCGCAGCCTGGCGCCGCGCGGCAAAAAAGCCTGCCGCCGGCTGGCGCGCCATCTGGCCGAACGCGCGGTGCGGCCCGATCTGGTGCTGTGCTCGCCGGCCCAGCGCACAAGGCAGACCTGGGAAAGGCTGGGCAAGCGGCTGGGGGTTGATATCGAGACCCGCTTTGACCAGGGGCTATACCTGGCCGATGCCAATGCCTTGCTGGCGAATCTCCGTGCCGCCCCAACCAATTGCCGCGAGTTGATGCTGATCGGCCATAATCCGGGCCTGGAAGACCTGGCCGAGCGGCTTTCCGGCTCGGCTGCCGGCGATGCCCTGGAGCGGCTGCGCGGCAAATACCCCACCGGCGGCCTGGCCGAACTTAACTTTCCGCTCAAGCGCTGGGCCGATCTCTCACCCAAAAGCGGTTTCCTGGCCAGTTTTGTCACCCCGGCAATGCTGGATAGCGAGACCGATTAGGCTTTATCCTGGCGCCTTGTTTCAGGGGCGCACAGGCCATGGCTGAGATTGTCAATCTGAACAAGGCACGCAAGGCCAAGGCGCGGCAGGACAAGGCCGAACAGGCCAGCCTGAACCGCGCCCAGTTCGGCCGCAGCAAGGCCGAGCGCGATGCCGAACGCCAGCAGGCCGAACGCGCCCGCCGCGAGATCGACGGCAAAAAGCTCGACTAAAACACTTCCGCCAATACGCCGGCGCGGGTTGGCAGATTACGTTCCGTCAGGTAGCGCTCCACCGCTGGCGCCCACAATTTGGGGAAAACCACCAGGGCATGCCCATCGCTATCGGCCGGCCTGGGCAAGGCGTGAAATTCACCCCGCCCCCCGGCCATTTGGAAATCGGCAAAATTATTCTGGCTATGCCGCAACGAAGCATATGAATCCCCGGCGGCATAAAGCCACAACATGGGCAGCGTGGTGGTGGTGCCGCGCCCCAGCAGCAAGCGGTTGATGTAGATCGCCGATCTATCGAAAAACTCCTGGCATTTCTCATAAACCCAGACGCCGACAAAATTGAGCACGCCGCGATACAAAGTCGGGTTCATGCCGGCATGGGCAACGCTGAGCACACCGCCGCGTGATTGCCCGCCAACCATCAGGCGGCTGTGGTCCACAAAAGGCAGCGCCATGATTGCCGCCGTCGCCGCCGTCACATCGCGCAAGGCACGTTCAGCCCCCGGGATCGACAGGTTTGGCTCGCAGCTATAGCCCTGAACACGCGGGATGGAAAAGCCTTCGTCATAGCGCCCCTCCGATCCGCCACGACCACGCCGGGATGGCAGCACCACCGCCCAGCCGCGCGCCAAAAACCAATCGGTCAACGGCTCAGGACTGAACACCTCTGAGAATTGCTCCGAAATGCCGTTCTGCGTGGAGCCATGATGGAAAATCAGCGTGGGGAATGGCCCCGGCCCGGCGGGTTTATATATCTGCGTCACAAGTCGAACGGTTTCATTATCCACCTGCACCGGCAGGCGCACAAATTCCTGCGCCTTCACCTGCGGCACCCAAACGAAGAGCATGAAACAAAGCAGCAAATGTGATCGTGGCATGAAAACCATCCAGCTTTAGGGCTGGTTCGAACAGGCAGCCGGAATAAGGCCGCAAAATGTCGGAAAAGCCTTTATTTCAGGGCAAATTTACCACCGTTGATTGTGATGCGGCTGGTGCTGCGATGCGATCTGGCGTAGGAAACCGGCATGCAGAACAAGCTGGTTGGAAAACGCGGCGGCCCGGAGCCAAAACTTGCCGCCGCGCTGTGGGTACTGGGCGCATCCTTCGCCTTCGCGCTGCTTTATGCCTCGGGCAAACTGAGCGGCGGCCTGGTGCCGGCGTTGCAGATCGTGTGGATACGCTATGTCAGCGGCTTTGCCACGGTGGGCGGGATCGCCGCCATACGGCGCGTGAGGCTGCGCCAGTTGCTGGAAACCCGGCGGCGCCATCTGCATCTGCTGCGTGCCTGCTGCGGCATTTTCGGCGGCGCCTGCTCGATCTATGGCGCCACCCATATGCCGCTGGCGGATGCCGCCGCGCTGGCTCTGCTGCAAGGCGTGTTTGTGATGATCCTGGCGGTGCTGCTGCTGGGCGAAAGGCTTGGGCTGGCCCAGTTGCTGGCCGCCCTGCTCTGCCTGGGCGGTGCCTTTGTCATCGTGCGCGGCGATAGCGGCGGCAGCGGCTTTGCCCTGGCCGGGCTGGCGCCCTATGCGGTGATGCTGGGTGCGCTGCTGACTGCCAGCGAGATCATCCTGATCAAAATCCTGTCGCGTGATGAAAGCATGCTGTCGATGCTGCTGCATGTGAACGGCATCGCCGCCCTGCTGTTTGCGCTGCCGGTGCTGTGGCTGTGGCAGGCGGCGCCCTGGCCGGTTCTGGCGGCACTCTGCCTGCTCGGGCCGATGGCGATTGTGGGCCAGATGTGCAATGTGCGCGCCTATCGCCTGGCCGATGCCGCCTTCCTGGCGCCATTCGGCTATAGCTCGGTGGCGTTTTCGGCGCTGATCGGCTGGCTCGCCTTCGGCGACCTGCCCAGCCTGGCGACCTGGGCCGGCACAGCGCTGATCGTGGCCGGCGGCCTGGCACTGATCCGGCGTTAGGCCTCGGCCTCATCCATCAGCTTGCGCACCAGGGCCACGGTGACGGCGCGCTGTTCGGCCAAAGCCGCCGCATCCAGCCGCGCCACCCAATGCCGCGCGGCATGGAACGAGCGCTCGATACGCGGCAGCAGATAGGCAATCACGCCCTGGCCGACGATCAATTGGCGGTCGGCAAACAGCTTCACCAGCACGGCGCCGAGCAGGACGTCATCCGGCTCGGCGATGGCCGCCGCCGCCATCGCCTTGAGCCGCGAGGCCAGGTCGGGCAGCGTCACACCCCAGGCGGCGGGCGGTGCTGCGCCCAGCAACAGCAGGCTATGGCCGCGCTCGCGCATCAGGTTGATAAGATGGAACAACGCCGCCGGATCGGCCACGGCCTGGGCCTCATCCAGCACCAGCGGGCTTTGCGCCAGAGTATCGATGGCCGCCACCTGCACATCCGTCGGCGCCACAAAAGCCGCGCCGCTGGCGGCGGCCCAGATATGGCCCAGATGGGTCTTGCCGCTGCCCGCCGGGCCGTGCAGCAGCAGGCTGCCATTGGGCCAATCCGGCCAGCGATCCAGCCAGGCCAGCGCGGTTTGATTGCCGGGCGCCTCCAGGAAATCCTCACGCGCCCAGGAAACCGGCAGCGCCAGGCCCAGCGTCAATTGCGGATTGCTCATTCAGGCCGGCGTGTCTTGTGGCGGGTCGCCGCCATGATACAGCGCACTCTGGCGATAGCGTTCCATCGTGAAACGGGCCAGCACACCGATCACGGCACAGACCGGCACGGCAATCAGCATGCCGACAAAGCCAAACAGCGCACCGCCGGCAAATAGCGCAAACATGATCCACACCGGATGCAGGCCAACCCGGTCGCCGACCAGTTTGGGGGTGAGGAAATTGCCTTCAATAAATTGCCCAATGGCAAAAACCGCGCCAACAGCGGCAATCCACGGCCAATCCGGCCAGAACTGCACCAGTGCCACCGCCATGCTGACCACAAAGCCGAGAATGGTGCCGACATAGGGGATGAACGAGATCATGCCGGCGCCAAGCCCGATCACCAGGCCAAAATCCAGGCCGACCAGAGACAGGCCCAGGCCGTAGAAACTGCCCAAAGCCAGACATACCATCATCTGGCCACGCACAAAACCGGCCAGCACGCCATCGATCTTGCGCGCCTGCGCCCGGATCAGCTCGGCCTGGCGGCGCGGCAGGTTCTGATCCACCGTGGCCACCATGCCGTCCCAGTCACGCAGCAGATAAAACGACACCACCGGCGTCACCACCAGCAGCGACATCAGGCTCAGCACGGCCTGACCGCCGCCCAGCAGGCCGCTCACCAGCTTGCTGAGCACGGCGGCTGCCTCGCCGCCATACTGGCCCAGCGCCGCCTTCACATCGACCCGCAGCGGAAAACCCAGATCACGCGCCAGTTCAAGCAGGTTGGGCAGCAGGTTTTCGCGGAAGCTGTCAATATAACCCGGCAGGCGGCCGATAAAGCCGGTCAACTGGCTGATCAACACCGGCACCAGCAGCAACACCAGCAATACCAGCAGCAGGAAAAACACCGCCGTGATGAGCGATGTGGCGATTGTGCGGCTCATGCCGCGTGCTTCCAGCCGGTCGGCCACCGGATCAAGCAGATAGGCCACTGCCATCGCCGCCACAAAAGGCAGCAGCACAGAACTCAGCACCATCAGCGCCAGCAGCAGCAGCGCAACAAGCAGCACCCAGATGGCGATATGCTGTTGGCGGCTCACCGCTTGGCCGCCGGTTTGAGGCTCAATTCCCAGAAGCCCTCGCGTTGCCGCAGGTCAACCTCCTTCTGCGCCAGGGCGACCGCCAATTGCGCCGGCTCGCCATAAAAATCGAGCTGGATCTGGGCATCGCGATGGGTCAGCCGCAGCACATCGGCGCGGCGGATCGCCGGCACCTCGGCCAGCCTGTCGCGCAGCCGGATCCATTCCGCCAATGAGCGGAAACCGGCAGCGGCGCTGAGCTGGCCCGGCTTGTCGAGATCAAGCCGCGTGGCACGTTTCCAGCGGCTTTCGATGCGGCGCACCAATTCGTTGGCGGCAGTATTAAGCGCTTCGTCCAGCGTGGCGCCGCCACTGACAAAGGCTTCGATATGATCCGGGCTGGCATCATTGGCGGCATAATAAGGCAGGATTTCCAACCGCACGCCGCTGCCTTCCTGGGCCACCACACTGGCCGCCACCAGCAGCGCGCCGCCGGCCTGGCGCCGGTTGGCCAAAGCCTGCAATTGGCCCGGATCAGCCAGCAGGCGATCCACCGGCAGCGCATCCGGGCCACTGGCCGGCTCGGCCAGCAGCAGCGGCACCATGCCATCAGTTTCCGGCCGGCGGCGCAGGGCTTCGCGCCACGGATTATCGGCTTCCCACAGGCGGGCGCCTTCCGGGGTCTGCCACACCGGCAGCAGCAGCAGCGGCCGGCTCATCACCTCGGCATAACCCAGTTTCAGATTTTGCAGCAGACCGCGCACCGCATCGGGCCGGAAGCGCACCGTGATGCGGCCGAGATAGCGCGTGGCCGAGGTGCGTTCCTCGTCGATCTCAAAACCGGCGATGGTGTCATTCAGCAAAGCCTCGCTCGGCTGCGGCAGCCGGCCACGATCCTCGGGCAGGGTCAGGCGGCGCAGCAAAAGCGTGAAGGCGCGGCGCTGGCCATCCTGCAAGGCAATCGGCCGCGCGGCGGCGCTGCTATCGGCATTGGCATCCACCGCCACATTGCTCACCACAAAAACCGGGTTGCCCAGCCCGGCGGCAGCCGTGCGGCCGGCATTGGCCGGCTGGGCCTGGCCCCCGCCGCTGGCGACAAGCAGCGCCAGCCCGAGGAACAGGGCAAGAATCATATAGGCTGGGGCGGTGCGTGGGGGCATTGCAAATGAGGCCGGAATGGATATGGTGGCGCCGTCAAATTCTAGCCGATACGTGAGGGCGCCATCAACACGTCGCCGCTTTATAAAGCCGCTGGTGTCGATATAGATGCCGGTGAGGCTCTTGTCGATGCGATTAAACCGCTCGCCGCTTCCACCCGTCGCACGGGTGCCGATGCGTCTCTGGGCGGTTTTGGCGCGTTGTTTGATCTCAAGGCTGCGGGTTTCAGCGATCCGATCCTGGTGTCATCCACCGATGGTGTGGGCACCAAGCTGAAAATCGCCATCGAAACCGGGCGCCATGATGGCGTCGGCATCGATCTGGTGGCGATGGTGGTGAACGATATCCTGGTGCAGGGTGCCGAGCCGCTGTTTTTCCTGGATTACTTCGCCACCGGCAAGCTGGAAGTTGAAGTGGCCAAGCGCGTGGTGGCCGGCATCGCCGAAGGCTGCCGCCAGGCCGGCTGCGCCCTGATTGGCGGCGAAACCGCCGAAATGCCGGGCATGTATGCCGCCAAGGATTACGATCTGGCCGGCTTTGCCGTCGGCGCCGCCGAACGTGGCCGGCTGCTGCCGCTGGATGTGAAGCCCGGCGATGCGCTGCTTGGCCTCGCCTCGTCCGGCGTGCATTCCAACGGCTTTTCGCTGGTGCGCAAGGTGATTGCCGATAACGGCCTGGATTTTGACAGCCCGGCGCCGTTCTCGACCGACAAGCCGCTGGCCGAAATCCTGATGCAGCCGACCCGCATCTATATCAAAAGCTGCCTGCCGCTGGTGCGCGATGGCCAGATCAAGGCGATGGCGCATATCACCGGCGGCGGCCTGACCGAGAATATCCCGCGTGTGCTGCCCGATGGCACCAGGGCAGTGATCGATGCCGCGGCCTGGGATTTGCCGCCGGTGTTCAAATGGCTCAAGGCAGCGGGCCGGATCAGCGATGCCGAAATGGCCCGCGCCTTCAATTGCGGCATCGGCCTGGTGCTGGCGGTGGATGCGGCGCAGGCCGAAGCGGTGGCCGCGCGGCTGCGTGCTGCTGGCGAGATTGTGCATCGCATCGGCCATATCGAAGCGCTGGATGATGTTGCCGCCGAACCCTTCACTGCCATGACCAACATGGCGGGTGCCTGGAACTGACCATGGGTCAGTCTGGAGCGACCAAAGCCGTTGGCATCCTGATTTCCGGGCGTGGCAGCAATATGCGCGCCCTGGTGCAAGCTGCCCAGGCGGCGGATTTTCCGGCCCGCATTGCCGTGGTGATTGCCAACAAGGCAGAAGCCGAGGGGCTGGATTATGCCAAGGCCCAGGGCATCGCCACCGCCGTGATCCCCAGCAAGGGCAAAAGCCGCGAGGTTTTTGACGCCGAACTGGATGCCGCCTTGCGCCAGCATGGTGTCGAGATTATCTGCCTCGCCGGTTTCATGCGCCTGCTCACTGCCGGCTTTGTCGAAAGCTGGCGCGGCCGTCTGCTCAATATCCACCCATCGCTGCTGCCGGCCTTTCGCGGCACCCAGGTGCATGAGCGCGTGATCGAAAGCGGCACGCGCTTCACCGGCTGCACGGTGCATTTTGTGGTGCCGGAAATGGATGAAGGCCCAATCATCCTGCAAGCTGCCGTGCCGGTGCCGGATGACGCCACGCCCGAGACCCTGGCCGAACTGGTGCTGGCCGAAGAACACCGGCTTTATCCGCAGGCGCTGCGGCTGCTGGCGGAAGGCCGGTTGCGGGTGGATGGCAATCGGGTGCGGGTTTTGGGTGGCAGTTAACCCGCCTGGGCAATGCCCGCCAACCAGCGAAATCGCATGGGCCAAAACGAACATGGCCGGGACGAACCCGGCCATGCCATAGTCAGAAAGACTGGAAAATCAGCGTTTTAGCCGACCAGTTCCAGGCCCGAGAAGAAATAGGCGATTTCCACGGCGGCGGTTTCCGGGGCATCCGAGCCATGCACCGAATTGGCTTCGATGCTTTCGGCGAATTCCTTGCGGATGGTGCCGGCGGCGGCATTGGCCGGGTTGGTGGCGCCCATCACTTCACGATACTTGGCAATGGCGCCCTCGCCTTCCAGCACCTGCACAACAACCGGGCCGGAGATCATGAAGCCGACCAGATCCTTGAAGAACGGGCGCTCCTTGTGCACGCCGTAGAAGGTCTCGGCCTGGGCCTGGCTGAGCTGGATGCGCTTCTGCGCCACAATGCGCAGGCCGGCGGCCTCAATGGTGGCGTTGATGGCGCCGGTCAGGTTGCGGCGGGTGGCATCCGGCTTGATGATGGAAAAAGTGCGTTCGATGGCCATGGTGCTGGTCCTTGCATGAAATGTGAGGCCCCGGGATTGGCCCGGAATACGGTCGCGGCTATATAGAGGCTTCTTTTTCGCCCTGCAACCGTCCATCAGCCCCCAGAAAACACGTCAAATGCTGCTTTTTCGCGACATCACCTGCCGGATTGCCGGCCGCACCCTGATCGAGGGCGCCTCGGCCACCATCCCGGACGGCCACAAAGTCGGCCTGGTGGGGCGCAACGGCACCGGCAAATCCACCCTGCTTAAGATAATTTGCGGAGAAATCGGCCTGGAAAGCGGCAGCGTGGAATTGGGCGAGCGCACCCGCATCGCCAAATTGCCGCAGGAGCCGCCGGGCGGTGAGCAAAACCCGCTGGATTATGTGCTGGCCGCCGATACCGAGCGCGCCGCCCTGCTGGCCGAGGCCGAAACCGCCAGCGATCCCGAGCGGGTGGCGCTGATCCATGCCCGGCTGGTGGATATCGAGGCCCATGCCGCCCCGGCCCGCGCCGCGGTGATCCTGGCCGGCCTGGGCTTTGACGAGGCGATGCAGAACCGTGCGCTTGACACTTTCTCGGGTGGCTGGCGCATGCGCGTGGCTTTGGCCGCCACGCTGTTTGTGGAGCCGGACCTGCTGCTGCTCNNCCGACCAACCATCTCGACATGGAAGCCGCCTTGTGGCTGGAAGGCTATTTGCGCAGCTATCCGCGTACGTTTCTTCTGGTCAGCCATGACCGGCATTTTCTGAACAACGCGGTGGAGCATATTCTGCATATCGACCGCGGCAAGCTGGTGCTGTATCGCGGCAATTACGACAGTTTCGAGGCCGAGCGGCGCGCCAACATGACGCGCCAGACCGCCATGGCGCAGCGCCAGGATGCCGCGCGCAAACATCTGGAAGCCTTCGTCGCCCGCTTCCGCGCCAAAGCCAGCAAGGCCAGCCAGGCACAGAGCCGGCTGAAAATGCTGGCCAAAATGGAGCCGATCTCGGCCGCGCTGGAAGACCCGACGGTGATCTTCAAGCTGCCTGATCCGGAGGAACTGGCGCCGCCGATCATTACGCTGGATGGGGTCAGCGTCGGCTACCAGCCGGGCAAGCCGGTGCTGCGCAAGCTCGACCTGCGTATTGATATGGAAGACCGCATCGCCTTCCTGGGTGCCAATGGCAACGGCAAATCCACCCTGGCAAAAATGCTGGCCGGCGAATTGGCGGTGCAGGGCGGCAAGCTGTTCAAGGCCGGCAAGCTGCGCATCGGTTATTTCGCCCAGGACCAGGAGGATGTGCTGGACCCGGCACGCACGCCGATTGAGCATCTACAGGATTTGCTGCCCAATCTGCCGCCGATGCAGGTGCGTGCCCGGCTCGGCGGTTTCGGCCTGACCCAGAGCAAGGCCGAGACACCCTCAGGCAAGCTATCAGGCGGCGAGCGCGCCCGGCTGCTGTTTGCCATGGTGACGCATCACAAGCCGCATCTGCTGATCCTCGACGAGCCGACCAACCACCTGGATATCGACACCCGCGACGCGCTGGTGCAAGCGCTTAACGAATATTCCGGCGCCGTGCTGCTGGTGAGCCATGACCGCCATCTGGCGGAAGCCTGCGTTGACCGTTTCTGGCTGGTGGCCGATGGCAGCGTGACGCCATTTGACGGCACTTTGGACGATTACGCCAAACTGCTGGCGGATCGCCGTAAGGGCGTGAAGGAAGCGGCACGCGAGGCTGCCGGCGAGCCGCTCTCGAAGACCGACCGCAAGGCCGACCGGCGCAATGCGGCGGAAGCCCGCCGCGCCCTGGCGCCGCTGCGCAAGGCGGTGAAGGATGCCGAAAGCCACCATGCCAAGCTGAGCGCCGAGCGCATGATGCTGGATGCGCAACTGGCCGATCCGGAAACCTACACCAAACTCAGCCCGGCCAAGGTGGCCGAGTTGCAGAAGCGCCATGGCGAATTGCAGAAGCGCATCGAAGACCAGGAAGAAGCCTGGATGGCCGCCGAAGCCGCGCTGGAGCAGGCCCAGGCGGCAGACGCGGCTTAGCCTTCTGCGGCCTTGACCCAGCCGTTTTCGTTCTGCTGCCAATAAGTCAGCTTGTGGCCGGCAGTCTTGGCGGCCTTCCAGCGCTGGCGGGCGGCCTGCACGGCTTCAGGGTCGTTGCCGTCAAACAGGTCGCAAACGCGGATGAAATCCGCCTGGATTGCCGTGTCGGCGCCATCAACCAGAAACAGCACTTCGGCCTGGTTGGGGCGCTCGTCCTGAGCGGTGAGCCAGATCGGCTGGCGTTCGGCATGGCCATCCAGCTTACTGCCATGCGGCAGGAAGGCCGCCTTGTCATAGGTCCAGAGTTCGTCGCAGAGCGGCTCAACCCGCTCGGCATTGCCGCATTTCACCACTGCCCGCCAGCCGCGCTGCAACGAGCGGCCGAGCAGGTCCGGCAACACGTCCTGCAAGCGTCGGCGGGTCAGGTGGTAAAACAGCATTTCGGTCACGAACGCCAGCTCCTCCATCGTCATTCGCGGGCTCGACCCGCGAATCTCGCCTCACAGCCCAGGAACAAGAGACCCTCGGGTCAAGCCCGAGGGTGACGAATGGGCTGTCAGCCCTCGTAATTATCCTGCACCAGACGATTGAGCAGGCGCACGCCAAAAGCCGTGGCGCCCTTCGGCACCGTCGGCTTGTCGGCCTTGCTCCAGGCGGTGCCGGCAATATCGAGATGCGCCCAGGGGGTCTTGTTGACAAAACGTTGCAAAAATTGCGCGGCGGTGATCGAGCCGGCGCCAGCCCCCGGGCCGGCGATATTCTGCATGTCGGCGATGGGGGAATTGATCGCCTTGTCATAATTGTCGCTCAGCGGCAGGCGCCAGAGCGGTTCGCCCTCGGCCTTGCCGGCCTTGGTCAACTGTTCCGACAGCTTATCGTCATTGGCGAACAGGCCGGCATGCTCATGGCCCAGGGCGATGATGATGGCGCCGGTCAGTGTGGCCAGATCGACCATGAATTGCGGCTTGAAACGCTGCTGGCAATACCACAGTGCATCGCACAGGATCAGGCGGCCTTCG
>DLGP01000015.1 GCA_002482765.1 Alphaproteobacteria bacterium UBA7691
AAAATCACGCCGTCACGGACCCACCAATAATGGGTCCGCACCCTATAGCCTAGCTCCCTAGCATTACCAAATAGTTAGGGGGCTTTGGCGGTGGAATCCAGTGCCGGCTCAGCCGTTTGCGTCAGTCTGCCGCTTGGCGCGCAGTTTTTGCCAGTATTCCAGGCGCTTTAGCACTTCGCGCTCAAAGCCGCGCTCAACCGGGCGGTAGAAATTCTGCCGCTCCATGCCATCAGGGAAATAATTCTGGCCGGAAAAGCCATCAGCGGCATCATGGTCATACGCATAGCCATCGCCATAGCCAAGGTTTTTCATCAGCTTGGTGGGCGCGTTCAGGATATGCATCGGCGGCATCAGCGAGCCATGTTCCTTGGCGGCGCGCTTGGCCGCCTTTTCCGCCATGTAGACCGCGTTGGATTTCGGCGCGGTGGCAAGATAGACCACCAATTGCGCCAAGCCGATTTCGCCTTCCGGGCTGCCGAGAAAATCATAAAGCTCCTTGGCCGCCATGGCCTGGAGCAACGCATTGGGATCGGCCATGCCGATATCCTCGGCGGCAAAACGCGCCAGTCGGCGCAGGATGTAAAGCGGCTCCTCGCCGCCCACCAGCATACGCGCCAGCCAATACAGCGCCGCATCGCAATCCGAGCCACGCAGCGATTTATGCAGCGCGCTGATCAGGTTGTAATGTTCTTCCTGGCCCTTGTCGTAAAGCGGCGCCCGGCGTTGCAGCAGCACCGCCAGCCGCGCCGGATCAAGCTGTCCCTCGCCGGCCAGTTCAAAAATCTGCTCGGCCATGTTGAGCAGGTAGCGGCCATCACCATCGGCCATGGCCCGCAAGGCATTACGCGCTTCCGGGGTCAGCGGCAGGCCGCGCCCCATCACTGCCTCGGCCCGCGCCAGCAGCAATTCCAGCGCCGCATCATCCAGCCGATGCAGCACCATCACGCCGGCACGCGACAGCAACGCGCCGTTCAGCGCAAAACTGGGATTCTCGGTGGTGGCGCCCACCAGCACCACGGTGCCGTCTTCCACAAAGGGCAGGAAACCATCCTGCTGGGCGCGGTTGAAGCGATGGATTTCGTCAACAAACAGCAATGTGCGCTGGCCCTGCTCGCGCCGCGCCTTGGCAGCGTCGAATGCCTTGCGCAAATCGGCCACGCCGGAAAACACTGCCGAGAGCGGCGCGAAATACAAACCCGTCGCCTCGGCCAGCAGCCGGGCGATGGAGGTTTTGCCGGTGCCCGGCGGCCCCCACAGGATCAGGCTGGAAAGTTTGCGCGCCGCCACCATGCGGGCCAGCGGCCCCTCACCGGCCAGCAGATGATCCTGGCCGATCACCTCGTCCAGCCTGGCCGGCCGCAGCCGGTCGGCCAATGGCCCGACCGGCTCCATCCCGGCTTGCTGGAACAGATTGGCCAAATTCAGGCCCGTACTTGCAATTGCAGCATCTGGTCGCCGCGTTTCAGGATCAGCAGCCATTGCTGCGCATTGCCGCGCATGGCGCGCTGCAAATCGCTCACATCCTTGATATCGGCGCCATTCACCTTCACCACCAGATCGCCCGGGCGCAGCCGGATGCGGTTGGCCGGCGAGCCAGCGGTGAGGTTCAGCACAATCACGCCATTGGCCAGGGCATCAAAGCCGATTTCCTCGGCAAAGGCCGGCGACAGATTGGCCACGGTGGCGCCGGCAAAAGGATGATTGCCGGTCATCTGCGTCACCTCACGCGGCGGCTTTTCCGGCGCCTCGGTGAGCGGGATTGAAAGCGTGCGCGGGCGGCCCTGGCGCAAAACCTCCACCGCAGCCGCCTCCCCCAGCTTGCGCGTGGCGATGCGGAATTTCAGCGCGCGCGGATCGTTCACCTCGCGGCCATCCACTTTCAGGATCACATCGCCGGTGCGCAGGCCGGCACGGTCGGCCGGGCCGCCGGGATAAATCTGCCCCACCAGCACGCCGCCGGGCCGCTCCAGGCCCAGGCCCTGCGCCACCTCGGTGGTGACAGTGCCGCCATTGGCGCCAAGCCAGGGGCGCCGGATACCCTTGCCGGAAAGCGCGCTGGCCACGGTGGCTGCCACCAGGTTGGACGGGATGGCGAAGCCGATGCCAACGCTGCCGCCGGTCTTGGAAAAAATCGCCGTGTTGATGCCGGCAAGCTTGCCATCCATGGTCACCAGCGCGCCGCCGGAATTGCCTGGATTGATCGCCGCATCGGTCTGGATGAAGGATTGTGCATCGGCATCGCCCACATCGGTGCGCCCAAGCGCCGAGACGATGCCTTGCGTCACGGTCTGGCCAACACCGAAGGGATTGCCGATGGCCAGCACCAGCTCGCCAACTTGCAGATCGTCGGAATCGCGGAATTCAAGCGCGTGCAACAACTCGCCCTTGGGATCGATACGCAGGATTGCCAGGTCCACCTTGGGATCGGCGGCAATCACCTTGGCCTCGAATTCGCGGCGATCCGCCAGCGCCACCACAATCTCGGTGGCGCCATCGATAACATGGTTGTTGGTGACGATGACGCCATCGGCTTCCACGATCACGCCGGAGCCGAGCGACTGCGCCACCCGCTCGCGCGGGATGCCAAACATCTGCTGGTCGCCGAAAAAACGGCGGAAGATCGGATCATCCAGCAGCGGCGAACGCTGCACCACACGCTCGACCTTGCGGGTATAGACATTGACCACCGCCGGCGCTGCCTGGCGCACCAGCGGCGCGAAGCTGAGCTGGATTTCAGCACGGCTCTGGGGTACGCGCTGCTGCTGCATCGCACCTGATTGCGACGCAACGGGGTGGGCAAAACCAACCAGCAGGAAAGCGGCCAGCAGTGAGACAATGAAGCGATTGCTTTTCATGATACAAAATAAGGATTGCACGAGCATATATTCAAGCCAGAGGCGATAAGCTTCTCGGCCGCCCCTTCCCTAATCGCCACACCTGCTAAACGGGCCATAATACAACAATAATACAACTTTTACGAATTTTATCAGATGACAATAACGCTCTTGCCGGGCTTTTGATTTTATTTTACGATAAAGCACAACTAATAATTGGCTGTTAATAAATCAGTTGGCATTGGGGAATTAACGGAACAATGTGGATTGGTCCATTTATGCATTTTTGTCACAAGTGCCTGATGTTAACGATCACTACTTTGGCGATTGCCGGATTTGTTCACCTGCTCGAAAAAGCCGAATGGCTGCGTGGTCTAGAAACCCGGATCACCACCATGGCCCTTAATACCACTTCTCCGGAATTCTTGGTCGGCGATTTGGATGAAATGCCAGCTGTGGTGGTGATCGATGACAGGGCTTATGAAGATTATTTCCAGCGCATCTCCCCCTTGGATCGGCCAACCCTGGCTCGGGTGATCGACGGCTTGCTTGCAACCAAACCAGTCTTGCTTGCAATTGACCTGGATATCGGCCCCAGCAATGCAGAAGAATGGAAACAGGCACTTCCTCTCTATGAACTGCTCTGCAGGCATGTGCGGCCTGATTTTGGACCTGGGAACGCCGCCGCTACCTGCCTGGAACAAACCAAGCCACCAACTCGCTGCAACGGTCTGCTACTAACGGTGATTGAACCCTTCGATGCTGTTTCAAGCCAAGTCCAGGGTACTCTCCAGGACTGGCAGAAAAAAATGCAGGCCGCGCTTGGAAATTGCTTCTCTTTTGCCAAGGCGCTTATCGAACAACACGACGCGATGGTGACGCAATACAACACTGCCATCGATAGCCTGGCGATTAAGTCCTACATGCTGTTGCGGCAGCACCGGTACCCTGATTGGCCGCCAGTAGCGGAGAATCAGCGCGGCATCATACGCATGGATTTGATCAAACGTGCCAACTCCGAATTACGCTTTTCCCACACCCCCGCCAACAATGCGGAGGCGGATGAGAGGGTACATCTCGCACCCTCCCGTATAGCATTTCCGGTCAGAGCCGCCCCTGACGGTGAGTTCATCGCCCAACATGCACCGCGCCCTTTGTCAGGCAACACCCAAGCGGTGCTCCTCGGCGGCTCGTGGGGCAGCGCCGACAAATGGTACACACCACCAAACCATCCGAATAATCATGACGACAAGACGAGTGGTGTTGTCATTCATGCGGCAACCCTCCACAGTCTGGTGAGTCCGCTGTCAATTGCCGGCAAGATCGCCTTGCTGGCATTAGACCTGCTCTTCGGCGTTGTTTTTGGGGCTTTTTTTGAATGGGTCTGGGGCCGGTATAACGCTGCGGCGCGGCATTTCCGCCGGCAATTGCCAGGACATCACCTACCCTTTCATCCCTTCCTGTCTGGGCAACTCTATCAAAGCTACGTGCCGGTATTTTTTTATGGCAGTGCCTGCCTGTTGCTATTCATTCTGGCATTTATCGTATCACTGCTCTTGGTTGCGGCCGGATTGTCATTTGGCTTGTGGATCAATGTCACATTCATTGTCATTGGCATAATTCTGCATCAGATCATTGCCAGCCGGGAGCATGTCCACGCTGATGCAACGCTGCATGCCCCCGCCAATCCGGCGCATGCCCCTGTGGTGCCGGATATGCCGTTGCCAACCCAGGATACTGCCAGCGGGAGGCGAAACGCATTCATCCTGAAAGTCACTGGGTTAGTTCTGCTGTGGCTTCGCTGGGCTGCAATCGCAGCGCTGATCGTCTGTTTGCTCGAATACAAGTTGACCTCATGAAGGGGAGAGCACCTCCATGTACCATCGTCTATTGATTCCTGTGATCGCCGCATTAATCGTAATGTTCAGTGGATCGTCAGCAAGTGCAAATCCGTGTCTGATCACTGCTGAAGGTGGGGCCGCCACCATAGTCACCGCTGCAAACGCCCAGTTGCAGGTGAAAAAAGCCACTGTATTACAGGATTGCAGGAATATTCGCGTTCAGGCCGGGCATGTCTGCATCATCAGCCAGTCCGCCGATCTTAAAGGAATGCGCTGCAGGCGTTTCGGCCCAGGCGAAGCCACCGGTTCGACGGCAATCAGCAACCCTGTCCTGGTTTCGCTTGCGAACAACATCCTAAGTGCCATGGCAGGACAAACCCGCACTGGCGGCGGTGGCATGCGGGCCAGAAACACACAAGAAGAAGTGTTAGGTTTCCCCTATGGCATTGTGCTGGCTTGGTCTGGCGATATGCCGATTTCCACGCAACTTGCGGCATCACTTGGCAGCGTCGAGGAATTTGTCATTGCCCCAAGCGGCACCGGCCGCCGTGGCGCTCGCCCCTTGGAAATTTCGCAAGGCTACATTTATGTCCCGACCGCGATGGTCAGGGGCGGTCAGCGCTACGACTGGGCGGTGCGCATC
>DLGP01000124.1 GCA_002482765.1 Alphaproteobacteria bacterium UBA7691
TGAGCACCGGCACCGATGCCGCCATCGGCTCGGCCGGCATCACCATCATGCGCGGCGATCCGGCTCTGGTGGCCGATGCGCTGGAGATTGCCGAACGCACCGAGGCGACGATCCGGCAGAATCTGTTCTGGGCCTTTGTCTATAATCTGGTCGGGTTGCCGCTGGCAGCATTCGGCCTGCTCAACCCGGCGATTGCCGGCGCCGCCATGGCTCTGTCCAGTGTCAGTGTGCTGGGCAATGCGTTGCGGCTGCGGCGCTGGCGGCCGGAAGGGGATAAGCTGTCATGAAAACCATCGGCGAAGCGGCCAGCGCGTCCGGCGTCTCGGCCAAGATGATCCGCTATTATGAAAGCATCGGCCTGCTGCCCAAGGCCGGGCGCACTGCCGCCGGCTATCGCAGCTACGATCAAGCCGATCTGCATAACCTGCGCTTCATCCGCCGCGCCCGCGATCTGGGTTTCAGCCTGGAGGAAATTGCCCGGCTGTTATCGCTGTGGCGCGACCGGGCGCGCAGCAGCGCCGATGTGAAGGCGATTGCGCTCAAGCATGTCGCCGAGCTGGATCAGCGCATCGCCGAGATGAGCGCCATGCGCGCCACGCTGAGCCATCTGGCGCAAGCCTGCCATGGCGATGGCCGGCCACATTGCCCGATCCTGGACGAACTCGGCAGCGAGAAACACTGTCGTTAGCTCGGCAGCAGCATCCAGGCTTCATCCGGCGGGGTGCTGCCAGCCAGCATGCGGGCATAACAGGCGGCAAAGGCCTGCGGGCCATGGCCTTCATGGATATGCAGCCAGGAACGCGCGGCAGCAACAAAGGGCCGCCAGGCGGCATCAATGCGCTGTTCCAGCCCGGCGCGGCCCCAATCCTGGCCGCGCTGCTTCAGCCTTTCAGGGGCGAAAAACAGCACCGGCTTGGCGCCGGGCAGACCTTCCATGCTGGCGCGTTTGTCACGATGCGCCAGGCCCACCATCAGGCTGAATGTCAGATTATCGCCGCAATGCCGGTGCAGCGCGTTGCGCACCGGGCCGTTGCCGGCCATGTCAACAAAAGCCGTCGGCTGGGCTGCATCAATGCTGTCCAGCGCATCATACGGCACCACAGCGTCATACAGCCCCAGCCCGGCGACAAAGCCGTGATTGCCGGCCGCTGTCAGCCCGATCAGGCGCGGCCTGTCTGCGCGGCGATGCAGCGCATGCGCCAGGGCGAAGGCGGTTTTGCTTGAAGCGCTGGAAATCACAATCTGGCTGGCGCCGAAAAAATCCTCGGCGGCGAGCAGGTCATCGATCAGGAATGAGGTGACATAGAGCGGCTTGAGCAGGGCCTGCAAATCCTCAAGCCCGGCATCATAGGCCGGGTCGGCGGCGCAGCGTGTGTAGAGGTTATAGGCGGCGGCCAGCTTCTGCCGGCCCGCGGCGGTCTCGACAAAACTGCTGGCGGTGATACGCCCCGGCATCAGCACCACATGGCTGCCCATCGGCCAGTAGCCATAGATACGCTCGCCCTCGCCAAGCTCCGCACAGGTGCTTTCCACAATGCTGGCAAAACCCCAAACCGGCACGCGGCCCCAGGCGGCATCGGCGGCGGGATAGAAGTGCCAATAACCCATGCTCTCGCCCATGCTGGCATAGGTGATGTTGTTGGCGGTGAAGGCGAAGCGCTCAACACGCAGCCGGATTTGCCCCGGCAAAAGCGGCGCCGCGGCAGTTTCGGCGATGCGCGTGACGGCAAGATCACTGCGCGATATTTCAAACTGCCATTCGGCTGACATTGTTATATCTCCCTGTAGCTGTTGCCGCCAGATTGGCATGGCGGCAAGGCCAGTCGCAATTATCCAGGCGCGATGATCTGCGGTTTTGCCTAAACCTCTGTTGCGCATTGCACCATCATGACGTTGCCGTGCTGCAAGCAGAAGCTGAGTTAGCAAGAAATAACTACAGTAGTTGATGGTATTACAGTACCGTGTGCCGCATGAAAGCAGAGCAAAACTTCAAGCGAGAGGCGCGTGGCGTGAGTCAGAACGAAGCCGGCGCTTGCAGCGCCGTGGCGCCAGCGCAGTCTGCAACGAATGCTCAAATCCCCGGCCTGCCGGCGGCTGTGGCCGAAGCCCTGCTGGCGCCGCTGCTGCACCATGCCCCCTTGGGCATCATGGTGCTGGGATTGAATGGCGACCTGCTGCATGCCAATCCGGCGCTGCATCAGATGCTGGGCTGGCCGCAGGGCCATGCGCCGACATTTACCGATATCGTGTTTCCCGCCGATCAGGAAATGGCGCGGGCGCGCTTGCAGCGGCTGCTGCATGGCCAGGTGATCCAGGATCGTTCAACGATGCGCTGGCTGCATGGCGATGGCGCGCCGGTCTGGGTGGATGTGACGGCAGCGTTGCACAAACCGGCCCAGGGCACCGGTTTTCTGATCTTGCAAGCCCGCGATATTGATGCCCGCAAACGCGCCGAAGCTGCGTTGTTTGAAAGCGAGGGCCTGTTTCACAGCGTGATGGAATTTGCCACCATCGGCATGGTGCTGGTGACACCGGAAGGCGATTGCATCCGCGCCAACCAGGTGCTGGCTGATATGCTGGGCTATCAGGTGGCTGAATTCACCGGTTTGAGCTTCCGCCATTTCACGCATCCGGATGATGTGGATGGCACGCTTCAGGTTTACGACCGGCTGGCGCGGCGCAGCATCGACAGCCATTACCAGGAAAAGCGCTACCGGCATCGTGACGGGCATTATTGCTGGGCGCAAGTCTCGCGTTCGGTGGTCCGGGATCGCGGCGGAGAGCCAATCTATATCGTGGTCCAGGTGGTGGATATCAGTGAACGTAAAGCGCAGGAGTCGGCGCTTGCTGAACTGAACCTGTATCTGCGCATGGCGGTGGATGCCAGCGGTATCGGCATCTGGTCTTACGATCCGATCCGGCAGGTCGGCAACGTGGACGACCGCGTGTATCAGATCTGGGGCATCAACAAGGCTAGCTTCGAGGGCGGCATAGACGCCTGGCTGAGACGCGTGCATCCGGAGGATCGTGCCGAGGTTGCGGCTGTTTATGCCAAGGCGCTGAGAGGCGAGGCGCCACCGCAATGGCAGCATCGTGTGCTGCTGCCGAGCGGCGAAGTGCGCCATCTGCGCGTTGATTATACTGTGCGGCGCGATGCCGGGGGCAATGTGACCACGGTGATCGGCACCACCAGCGACATCACTGCGGCGATCCAGAATGCCGAATCATTGCGTCAGGCCAAGGAAGCGGCCGAAACAGCCAATCGTGCCAAAACCATGTTCCTGGCTAATATGAGCCATGAATTGCGCACGCCGCTGAACGCCATTATCGGCTTTTCCGAATTACTGAAAAGTGGTGTTGTCAGTGCTACCGAGCAGGAGCGGGTGCGCAGCTATGCCAACGACATCCATGGCAGCGGGCTGCATCTGCTCAACATCATCAACGATCTGCTTGACCTGACCCGTATCGAGGCCGGCAAGTTCAGCATCGAAGAAGGTGAGGTGCAGCTTGGGGATGAGATCAACGATGCCGTGAGCCTGATGCGGCATCAGATCGATGATGCAAAGCTTACGCTCAATTTTGACATTCAGCCGAACCTGCCGCTGCTGCGCGCCGATCAGCGCGGCCTGCGCCAGATTTTGCTCAACCTGTTATCCAACGCCGTGAAATTCACCCCGGCCGGCGGGCGTATCGAATGTGGTGCCGGACTTGGCCCAGATGGCCTGTCATTCTGGGTGGCGGATAGCGGCATCGGCATTGCCGCGCGCGACATACCCAAACTGATGCAGCCCTTTGCCCAAATCGACAATGTGTATCGGCGGCAACATCAGGGCGCCGGGCTGGGCCTGGCCATCGTGCGGGCATTGGCGCGGCTGCATGATGGCGAGGTGGCGATCAGCAGCGCGCCTAGCCAGGGCACCCGGGTCAGTGTGGTGTTTCCGGCCAGCCGGCTGCTGCCGCGTAAGGCGGGATAGAAAAGCCCGGCTCAGCCGAGCAGGCTTTGCAGCTTCATGGCAATGCCCATATTGCCCTTCACCTTCAGCTTGCCCATCATGAAGGCGGTGGTCGGGTCCAGGTCGCCGCTGGCCAGGGCTTGGAAATTCGCCATCGTGATGGTGATGGTGCAATCCGCCTCGGCATCCTCGTTTGACACCGTGTTGTTGTTGCCATCCACAAACACGATGCCGTCATCGCCGAAATCAAACTTCACCGTGGCATTCAGGCCGCTGCCGGCGGCGACGCGGCTGGCCATGGTCTGGGTGATCTGCTCAAGCGACATTGTTTCCTCCCTGGAAATGTGATCCGGCGCGCAAGCTACCTTGACGTTTACGTTAACGTCAAGGTAGCTTTCTCGGAAAGCATAAGAGGAAACCAGGGAGCGCCGGCTATCATGGCCCATAACGCGGTTACGGCAGGTTACGCATCGGTATTCCGCCCCGGGCTGTTTGACGGCCAGGTGGTGATTGTCACCGGCGGCGGCAGCGGCATCGGGCGCTGCACGGCGCATGAACTGGCCAGCCTGGGCGCCCGCCTGGCGCTGATCGGCCGTAAGCAGGACAAGCTGGATAGCGTGCTGGCCGAATTGCGCCAGGATGTGCCGGAGGTGGTGGCGGCCGGCTGGAGCTGTGATATCCGCGACGAGGCGGCGGTGGCCGCCACGGTGGCCGATATCCTGAAACATTTTGGCCGTATCGACGGCCTGGTGAACAATGCCGGCGGGCAATTCCCGGCGCCGCTGGCACAGATCAACCAGAAGGGCTGGGAAACCGTGGTGCGCAACAATCTCACCGGCGGTTTCCTGATGGCGCGGGAATGTTTCACGCAATGGATGGCCGATCATGGCGGCGCCATTGTCAATATCATCGCCGATATGTGGGGCGGCATGCCCAATATGGGCCATAGCGGCGCTGCGCGCGCCGGCATGCTGAATTTCACCGAAACCGCCGCCTGCGAATGGGGCGCCGCCAATGTGCGGGTCAATGCCGTGGCGCCGGGCTGGATCGCCTCCTCGGGCATGGACACCTATCCCGACTGGATGGGGCCGGTGATCCGCTCGATGCGCGAGAAAGTGCCGTTGCAGCGGCTCGGCAGCGAGGCCGAGGTTTCCGCCGCCATCGTGTTCCTGCTCTCGCCGGCCGCCGGCTTCATCAGTGGGTCCTGCATCCGGGTGGATGGCGCGGTGCCGAATGCGCGGCCGAATTATGCCTTGCCGAAACACCGCAAATCGTCCGCCTTCGATGGGTTTCACCGCGCCGTGATGCCGAAAGTGTTGCAGGAGGATTGAGCCATGGCGGTGATCCAGTCGCAGATCGATCCGGGCAGCGAAAGCTTCCAGAAAAACCGCGCCGAGATGCTGGCGCTGATCGAGCAGTTCCGCGCCCTGGAACAGCGTGTGCGTGACACCTCAAATGCCAAGCTGCCGGTATTCCAGAAACGCGGCCAGCTCACGCCGCGCCAGCGTATCGCCTTCCTGCTGGATCGCGGCGCGCCCTGGCTGGAACTGTCCACACTCTGCGGCCTCAACATGCATGATGATGATGGCGCCGAGAATATCATGGGCGGCGGCTTCATCGCCGGCATCGGCTATGTCTCCGGCATCCGCTGCATGGTCACGGCATCCGATAGCGGCATCAAGGGCGGCACCATCGCGCCGATGGGCCTGGCGAAAACCCTGCGCGCCCAGGAAATCTGCCTCAAGAACAAACTGCCTTTGGTCAGCCTGGTGGAATCCGGCGGCGCCAATCTGAATTATCAGGCGGAAATCTTTGTTGCCGGCGGCCAGACTTTCGCCAATCTGGCGCGGCTTTCGGCGGCCGGCATCCCGCATATCACCGTGGTGCATGGCTCTTCCACAGCGGGCGGCGCCTATCAGCCCGGGCTATCCGATTATGTGGTGGTGGTGAAGCAGCGCGCCAAGATTTTCCTGGCCGGGCCGCCGCTGCTTAAAACCGCCACCGGCGAAATCGCCACCGACGAGGAACTGGGCGGCGCCGAGATGCACAGCACGGTTTCCGGCGTGGCGGAATATCTCGCCGAGGATGATGCCGATGGGCTGCGCATCGCACGCGACATCCTGGCGAAAATCCCGTGGAATGAACGGCTGGCGCCGGCCCAGGTCAAAGCCTGGCGCGAACCGCGCTACAGCCCGGATGAACTTTGCGGCGTGGTGCCGGTGGATTACCGCAAACCCTATGATGTGCGCGAGGTGATCGCCCGGCTGGTGGATGATTCCGACTTTGTGGATTTCAAGGCTTTGTATGGCAGCCACACGGTTTGCGGCCAGGCGACGATTGAAGGCGAAGCCGTGGGCATCATCGGCAATAATGGCCCGATCGATGCCCAGGGTGCCACCAAGGCGGCGCAGTTCATCCAGCTTTGTGACCAGGCCGACATGCCGCTGGTGTTTTTGCAGAACACCACCGGCTACATGGTGGGCAAGGAAGCCGAACGCGGCGGCATCGTCAAACATGGCTCGAAGATGATCCAGGCCGTCACCAATGCCCGGGTGCCGAAGTTGACCCTGCATATCGGCGCATCCTTTGGCGCCGGCAATTACGGCATGTGCGGGCGGGCCTATTCCCCACGCTTCCTTTGGATGTGGCCGAACGCGCGCATCTCGGTGATGGGCGGCGAACAGGCCGCCACCGTGCTTGCCATCGTCAGGCGCGAGGGCATCGAGCGCAAGGGCGGCACCTGGCCGGCCGAGGATGAGGCGGCGTTCAAGAAGCCGATCCTCGACCAGTTCGAGACCGAGGGCCAGCCGCTCTATTCCTCCGCGCGGCTCTGGGACGACGGCATCATCNNACGGCATGTGCGGCCGCGCCTATGATCCGCGTTTCATCTTCGCCTGGCCGAATAACCGCATTGCCGTGATGGGGCCGGAACAGGCTGCCGGCGTGCTGGCCATCGTGGCCGAGGAGAAATTCCGCCGCGCCGGCGCCGAACCCGATGCGGCGATGATCGAGGGTATGCGGCAGAAGGTGATCAAGAAGATGGAAAAGGAAAGCACCGCGCTGTTTGCCACGGCACGGCTCTGGGATGACGGCCTGATCGATCCACGTGATTCACGCCGCCTGCTGGCGCTCTGCCTGGCGGCCTGCCGCGATGCTGATCGCCGCCAGCCCAAGGCCAACGCTTTCGGCATCGGCCGCATGTGACAGACAAAACAATTCACGGGAGGAAAAACACAATGCTGGCATTGACCCAGGAACACGAAGAAATCCGCCGCAACGTGCAGAAATTTGTTGAGGCCGAGATCAACCCGCATGTTGATGAATGGGAGCGCGACGGATTTTTCCCGGCGCATGAGCTGTTCCGCAAGATGGGCCAGCTCGGTTTCCTTGGCATCAACAAGCCGGAAGCCTATGGCGGGCTGGGCTTGGATTATTCCTATCACATGATGATGGTGGAAGCCCTGGGCCATATCACCTGCGGCGGCGTGCCGATGGCGATTGGTGTGCAGACCGATATGGCGACGCCGGCTTTGGCGCGTTTCGGCTCGGATGAATTGCGCCGCGAATTCCTGGTGCCGGCGATTGCCGGCGAGATGGTAAGCTGCATTGGCGTGTCGGAACCCGGCGCCGGCTCGGATGTGGCGAATATCAAAACCACGGCGCGGCATGATGGTGATGATTATGTGATCAATGGCGGCAAGCTTTGGATCACCAATGGCACACAAGCCGACTGGATGTGCCTGCTGGCCAATACCGGCGATGGCCCGATGCATCAGAACAAGTCGCTGATTGTGCTGCCGCTGAAAACCAAGGGCGTAACGGTGGCGCGTAAACTCGACAAGCTCGGCATGCGCTCGTCGGATACGGCGCAATTATTCTTTGACGATGTGCGTGTGCCGCGCCGTCATCTCATCGGCCAGGAAGGCCATGGCTTTGTCTACCAGATGATGCAGTTCCAGGAAGAACGGCTATGGTGCGCCATCTCGATGCTGGTGGCGCTGGATCGCATCATCGCCGACACCATCGAGTATACCCGCAACCGCAAGGCTTTTGGCCAGTCGATCCTGGATAATCAGGTGGTGCATTTCCGCCTTGCCGAATTGCAGACCGAGGTGGAATTGCTGCGCTCGATCAGCTATCGCGCCGCCGGCTTGATGCTGAACGGCGAGGATGTCACCAAGCTGGCCTCGATGGCCAAGCTGAAGGCCGGCCGATTGGTGCGCGAACTGACCGATGCCTGCCTGCAATATTACGGCGGCATGGGCTTCATGAACGAAACCCCGATCAGCCGTGCCTATCGCGATAACCGCCTGGCCTCCATCGGCGGCGGCGCCGACGAGGTGATGCTGGGCATCATCTGCAAATACATGGGCACCCTGCCCGGCAAGAAGAAGTAGCGGCGGGGCGCTGTGGAGCCACATTATAATCGTCATGGTCGGCGTAGGCCGACCATCCATGAGTGCTTTCATTCTGTCCGACAGAAAAACACGTGGATGGTACGCCTT
>DLGP01000161.1 GCA_002482765.1 Alphaproteobacteria bacterium UBA7691
CGGCCAAGGGCCTGGGCGGCGGCTTCCCGGTGGCGGCGATCCTGGCCACCGCGCGCGCTGCCAGCGGCATCGCACCCGGCACGCATGGCACAACTTTTGGCGGCAACCTGCTGGCGATGACCGCCGGCAATGCCGTGCTGGATGTGATGCTGGCGCCTGGTTTCCTGGATCAGGTGCAGCAAAATGGCCTGCGGCTGCGCCAGCAACTGGCCATGATCGCGGATCGCCATCCCGATATCATCGAGGGCGTGCGCGGCCAGGGCCTGCTGCTGGCGGTGAAAACCCGCGTGCCGAATGGTGATCTGCTCAACGAGCTGGTGAACCAGGAAATGGTGACGGTGACGGCCTCGGAAAACACCCTGCGCCTGCTGCCGCCCCTGACTGTGAGCGATGCCGAAATCGGCGAGGCGGTGCGCAAGCTGGAAGCAGCCTGTGTGGCGCTGGAGGCGAAGCTGGCACCAGCGGAAACCGCCAAGGCCGGCGCAGCATGAGCGGGCCGCGGCATTTCCTCGATCTGAAGGAGCTGCCCGCGGCAACGCTGCGGGCAATCCTGGATCATGCCGCACACATGAAGGCCGGCCGCGCCGGCTGGCCCAAGGGCCGCGAGGAACCGGATGCACCCGGCCGCGACCGTGTGCTGGCGATGATCTTCGAGAAGCCCTCGACCCGCACCCGGCTGTCTTTCGACACCGCGATGCGCCAGCTTGGCGGCAGCACCATGGCGTTGCGTGCCGACGACTTGCAGCTTGGCCGGGGCGAAACCATTGCCGATACCGCGCGCGTGCTGTCGCGCATGGTGGATGCGGTGATGCTGCGCACCACCAAGCATGCCAACATGCTGGAACTGGCCGCCAATGCCGATATCCCGGTGATCAACGGCCTGACCGATGACAGCCATCCCTGCCAGATCATGGCCGACCTGCTCACCTTCGAAGAAAAGCTGGGGCCGGTTGCCGGCCGCAAGGTGGCCTGGATCGGCGATGGCAACAATGTTGCCGCCTCATGGATTCATGCGGCGGTGAAATTCGGCTTCCGGCTTGATCTGGCCTGCCCGGCCGGCCTGCATCCGGCAGACAGCCTGCTCAACTGGGCAAAAGCCGAAGGCGGCATGGTCAATATCAGCAACGACCCGGCGGCAGCCGTGGCCGATGCCGAATGTGTGGTGGCAGATACCTGGGTTTCGATGGGCCAGGATGAGCAGGCCGCGCGCCGCCATGCCGCGCTGGAACCCTATCGTGTTGATCAGGCGCTGATGGACAAGGCGGCCGGCAATAGCATCTTCATGCATTGCCTGCCGGCGCATCGCGGCGAGGAAGTCACCGCCGAGGTGATCGACGGGCCGCGTTCGGTGGTGTTTGACGAGGCCGAGAACCGCCTGCATGCGCAGAAGGCGATTCTGGCCTGGTGTTTTGGCGGCTGATTTGACCCCTGCATTGACCGACGATCTCTCGCAGCCCTTCCAGGTCGAAGCCTGTGACGTGCGCGGCCGCCTGGTGCGGCTGGGCGCGGCGCTGGATGATGCCCTGGCCAAGCATGACTACCCCAATCCGGTGGCGCAATTGGTGGCCGAGGCGGTGGCGCTGGCCGCCACCATGGCCACGGCGCTGAAATTTGACGGCATCTTCACCTTGCAGGCCAAGGGCGACGGCCCGGTTTCGCTGCTGGTGGCGGATTATCGCACCGGCACATCCGAAAACGATATCGGCAGCGGCGCATTGCGCGGCTATGCCAGTTTTGATGCCGAACGCCTGGCCGGGCTGGAACTTGGCCCCGGGCCGGCACCGCGCGCCGCGCCGGTGCCGCTGCTGCTGGGCAAGGGCTATCTGGCCTTCACCATCGACCCGGCCGGCGAGGATATGGAACGCTATCAGGGCATCGTCGATCTTTCCGGCGCCAACCTGGCCGAAGCGGCGCATGCCTATTTTGCCCAATCCGAACAGTTGGCGGCGCGGGTTTCGCTGGGCGCGGCCCGGGTGGCAGGCGCCGATGGCCGGCGCCGATGGCGCGCCGGCGGCCTGCTGGTGCAGCAATTGCCGGCCAAGGCTGGCGGCCTTGGCCCCGAGGAACGCGACGAGGCCTGGGAACGGGTGAAGGCGCTGACCGCCACCGCCAAGGTGCAGGAATTCTGCGACCCGGCCCTGCCGCCGCATGACCTGCTTTACCGCCTTTACCATGAAGACGGTGTGCGGGTTTATGAGCCGATGGCGCTGGCCGCGCGCTGCACCTGCAATGCGGATCGTATTCTGGGCATCCTGCGCTCCTTCACCGCCGAGGAGATCAACCACATCGTGGCAGACGGCCAGGTGGCGGCGACTTGCCAGTTTTGTAGCGAAACCTATCGCTTTCCGGCCGAAATGGTCCAAAATCTGCCGTAATCTGGCCGCATTTGGCGCCTTTAAGTGGCGCCTGACAAAAACGAGGAGATCGAGCATGCGATTCCCCAAAGCCGCTGCCCTGGCTGTTGTATTCCTGACCGCCCTGGCCGCCTGCACCACGCCGCCGCCGCCGCGCCTCAACCTGCCCGAAATCGGCTTTGCGCAATCCGGCCCGCTGATCTTCGCCGCCGGCTCGGTGGAGACGGTGAACGAATTCCGCTCCAGCTTCGCCTCGCCCTATATCGAACATATGCTGCCGCAGCCGCCGGCCCGGGTGGCCGAACGCTGGGCGCGCGACCGGGTGCAGCTGGATAATTCGCAGCCCAATTCGGTGCGCGTGGTGATCAAGGATGCCAGCGTGATCGAGCAGGATATCGCCAAGACCCCCGGTTTGCGCGGCCAGTTCACCAATGACCAGGTATCGCGCTTTGAGGTCAGTCTGGGCCTGGTGGTGGAAGTGCGCGATGCGCGCGGCTTCAAACTCGGCGAGGCCAGTGCCTCGGCCAAACGCTCCGGCACCCTGGCCGAAAAGGCCACGCTGAACGACCGCGACATGCTGATCTACAATCTGATCAAGGATGCCAGCGCCGATGTGGATCGTGGTCTGGAGCAAAGCATCCGGCAATATCTGCCACTTTACGTTCGGTAAGCCTGCCAGGTAGCTATTCGTACACGAACGGATCGGCCCATCTTAGCCGAAAGTACCGGAAAAACGCCCCGTCCGAGGGTTTGTCTCGGTCGGGGCGATCTGCTAATCAAAGCCTGTCAGGTCTTCACTTTCGCTCTGGAAACGCCCGCATGCCCACGCCCAAGAAGCGCCCCCTGGTGGTTGTCACCCGGAAGCTGCCGGACCAGATCGAAACCCGGATGATGGAGCTGTTCGAAACCCGGCTGAATGTCTCGGACAAACCGCTGAGCCAGGCCGAGCTGATCGAAGCCGCCAAAACCGCCGATGTGCTGGTGCCGACCCTGACCGACCGCATTGACGGCGCGGTGCTGGCCCATGCCGGGCCGAATTTCCGCCTGATCGCCAATTTCGGCACCGGTGTGGACCATATCGACCTCGCTGCCGCCCGCCAGCGCGGCATCACCGTGACCAACACCCCCGGCGTGCTGACCGAAGACACTGCCGACATGACCATGGCGCTGATCCTGGCCGGCCCGCGCCGGCTGATCGAAGGCGCCAATCTGCTGCGCAGTGGCGACTGGCAGGGCTGGTCGCCGACCTGGATGCTGGGTCAGCGCATCTGGGGCAAGCGGCTCGGCATCATCGGCATGGGCCGCATCGGCCAGGCGCTGGCGCGCCGCGCCAAGGCGTTTGGCCTGTCGATCCACTACCATAACCGCAAGCGGGTGCATGACAGCATTGAGCAGGAACTGGAAGCGACCTACTGGGAAAGCCTGGACCAGATGCTGGCGCGGATGGACATCATCTCGGTGAATTGCCCGCATACCCCGGCCACCTTCCACCTGCTCTCCGCCCGCCGCCTCGACCTGTTGCAGCCGCAAGCCTATGTGGTGAATACCGCGCGCGGCGAGGTGATCGACGAGAACGCCCTGATCCGCAAGCTGCGCAAGGGCGAGATCGCTGGCGCCGGGCTGGACGTGTTTGAGCATGAACCGGCGGTGAACCCGAAACTGCTGGAACTGAAGAATGTGGTGCTGCTGCCGCATATG
>DLGP01000090.1 GCA_002482765.1 Alphaproteobacteria bacterium UBA7691
CGACAAGTCGGATATCAGCCCGGTTGCGGCTCAGGTGCTTGATCGCGCCATCGCCGATTACCGCGCCACCGGCAGCACCCGGATCGTGATCGAAGGCCATACCGACCGTTCCGGTAAGGATGTCTACAATCAGAAGCTCTCTGAGCGTCGCGCCAAGTCGGTGGCGGATTACCTGACCGCCAAGGGCATTGGCGGCGCGGCGATCCAGACCGCTGCTTTCGGCGAAAGCCGTCCGCGCGTGCCGACCGCCGATGGTCAGCGCAACGACGAGAACCGCCGCGCCGAGATCTTCCTGCGCAAGTAAGCGTCTCGATCCAGGCTTAAACAGCGGCCGCTCCGGGCAACCGGGGCGGCCGTTTGTATTTAGGCCGGCTCGCTGGCAGGGTGGACAAACTGCCCGGTCGTTCTAAAATCCTCGCCATGTATCAGAAAACCACCCGTGGCATCGCCATCACCGTGCGGCCGACCTATCTCGACGAGCAATCTTCGCCGGACGAGAATTATTTTGTCTGGGCCTACAATATCCGCATCGAGAATCAGGGCGCCGAAACCGTGCAATTGCACAGCCGTTATTGGCGCATCACCGATGCACGCGGCCGGGTGCAGGAAGTGCGTGGCCCTGGCGTGGTGGGCGAACAGCCGGTGCTCGGCCCGGGCGAGAGTTTTGAATATACCAGCGGCACGCCGTTGCCGACGCCATCCGGCTTCATGGTCGGCACCTATCAGATGGTCAGCCATGGCGGCGATAGTTTTGATGTGGCGATTCCGGCCTTTTCGCTTGATAGCCCGCATGAAGCGCGCCGGATGAACTGATCCTGGCCACAGACCGGCCAATTTCGGCATTGCCTGGGCGGTGTTTCACCCTATCTGGAAGGAAGTGCCGGGCCATGGCGGGTCGGGCTTCCGGAACTGGAGAGTTTGTTATGAACCACATGGCGCAGGGCAAGGATGCCGAGATCAAGCGTTTCAGCAAGCCAGGCGATGTTGTGACGCCGGATCGGCCGAGCCGCGAGGAAGCTGAAGCGGCGGTGCGCACGCTGATCCGCTGGGCTGGCGACGATCCTACCCGCGAAGGCCTGGTCGGCACGCCTGACCGTGTGGCGCGTTCCTATGAGGAATTTTTCGCCGGTTATGATGAAGACCCGGTGGCTCTGCTGGAGCGCACCTTCGAGGAAACCGACGGTTACGACGAGATGGTGGTGCTGCGCGATATCCGCATGGAAAGCCATTGCGAACATCACATGGTGCCGATCATCGGCAAGGCGCATGTCGCCTATCTGCCGGGCAAGCGCGTGGTCGGTATCTCCAAGCTGGCGCGGGTGCTGGAAGTTTATGCCAAGCGCCTGCAAATTCAGGAAAAGCTCACCGCCCAGGTGGCCAACACGATCCAGACCGTGCTGCAACCGCGTGGCGTGGCGGTGGTGATCGAGGCGGCGCATCAATGTATGACCACACGCGGCATCCACAAGCCGGGTGTCACCATGGTCACCAGCCGCATGCTGGGCGCCTTCCGGGAAGACCCGCGCACGCGGCAGGAATTCATGGCGATGATCGGCGGTGCTTCGCCGGCCCGCACCGTCGAGGGCTGATGCAGGCCGCCGGGCCCGTCGGCGCGGCCGCGCATCGTCATCGTTTACTGCACGCAATGCCAGTGGCTGCTGCGTGCCGCCTGGATGGCGCAGGAACTGCTCGCCACCTTCGGCGAAGAGCTGGCCGAGGTGGCGTTGCAGCCCAGCACCGGCGGCGCCTTCCGTATCGAATATGATGCTGTGCAGCTCTGGGAACGCAAACGCGATGGCGGTTTCCCGGATGTGAAAACGCTGAAGCAGTTGGTGCGCGACCGGCTCGATCCGGCGCGTGACCTGGGCCATATCGACCGCTGATGCGGCCCCGGCGGCAATTCCGGCCCGGCAGAATTTGCCGCCGGGCAAGCTGGCCGATGTAAAAAACCGCTGATTTTCCTGCCTTTTTGTAATGGCATGGGCATTGCTGGTAGCTCTGCAAGCAATTTGTGGAGACTTACCATGTCGCTCTTCGGCGTCGGTTCACTCAGCACCGCCTTACCCGGCCTGATCCAGTCGGTCGGCAGCATCGCGCGCTCGCTTGGCAGCGAAAAATCATCGGCAGCCAACACCAGCGCTGTGCCGGCAGACAGCAAGCAGGCGACCGAGAATGAATTTCTCGATTTCGCCAAGATGTCGGTTGGTGAGCGCATTCGCGCGCAATATCTCAAGAGCAAGGGTATGGACGAGGATCAGCTCGGTTCGCTCGATTCCGAGGCCCGGGCCAAGATCGAGGAAGAAATCCGCGAGCAGATCCGCGCTGCGATCAAACAGAATGGCGGCAAGGATGCCGGCTCGATTGCCAATATCGTGGTCTAACAGCGTGATGGCCTCGCGCTTCAATCCGGCATGTAATGCCACTATCATCGGGGGATGAACAAACCCATCTCCCAGGAATGGATCGAAAAGCTGGTCGGGTTCGATACCACCAGCCGCGATTCAAATCTCGCCCTGATCGATTGCATCGCCGCGTATCTCGGCAGCCACGGTATCGTGGCCGAAAAAATCTATGATGCCAGCGGCGGCAAGGCTAATCTTTATGCCAGCATCGGGCCGCGTGAGCCGGGCGGCATCATCCTGTCCGGCCATACCGATGTGGTGCCGGTGGATGGCCAGGATTGGCATACCGATCCGTTCCGCCTTGCCGAGCATGATGGCCGGCTCTGGGGCCGTGGCACTGCGGATATGAAAAGTTTCATCGCCATCTGCCTGGCTCTGCTGCCCGAAATGCTGCGCCGGCCCCTGCGGGTGCCACTGCATTTCGCCTTTTCCTATGATGAGGAAGTGGGCTGTTTGGGTGTGCATGGCATTGTTGATTTCATCCAACGCGGCGGGCCAAGGCCGGCGATGTGCATTGTCGGCGAGCCGACCGAGATGCAGGTGGTGAATGCGCATAAAAGCGTCTGCGCCTGCAACACCTCGGTCTATGGCCTGGAGGCGCATTCCAGCGCCACGCATCAGGGCGTCAATGCCATCCAGTATGCCGCCGAGATGATTGCCGAACTGAACCGCCTGCAACGGGTCTACCAGCAGCCGGAGCATACCGAGCCGCGGTTTGAGCCGCCGCATACCACAATCACCGTGGGCCAGATCAGCGGCGGCACGGCGCGTAACATCCTGGCCAAGGAATGCCATTTCCAGTGGGATGTGCGCGCAGTGCGGCCCGAGCATGACCAGCAAGTGGTGGCGGCGTTCAACCGTTTTGTCGCCGAGCGTATCCTGCCCGACATGCAGCGCATTCATCCCGGCGCAACGGTGGATACCCGGCTGGTGGCGCATGTGCCGCCCTTCCTGCCGCAGCCGGCCAGCAAGGCCGAGCGGCTGGCGTTGCGCCTGGCCGAGCAGAACAGCACCCAGGCGGTGGCCTATGGCACCGAAGCCGGCATCTTCGACCTGGCGCAGATTCCCACCGTGGTTTGCGGCCCGGGCAATATCCGCGAGGCGCATAAGCCGAACGAATTTATCGAGATCGCCCAGGTGCGCGAGGGCGAAGCCTTCATGCGCCGGCTGATCGATTTCTGCGCCGGCGACGGCAGCCTGGATTTCCTGAGGACAGCGTAAAGCCAAAGATTATGGCCAAGTTATTCGCCCCCTAACGTAGCTCGTCATGGTCGGCGCAGGCCGACCATCCACGAGTGTTTTATTTTCCAGTGCTGAAAAAACGTGGATGGTACGCCTTCGCGTACCATGACGCGCTTTGTTATGGGGCGAGCGAATACCTGCTCGGGAGCCAATTCATTCTCGTCTCGTCATGCCCACGAAAGCGGGCATCCCGTTTTTTGCAAAATAAGTGAAAACTGAAAATGGGATACCCGCTTTCGCGGGTATGACGAGTAAAGGGAGGGGGCGCCAAGCCTTATGCTGTCAGCCGGGTCAGGGCGGCGCGATAGGCGGCGGCGATGTTCTCGGCCTGCACATGGCGGCCCTCGGCCACCACCTGGCGGCCGCCGACATAAACCGCACGCACCGGATTGGGCTGGCCGCTGAAGATCAGCGCATCCAGCAGGCTTTCCGCGCCATGCCCGGCCAGCATCGGCGCCGTGCCATCCAGCAGCACCAGATCGGCGCGACGGCCGATGGCGATGGCGCCCATCGGCTGGTTCAGCGCCTGGGCGCCGCCGGCCATCGCCGCATCAAACAGGCGCTGCCCGGTGGAGCCACCGGGGCCTTGCGCCAGCAGGGTGCGGCCGCGCCGTGCCAGCCGCTGGCCGTATTCCAGCAGGCGCAATTCCTCGCGCCAGTCGATGCTGATATGGCTATCCGAACCGATGCCGAATTGTCCGCCCTGGGCCAGATAGTCGATGGCCGGGAACAGGCCGTCGCCGAGATTGGCCTCAGTCGTTGGGCACAGCCCGGCCACCGCGCCGCTGCGCGCCAGCGCCGCAGTTTCGGCAGCATCGATATGCGTGGCATGCACCAGGCACCAATGCCGGTCCACCGGGGCATGGTCCAGCAGCCATTGCACCGGGCGCTGCCCGTTATGCGCCAGGCAGTCATCCACCTCGGCGGTCTGCTCGGCGATATGGATATGCACCGGCCAATCGGCCCCGGTCAGCGCCAATGCCTCGGCCAGCAAAGGCCCGGAAACCGCCCGCAGCGAATGCGGCGCAATGCCCAGGCGGCGCAAGGGCGAACCGCCGGTGCGGAAAGCCGGGCGCAGTTTCTCCAGCAGCGCCGCATAACCCTTGGCATCATGCAGGAAGCGGCGCTGCCGCTCGCCGGCCGGCTTGGGGCCGAAGCCGCCATGGGCATACAGCACCGGCAGATGGGTCAGGCCGATGCCGGTGGCCTCGGCGGCGGCCAGCACACGCCAGCTCAATTCCGCCGGGTCGTCATAGCGGCTGCCATCGGGCTGGTGGTGCACATAATGGAATTCCGCCACCGCCGTATAGCCCTGTTGCAGCATTTCGGCATAAAGCTGGGCGGCGATGGCCTGCACATCCTCAGGGCCAAGCCGTAGCGCAAAACGATACATGGTCTCGCGCCAGGTCCAGAAACTGTCGTCACCCGGGCCGGCGCGCTCGGCCAGCCCGGCCATGGCGCGCTGAAAGGCATGGCTATGCAGGTTCGGTATGCCGGGCAGCACCGGGCCATGCAATTGCACGGCATCGGCGGCCGGCCGGGCATTCGGCGTCAATTGCCGGATGATGCCGGCGGCATCCACCCGGATTTCCACCTGGTCTGCCCAGCCCTGCGGCAGACGGGCCTGACTGAGCCAAAAGCGGCGCATGACGGTTTCTCCTCACTTGTATATATAAGTTGGCAGAAACCGCCGCGTTGGGAAAGCAGCACCATGTTCTTCGATACGGTTTGGCGTAATGCCGATATTGCCACCATGGTTCCGGGCCGGCCCTTCGGGGCGATTGAGGCCGGCGCCATTGCCGTGCGGGATGGTCGCATCGCCTGGATCGGCCCGGCCGCCGCATTGCCGGCTGCGCAGATCGGCCCGCAAACCGTGCTGCATGATCTGGCGGGTGGCTGGATCACCCCGGGGTTGGTGGATTGCCACACCCATCTGGTTTTTGGCGGCAACCGCGCGCATGAATTTGAATTGCGCCTGAATGGCGCCAGTTATGAGGAAATCGCCCGGGCCGGCGGCGGCATCCGCTCCACCGTGGCCGCCACCCGCGCTGCCAGCGAAGATGATTTGCTGCACCAGAGCGCACCGCGCCTCAAGGCTTTGCTGGCTGAAGGCGTCACCACGCTGGAGATCAAATCCGGCTATGGCCTCAGCCTGGCCGATGAACTGAAATGCCTGCGCGTGGCGCGCCGCCTGGGCCAGCTTTATCCGCTGCGCATTCGCACAACCTTGCTGGCGGCGCATGCCCTGCCGCCGGAATATGCCGGCCGCGCCGATGCGTATATCGATCTGGTCTGCCGCCAGATCATCCCGGCCGCAGCGCAGCAGGGCCTGGCCGATGCGGTGGATGCCTTCTGCGAGGGCATTGCCTTTTCGGTGGCGCAGACGCGGCGGGTATTCGAGGCGGCCCGCGCGCATGGCCTGCCGGTCAAGCTGCATGCCGAGCAACTCAGCAATCTCGGCGGCGCCCGGCTGGCGGCGGAATTCGGCGCGCTCTCGGCCGATCATCTGGAACATCTGGACGAAGCCGGGGTGGCGGCGATGGCGCAGGCCGGCAGTGTGGCGGTTTTGCTGCCCGGCGCCTTCTATGCCCTGCGCGAAACCCAGGCGCCGCCGGTGGCTTTGTTCCGCCAGCATGGTGTGCCGATGGCTTTGTCCACCGATTGTAATCCCGGCACCTCGCCGGTCACGTCATTGCTGCTGATGCTCAACATGGGCTGCACGCTGTTTCGCCTCACCCCGGAAGAAGCCCTGGCCGGCGCCACCCGCGAGGCGGCGCGCGCGCTTGGTCTTGGCAGCGAAATCGGTACATTGACAGTCGGCAAGCAGGCGGATTTTGTGGTCTGGGATATCGACCGCCCGGCGGCGCTGGCCTATCGCATCGGCTTCAATCCACGCCGTCAGGTGGTTTTGGCCGGGCAGATATTACCCGCTGCTACTTAGCCGTGCTGGTTCTAAAGCAGGATTGCACGGCGCGGTTTCCGACCTATATCCTGTCCATCCGGGAACGTCACAAGCGAGGCGGCAGAATGGGCGATTGGGTCTATATCCTCGGCGGCGGCATTGTCCTGTTCTGGGGCGGCGCCTGGCTGCTGCTGCATCTGGGCAATTTTGAAATGCGCATCAGCCAGCTCCGCCAGGGGCTGGAAAACCGCATGGGCGTGATCGAGCGCCAGCATCAGGCCTATAACCGCTTTTTTGCCGATAACGAAAAGACCGCGCAGAATCTGTTTGGTCAGCTCTCGGAGCTGAATGCCAACCTGGAAAAGACCCGTGAAGAACTCGACGCCATGAAGCGCGCGATCAACATGATGGAAATCTCGGTCAACGATATCAAGCTCAAGGTCAACCCGCGCAATATCCGCTACGGCTGAGCCACCAGCGCCAGCCGCAGCAGCTTGCCGGGCTGCGCCAGCCAGAGCCATTGTTTCTGCGCCGAAAGTGCGATGAAGCCGCCCCGGCCGGGATCAAGCGCCGGCTTGTCGGCTTCACGCGGCAGGCCCTTATCCAGCCGCCACGGGCTTTGCCGGCTGGGCAATTCATTATCCCCGATGCGGATCGCCAAGAGCGGCGCGCCATCACGGCTCAGCAGCCAGAGCCGGCCCTGGGTATCCATGTTCAGCCGGCCGGCCGGGCTGGGCGGGTCCACCGCGATGGCTTCATGCACACCACGGGCATAATCCAGCCGGAACAGCCGGCGGCCATCGTTATCCAGCCACCACACATCGCCGCTGCTTTCGGCAAACAGCGAGATCGCCTCGGCGCCCGGCGGCAGGGCAAATTCCTGAATCGCCCCGGTCTGCGGCGCCCGGCTGGCACAGCCAGCCAGCAAGAGCAGCACAAGCCAGAGGCCTGGCAATCGCCAGGGACGGATAATCCGGGCGGTGCGGTGGGCTGATATCATCGTGATGACCTTGTGGCTTTGCCTTGGTTGAGCGCACGATGCCGTGAGCATAGCCTGCCGGCATGCTTTCCTGCCAGCACCGACGCGGCCCTGATGGCGTGGTGTTTTCTCTACGTCAGCAAAATTCACCGCATAAAAAATCCATGCACGGCTTCACGGTCGCGTGCTGTGGCTCACAGAGCCGTGTGTAGGCATTGGCGGCTTGGCCCCCCTAGCATCCGCCCCGTTCGCCGCTATGGCGGATCAAACCTAATCAGGGAGACTAACATGAACCGTACCGCCAGCATCGCCATCGCCGCCGCCGCTTTCTTCTCGGCCGGCACCATCGCCCTTGCCACCGCGCCGGCCCATGCTGCCGACGTGAAGTGTGTCGGCGCCAATGCCTGCAAGGGCCAGAGCGCCTGCAAAACCGCCTCCAGCGCCTGCAAGGGCCACAATGCCTGCAAGGGCCAGGGCTTCACCACGATGTCGGATGCAGCGGCCTGCACCAAGGCTGGCGGCAAGGTCGGCTGATCGGATCATTCGCAGGCATGCAAGCTGGCAGGGGGCGATCCGTTGCGATTGCCGCCTGCCGGCTTTACGCTTGGCGCCATGATGAATATGCCGCATTCATCCCCGGCCGCGATCCGGCCTGATCTGCCGCTGCTTGGCTTCGGCCTGGGGCTGCGGCCGGAATATTATGCCGATATTCTCGATCATGCGCCGCCGGTGGATTGGTTCGAGGCGATCACCGAGAATTATCTGGTGCCGGGCGGCGCGCCATTGCGCCAGCTTGACCGCATCGCCGAGCGTTATCCGCTGGCGCTGCATGGTGTGTCGCTGTCGATTGGCGGCACCGATCCGCTCAATGTGCAATATCTGGCCCAGGTCAAGGCGCTGGCGCGCCGCGTCAAGCCGGCCTGGATTTCCGATCATCTCTGCTGGTCGAGCCATAACGGCATCTACCTGCATGATCTGCTGCCGCTGCCTTATAACGGCGAAAGCCTGCGCCATGTGGCGGCGCGGGTGCGCCAGGTGCAGGATTTCCTCGGTTGCCGCATTCTGCTGGAGAATGTGTCGGCCTATATCGACTGGCAGCGCTCGGATTTGCGCGAATGGGAATTCCTCAGCGCGCTCTGTGTTGAGGCCGACTGCCTGCTGCTGCTGGATATCAACAATGTCTATGTCAACAGCCGCAACCAGGGCTTTGACCCGCGCGCATTCATTGATGCCTTGCCATGTGAGCGCGTGGCGCAATTCCATCTTGCCGGCCATGATGATAGCGGCGCCTGCATTATCGACACGCATGATGCGCCGGTGGCGGCGGCCGTGTTTGATCTCTATGGCCATGCCGTGCGGCGCTTTGGCGCTTTGCCGGCGATGATCGAACGCGACGACAATTTCCCGCCTTTCGCCGACTTGCTGGCTGAACTGGGCCAGTTGCGCCACGTTGCCGCCGCCGCGCTGCAAATCGAGCCGGCGGCATGACCGGCCTGACGCTGGACCGCCTGCAACGTGAGATGACGCGCTATATCCTGCGCGAAGCCGGCACCGATGCGCTGGCCGAGCAAATCCGCCAGCCTCCCCGGGATGATCCGGCTGATGCGAGCATGGGCGGCAAACTGGCGCGGCTGGAAATTTATCACAATGCCTATCTGGAGCGGCTGCGCCAGGTTTTGCAGCGCGACTATCCGGTGCTGGAATTGCTGCTCGGGGCGCAGGATTTTGTTGCGCTGTCTTATGCCTATGCCTGCGCGCAGCCGTCGCATGATCCGAATATCCGCTGGTTTGGCCGCCATCTGGCCGAATTTCTGGTGGTCAATGGCGGCTGGGACGAGCATCCGGCCGTGGCCGACATGGCGCGGCTGGAATGGGCGCTGGGGCTGGCATTTGATGCCGCCGATGCGCCCTTGCTGCAAATCGACGATCTGGCGGCATTGCCGGCGCAAGCCTGGCCGGGCCTGCGTTTCAGCCTGCATCCCAGCCTGCATCTGCTGGCGCTGGCCTATAACGTGGCGGATTTCTGGCTTGCCGCGCGAGACCTGGAGCCGGCTGCGCCGGCCGCGCCACAGCCCGAGCCATTGCCGATGCGGGCGCGCAACTGGGCGGTCTGGCGCGGTGCCGGCCAGGTGCAGTTCCGCCAGTTGGCGCCGGATGAATCCGAGGCGATCTGGGCTTTGCGCGGCGGTGCTGATTTTGCCGCGCTCTGCGCCTTGCTGGCGCGCCATGGCGGCGAGGCCGAGGCGCCGCTGCGCGCCGCCGGCCTGCTGCGCAACTGGATCGAAGCCGGCTGGATTTCCGCCCTGCTGGCCGATTGAAGCCGCAGCTTATTGCCCTGCGGCATTGACCGGGGCCACGCCGGGGCCTATGACGGGGGCCAATCCCCCCATATTCAGAGTATGCCGTGACCAAGCCCCCCGCCAAACGTCCGCCCTCCAGCCGCGCATCCGCTGGCGCTGCCTCGTCCAGTCGCCCGCCCGGCAAACATTCTGCCGCGGGCCGTGGTGGTGCGGGCAAGCCCAGATCTGCCGGCCAGGGCAAACCTGCCGGCCAGGGTAAGCATGCCGGCTCGGGTAAATATGCCGGTTCAGGCAAACCGGGCGGTAAGGCCAAACCCTATGAGGGCAAGGCCGGCGCTGTGGTGAGAGAGGCCGCGCATCGGCCCGGCCAGCGCCATGAGCGCAGCGCCCGCACCATTGACCGCGCGCTGGAGCGCGTGGAACGGGTTGAACGGGCAGAGCGTGGCCAGGACACCCGTCCGCCACGCCGCGACCAGGATACCCGTCCGCCGCGCCGGGATCAGGACGCACGCCCGCCACGCCGCGACCAGGAA
>DLGP01000060.1 GCA_002482765.1 Alphaproteobacteria bacterium UBA7691
CGACAACACGGCGATCTTGGCGCGACTGCCCGGATCACGCGCCACGGCGCGGATTTCGATGATGCCGTCATAAACTTCCGGCACTTCCTGGGCAAACAGCTTGGCCATGAATTGCGGATGCGAGCGCGACAGGAAAATCTGCGGGCCACGCGGTTCGCGGCGCACATCGTAGATATAGGCGCGCGCCCGATCACCCTGGCGGAAGGTTTCACGCGGCAGCAATTCGTCGCGGCGCACAATCGCCTCGGCACGGCCGAGATCGATGGTGACATTGCCGTATTCAACGCGCTTGACCAGACCGTTGACGATCTCGCCGATGCGATCCTTGTATTCGTCATACTGCCGCTCGCGCTCGGCTTCGCGCACCTTCTGCACGATGACCTGCTTGGCGGTCTGTGCCTGGATGCGGCCAAAATCAATCGGCGGCAGCGGTTCGGCGATCACATCGCCAACCTGGGCATCGGGATTGCGGCGCTGCGCTTCCACCAGGCCGATCTCGATGGCGTCATTCTCCACCTTCTCGACCACCTGCAAATGGCGCTCCAGGCGGATTTCGCCGCTCTTGCGGTCGATATCGGCATGGATGTCATTCTCCAGGCCGTAGCGTGCCCGCGCGGCTTTCTGGATGGCATCTTCCATCGCCATCAGCACCACATCGCGGTCGATGGTTTTTTCACGAGCGACCGCATCGGCCACTTGCAGCAATTCGATGCGGTTATAACTGGTCACGGGTTCCATGGTCGGGTCCTCGAACGCGTCCTAGATCGTTTACGCAATGGCGGTTTCAGTGCCGGCAGCGGCACCGGTTTCCGCCAGGGCAGCCTTCAGGCTGGCCCCATGGCGGAGCAATTCATCAGTCAGCACCAGCTTGGCGCTGGCAATGTCGGCATGTGGCAGCACCCAGCGCTGCACCTGCCCGTCCTTGCCGGCTTCCTCATCTTCCAGCATCACGCCGGCAGCGCCTTCCAGGCCGAGCAAGCGGCCACGGAAACGCTTGCGGCCCTGATGCAGCGCACCCAGCTCGATGCGGGCAACAAAGCCCTTGAAACGCTCAAAATCCACCGGCTTGACCAGCGGGCGATCCAGCCCGGGCGAGGAGACTTCCAGATTATAGGCTTCCTTTATCGGGTCTTCGACATCCAGAATAGCCGACACGGCGCGGCTGATCTCGGTGCAATCCTCGATGGTGAAGCCGCCATCATGCGCTGCCCCGCCGCTGTCGCGTTCAGCCATGATCTGCAACACCGGACGCTGACCGCCTTGCAGTCGCACACGCACCAGCAAATAGCCCATTGCGCTGAGCGTGGGCTCGATAAGCTGCTCGATCTTGGCAACCGCGGTCATGCCTCGGGGCTACACTCCATGTAAAGGTCGGATACGGCCTGTCCCCCGGAAACGGAACCGAAGTTCCGAAACGAAAAATGGGCCGTCTGGCCCATTTCCTCATCCTTCTGATCCAACCCAGGACCAGGCCAGCAATGTGGCGCCTTTATACCCGCAAATTCCCAGGATGCAAGGCTTTTCTAGCTGGAAACGGCCTGGCTCATGCGCCGCAGCACCCAGGCAGTGCCCAAGCCCAGCGCCAGCCAGAACAGCAGGTCGAGGCCAAGATCAACCAGCATAAAGCCGGGCGGCAGCATTGAGTCTTCAGCTTCGATGGCGGATTCCGGCGCTAAAACCGGCGGTAGCAGCGCCGGCACCAAGCCAAACCAGCGCCAGCGCCGGCCAAAGGCGAGCAGCGCAAGGCCAAACACGGCACCTGCCGCCGCCGCCAGCCACCAGAATGAGCGGCCTTCGGGGCTGATTTCACTCAGGCTGGGTGGTGTGCTGAGCGCCGGCAGCAGCGCCAGGGCGGTGAAGCCGGCCAAGCCCCACAAGGCCGCTTCACGCCAGCGCACCTGGCCCGGCGGTGGCGCGCGCTGCACATAAATTGCTGCCAGCAGCATCGACACCACCACGCCGAAGGCAATGTTGCGCAGGATCAGCGCATCCATCTGCTTGTTGGGCGGCGGCAAATCCAGCCCGGCCAGTTCCAGCGCCGCGCGCCGCAGCGGCAATTCAAGGATATGCTGGCCCAGCGTGAGCAGCAGGGCCGCAATCAGACCGCCGGCAATGCCGGCCAGAATGAGCCGCAGCGTCATGGGCAAACCCCGAATATCGGATCAGAGGCGCTGAAACCGAAAATACAGGCAGGCGCGACCGGCAGCCACTGCTTTTCGCTCATACTTGCTGCTGGGCCAATCCGCCGGCCGCTGGCGCCAATCGGCGGCACACTCGGCCAGCCAGCGGAAGCGCGGCTCGGCCAGGGCATGCAGCAGCATGGCGCGGCCGTAATCCGGCACATCGGTGCCCAGGCGCAATTCACCGCCCGGGCGGATCACGCGCGCCAGATCAGCCAGCGTATCCGGGTTGACGATGCGGCGCCATTGATGGCGCTTCTTCGGCCAGGGATCGGGAAACAACACAAAGGCGCGCTCTATGCTGGCTGTGGGCAAAGCCTTGAGCAGCAGGCGGGCATCATCGGTGAACAGCCGGATGCGATGCGCCAGATCTTCATCACCGGCCTCGGCCTTGTCGGCCACCACACCAACCAGCTTGGCCACGCCGTTGAGAAACGGCTCCACGCCGATGATGCCAACAGCCGGATGCGCCTCGGCCTGGGCCAGCAGATGATCGCCAAAGCCAAAGCCGATTTCCAGCCAGGTGGTCGCCACCGGCTTGCCGAACTGCACCGGGCTATCGGCACGCGGCAGTTCCAGGCGCGGCAGCAGCGTGTCCATGCGCTCGGCGCTCAGCGGTGTCAGCTTGCGGCCACGGCGACGGCCAAAAATGAGACGGCGCGGCATCTCTGCCACGCCGTCCATTTCAGTATCGGCCACCGTTTCCTTGTCGGAAGCGGTCGTCACTTCACGTTGAAGGCCGACTTCAGGTCCTTGACCAGATCGGTCTTTTCCCATGAGAAGCCGCCATCCTTCTCCGGCTTGCGGCCAAAATGGCCGTAGGCCGCAGTGCGGGCATAGATCGGTCGGTTGAGCTTGAGATGCTCGCGGATGCCGCGCGGGCTGAGCGACACCAGCTCCTGGAGCACCTTGGAAATCTTGGCCTCGTCAGCCTTGCCGGTGCCGAAGGTGGAAACATAGACCGACAGCGGATGCGCCACGCCGATGGCGTAGGAAAGCTGGATCAGGCAGCGCGAAGCCAGGCCGGCAGCCACCACATTCTTGGCCAGATAGCGCGCGGCATAAGCCGCCGAGCGATCCACCTTGGTCGGGTCCTTGCCGGAGAAAGCGCCGCCGCCATGCGGCGCCGCGCCGCCGTAGGTATCCACGATGATCTTGCGGCCGGTCAGGCCGGCATCGCCATCCGGGCCGCCGATGACAAAACGGCCGGTCGGGTTGACGTAGAACTGGTCTTCATCGCACATCCAGCCCTTGGGCAGCGCCTTGAGCACATAGGGCCGCACGATCTTCTTGATATCGCCCGATTCCAGTTCGCGGCCCTTGGCATCGGTGGCGGCATGCTGGGTCGACACCACAATGGCGGTGGCGCCGGTCGGCTTGCCATCCTTGTATAGCAGGGTGACCTGGCTCTTGGCATCGGGGCCAAGCAGCGGCTCCTTGCCGGAATGGCGCGCATCGGCCATCAGCTTGAGGATGTTATGCGACAGCTGGATCGGCGCCGGCATCAATTCCGGCGTCTCGTCGCAGGCAAAGCCGAACATGATGCCCTGGTCGCCGGCGCCTTCGTCCTTGTTGCCCGATTCGTCGACGCCCTGCGCGATATGGGCGGGCTGGGGGTGGAGGTGGTTTTCGAAGTGCAGGTTCTGCCAGTGGAAGCCGGTCTGCTCATAGCCGATGCGCTTCACGGTCTCGCGGACCACGCGCTGGATATCTTCCTGCGCGCCGGGCGCCCAGTTGCCGGTGGCGTCGATCATGCCTTCGCCGCGCACTTCGCCGGCGAGGATGACGCGGTTGGGGGTCGTCATCGTCTCGCAGGCGACACGGGCCTGGGGGTCGCGGGCGAGGAAAAGATCGACGACGGCATCCGAGATCTGGTCGGCGACCTTGTCGGGATGGCCTTCGGAAACCGATTCGGAGGTGAACAGGGTGCTGCTCATTTCGTCATATATCCTTCAATGCGGATGGATGGATGAATGGGCGCGCATGATACACGCCTGCGCTGGGTTTTGCAGGGTAACGGATCTTTTACCGCGTGGCAGCCAGAATAGGCGCGCAGGGGTTCCAGTCACTTGATCACATGTCATTCAGCTGTTGCGGGAATGCCCCCCAGCGGCTAGGCATGCCTGGTTCCGGAGTACAGTCGATGGTCGTCGCAAAACACATTTTCCTTTGCAGCATCCTGGCGGCATGCATGTGCTGCACGTCGGTGCAAGCTGCCCAGCAACCGCAGGCGTGGTCGGAGTCCTTGGCGGTGCCGGATTCCGATGTGCCGTCGTTGCTGCTTCCGATTGTCGATCGATCCGCCTTGCTTGCGGAGGACGAAGCGCTGCTTGCCGCAGCGGCAGGTGGGTCCGCGAACAAGCGCATGCGTGTTGCGCGAGGATCGGATGTCAGCGCCGATACGACGAAAGAGGGCACATGGCAGACCCTTGCGGATGGCAGTCGGCTGTGGCGTCTGCGCGTGCTGGCTCCACAAGCGACCGACCTGCAAATCGGCTTTGCCCGCTTCCAGTTGCCCGAAGGTGCCACCGTGTTTGTCTACAGCACCAGCGAGCGTTATTCGTCCGGCCCGTATCGCGCCGCCGACGTGAATCCGTCCGGCCAGTTGTGGGCGGCCATGGTGCCGGGCGAAGAGGCGATGATCGAACTGCATTTGCCGGCAGGCACTTCGGAACATCAGCTCGAAGTCACCTATGTCGGTGCCGGATATCGCGACATGTTTTCGCGTGAGGGAGGCTTCGTGCCCCTCGGCGGTTCGGGCGCATGCAACATCAACGTCGCCTGCGCCCTGGGAAATCCGTATCCGGATCAGATTCGCAGCGTCGCGCGCTACACACTCGTCGATGGCGGCACCTATTTGTGCAGCGGGTCGCTGGTCACCAATGCGGAGCATGACGGCACGCCCTACTTCCTGACCGCCGCGCATTGCGTCAGCACGAACGCGGTGGCAGGGACGATGACGTTTTACTGGAACTACCAGTCGACGCAGTGCGCAACCAACACGGGTGCATCGATGGCACAGAATCAGTCCGGTGCCACCTTGCGCATGACGCGCGCCAACGTCGATACCACCCTGGTGCAACTGACCAGTGTCCCCGCAGCCGAATTCAATGTGTTTTATTCCGGTTGGGATGCCACAGGAACCACGCCGGCCGGCACCATCGGAATCCATCATCCGAGCGGTGACGTGAAGAAGATCACCGAGGACGCCAATGGCATAAGCACGATGAACAACTGCATCGGTACTGGCGGCGGCACGACGAATACACACTGGCGCACCGGTGCCCCGTATACGCAGGGTACGACCGAAGGAGGATCCTCCGGTTCCGGAATCTGGATTCCTGCAGGAGATGCATCGGGTGGCGGGAGACTCGTGATCGGCGTGCTGTCGGGTGGCACGGCGCAGTGCAGCGGCAGCGTGCCAAACTCCGGCTATGACTGCTATGGCAAGCTGTCCGTCGCATTTACCGGATCCAACGCCAGCCAGCGCCTGAAGGATTGGCTTGACCCGAACAATTCCGGCGTATTGCGCGTGCAGGGCAGCGACGGCGCGGGCAACGACACGATATTCAAGAACGGCTTCGAGTAGACCAGCAATCGTGGAGACAGATCGCGACAAGTCGATCCGTCCGCGACAGCGCGAGGCAGGCCGGCAGCGCTGCGCAGTGCCTC
>DLGP01000088.1 GCA_002482765.1 Alphaproteobacteria bacterium UBA7691
GTTGCCGGTGCAGGCCGCCGCGCCGAAAAACCTGATGCCGCCGCGCCCGACCGGGCCATTGAGCGGCGATCCGCTGGTGCCAGTGGTGGATTCCGCGCGCACCGGGCCGTTGCTGATTTTTCCGTTCACCCGGGTTTCGGCGGCGGCGGCTTTTCTGCGTAATGGCTATCTGTGGCTGGTATTTGACCGCCCGGCGCAGATTGACCTGCGCCCGATCACCACCCGCGACTGGAATGGCCAGATCAGCGATATCGAACAATTGCCGATCCCCAACATGACCGTGCTGCGCCTGGCGGTGCCGGCCGGCACCACCACCGCTTTCACGCGCCGCAATGCCGGCTGGTCGATTGCCATCAACACGGTGCAGCCCGATCAGATGCGGGCAGAGAATGCCGAAGCCGAGGGCGGCAATGCTGCGCCGGCCAATCCGAGTGGGCGGCTGCCGCCGATTGATGTGCGCCGCCTGCTTGATTCCGATGCCGGCGCCAAGCTGTTCTTCGCCGCCAATGATCCATCGCCGCCGCTGCTGGTGCCGGATCCGGATGTGGGCGACACAATCACCGTGGTGCCGTTTGCCGGCGCCAATGGTGGTGTACCGGAACGGCGTGAATTTGTTGAGGCCACGGTGCTGCCGAGCTTCCAGGGCCTGGCGCTGGAACGTAAGGCCGAGGCTTTGGACGTGCGGCGCTATCCACGCGGTATTGAACTGGCCTCCAGCAATGGCCTGTCATTGTCGGCGCCGCGCGGTGCCGATCCGCGCCGCGGCGGCAACGAGATTTTTGACTACAATGAATGGCGCAAGGCGGAAGGCGCCGGCATCCTGGAGCAGAAGCAGAATATGCAGCGCCGGGTTGGCCTGGTGCCGAATGCGCAGCGCGGCAATGCCCGCATGGCGCTGGCGCAATTCTATTTTGCCAATGAACTGCACGCCGAGGCGCTGGGTGTGCTGGCCAAGGCGCGGCAGGAAAATCCCGAGCTTGAGCGTGACAAGCGCTACCGCGCCATGCGCGGCGTGAGCAATCTCAAGCTCGGCCGGGTCAATGATGCCGCCACCGATCTTGACTCGCGTGTGTTCGACGACGATCCCGATGTGCTGGCCTATCGCGGCCTGCTGGCGGCGATGCGCGATGATTGGCCTTCGGCGCGCAAATCCTTCAGCCAGGCCGGCGCGGCGGTGAACCGCTTCCCGCCTGATGTGCGCGGCCCGCTGCGTTTGGCGATGGCGCGGGCCTGGCTTTCGGGTGGTGATGTGGCTGGCGCCGAGGCTGAGGTCAAGGCGCTGGAGAATGACCAGCTCAGCCGTGGCCAGGCCGCCGAGGCATCCTATGTGCGCGGCCTGCTGGCGCAGGCGCAGAACAAGCCGGAAGAGGCGATCCGGCATTTTGATTTCGCCGTTGCCAGCGGTGATCGCAAGGCGCGCGCCTATGCCGACTATGCCAAGATCGAATTTCTGCTGGCGCGCAAGCAGCTTAGCAACGCCGAGGCCATCGACCGGCTGGATGGTCTGCGTTTTGCCTGGCGCGGCGATCCGTATGAATTCAATCTGCTGCGCCGGCTGGGTGAATTGCAATTCGCCAGCGGCGATCTGCGCGCCGGCATCGGCACCTTCCGCCAATTGGTGAAATACTTTCCCAAATCCGCCGATATCCCGCTGCTGACCAAGCAGATGAGTGATGAATTCGCCCGCCTGTTCCTGGATGGCGGCGCGCAATCAATGCCGCCGCTGGCGGCGCTGGCGCTGTATTATGATTACCGTGAACTGACCCCGCCCGGGCCGGAAGGCGACGAGATCATCGGCAAGCTGGCGGATCGGCTGGTGGGGGTTGATCTGCTCAACCGCGCCGCCGAATTGCTGGAACACCAGATTCAATATCGCCTGCGCGGCGAGGAGCGCGCCAAGGCCGGCGCCCGGCTCGCCGTGGTCAACCTGTTGGATCGCAAGCCGGAAGCCGCGCTCAAGGCGCTGCAAGGCACCGAAGCCGGCGGCCTGCCGGGCAGCCTGGTGCAGGAGCGGCGGCTGTTGCAGGTGCGCGCCCTGGCCGATCTCGACCGTTTCGCCGAGGCGCAGAACCTGCTCGGCAATGATGGCAGCGCCGAAGCCCGCGGCCTGCGCGCTGATATCCATTGGCGCGCCAAGGATTGGGTGGCAGCGGCCCGCGTCATCGGCCAGAATCTCGGCAACCGCTTCAGCGACCCGGCGCCGTTGCAGCCCGAGGAACGCAAGCAGGTGTTGCAGCTCGGCGTGGCGCTTTCGCTCACCAACGACATTGCCGGCCTCGAAGACCTGCGCAAAAAATACCAGGACAAATTCAACGGCACACCCGATGCCGAAACCTTCAACGCCATCGCCTCCACCATCGCACGCGGCACCGGCGACCCACGCGAACTGGCCTCGGCCATCGCCCAGATCGGCCAATACGAAGCCTTCATGAGCCGCTACCGCGAGCGCGTCGCACGCGGCGGGATCACCGCGATTAACTAAACCCAGTATTTACGGGGCTGATAATGTGGCGATTGCCCCTTCCACCCCCCCTCCC
>DLGP01000116.1 GCA_002482765.1 Alphaproteobacteria bacterium UBA7691
GGGCGGTGGGCGCGGCGGCGGCGTAATTGGCGGCAGCCTGATAGGCCTGGGGGCCAAAACTCGGCGCCACCCGTGCAATATAGGCGGCGGTTTCCTGGGCGCGGCGGCGGTCAGACACCGCCTCGCGGCCAACGATAGTGGCCAGATCACGCCCCACCCGGGCCTCAAGCTGGCGTTCCTTGGTGGCCAGGATCTGGCCATTGCCCAGATTGCCATAGGTGGCGCGTTCGCGGGTCTGATCAATGCCGGCCTGTTGCAGGATGGCGGCGATTTCTGCGGCCACCGCCGGTGCCACGTTTTGCGCCTGCACTGCTGCCGGCTGCGCCAGAAATAGTAGACCGATCAGGGCCGTATGGTGGCGTTTCATGCGGTTGCGGCCCTCAGGTCGGATTGGCTTTGGCTGGTTCAGGGTTTGGCGGTTTTGCCAAATGTATCGGCGCGCTGCTCGGCTTCGGCAAACAAGGCCGCATCCAGCTTGCCGCGTAATTCGGCCAGCCGGTCGATGGCGGCCGGATGGCCGCTGCGCGCCGCCAGGGTGAGCCATGACAGGCCCAGCACATCATCCTGCTGCACCCCTTCGCCGCGCAGATAGCGGTTGCCGATATGATTTTGCGCCTGGGCGTAATTCTGTTCGGCGGCCTTGGTGAACCAGCCGGCGGCGGCCACCAGATCGCGGTGTGTGCCTTCGCCGTCGCGATACATCTTGCCGAGATTATACTGTGCCTTGTCCAGCCCCATTTCGCCGGCCCGCAGCAGCAGGGCAAAAGCGGCGGGTTTGTTTTCCGGCCCGCCCAGGCCCTCCAGATACATCTTGCCCAGGCTGTACAGCGTGCGCGCCGAGCCATTGGACTGGGCGCGTTCCAAAAGCTTGCGCGCCTCGGCCATATCCTGCGCTACACCGTCGCCGGCAATATAGAGCATGGCCAGGTTATGCAGCGCCTGGGGATGTTCCTGTGCTGCCGCCTTGCGCCACCAGGCAATAGCGGCGCGCAGGTCTTCCGATAGGCCCAGCCCATCGCTGTACAGCACGCCAAGATTATATTGCGCCCGGGCATCGCCGGCTTCCGCCAGCGGCAGCCATAGCTTCAGCGCGGTATCAAAATCAGCACGTTCATAAGCGGCCAGGCCGTTGTCATAGGCAGCGGGGCCGCCCTGCTGGGCCAGAACGGGGCCATGCATCAGCAGCATAGCCAAGCCGCTGGCGGCGAGGGTTTTGCGTAGCAGCTTCATGTCGTTCACTCCCACTTCTTTCTCGCCCGGCCCTTGCTGCCGGGTTGCTCAACGCACGGCGCTGATGCTTTCGCGGTCGGCCCGGGCGCGCAACACGCCGATCAGATCGCCAACACCCCGGCTGCTTGCCACGGCGGTGAATTCATCGCGCTGGGTCAGCGCCATGCTGACGCCTTCCACAGTCACATCAATGATGCCGAGGCGCGGCCCGGCAAATTCCCGCACCCGCCAGTCGCAGCGGATCGGCTGGCCATTTTGCGGATCGATACGGGTGGCCACTTCAGTGTCGCTATCGCCAACTGCGCGCGTGCCCAGGATGTTGAAGCCGCTGGCCTGGAAGCCGGCCAAGCGGCGCGCATAGCTGCGTAGCACAAAGTCGCTGAACACCTGCTGGTATTCGGCTGCCTGGTCCGGGGTCAGGCCGTTATAGGCGCGGCCCAGCACAAAGCGGGCGATGAAGGGCAGGTCAAAGCCCTGGCGCAGCAGCTCGCGCAATTGCGCCTCGCGCTGCGGCAAGGATAGCGGCTGTTGCAGGATGCCCAGCGTGTATTGCCCCAGTTGCTGGATGAAATTGGCGGCGGCGGCCGGGTTGGCCGCCTGGGCCGGGCGGATCGCTGCCAGTGGCAGCAGCAGCCCGGCCAGCAACAAGCCGCGACGCCCGATTTGCCTCGGTGCAGGAAGCCGTGTCGCGCTTGGCAGACGAATCATGGCGCCATCCCTCATGGTCCGAGAATACAAACTGGTTCCCGGCGAGGAAAGGGCGAGGGGGACGGGTTAAATTTACCCGCCTAGGTGGGATATGGCCTTACTTGGTCGCCTCTTTCAGATAGGCAATGATATCGGCCACTTCGCTTTCCTTCTTGATACCGGGGAAGATCATCTTGTTGCCGGGGATATAACCCTTCGGATCGGCGATATAGGCGGCAATGCTGGCCTCATCCCACACCACGCCCTTGGCCACCATGGCATCGGAATATTTGAAGCCGGCGCCGGTGCCGGATTTGCGGCCAAACAGGCCCTTCAGGCTGGGGCCAACACCATTCTTGCCGGCTTCCAGCGCATGGCAGACCCGGCATTTGGCATAAGCCTTCTGGCCGGCGGCGGCATCGGCGGCTTGCGCCGGGCCGGGGACGGCAAAGCCGAGGCCGAGGCTAAGGGCAGTGGCAAGGGTCAGGCTGCGCAGCATGGTCGGGGCTCCCAAATCTACAGGCTCTGCTGGGGGGGTAAGACTATGCGCCTGATTTAGCACGGGGGGGCGCCGGGTCAAAGCGACCGGATGCCGCAGCTATTTTTTCCACAGGCGCGATTCGCTGCGGCGGCATTTACCACCGCTTAAGAGGCGCATGGTTAGCTGTGCCGGTTTCAGCAAGGGTTGCGGCGCATGAACATGATGACCAGCCTTGGCCAACCCCGCTTGCAGAGTATGCTGGCGGCCGGTGTCGAGGTGTTGCGGATACAGGAAGGTCTGGCGGCACGGCGCGGCAATCTGGTGGCCGAATTGCTGCGCGGCCAGGGCGATTTCTATGAGCAGGAGCATTATCCGGCCGGCGATGTGTTCGATCCGGAAAGCGGCGCGCAATACTATTATCATGCGCATCGCGGCGATGCGCGCGAGCATGGCCATTTCCACGTTTTCATGCGGCCGCATCATCTGCCCGAGCGGTTTGAGCCGGCGCAATGGGCCAAGCCGGGGCTGAAAGTGCCCTGCGGCCCGCTTGGCGCGGCGGCACTGGCGCATATTGTCGCTATCGGCATGGATAATTACGGCCTGCCGGTGCGGCTGTTCACGGTCA
>DLGP01000146.1:0-12501 GCA_002482765.1 Alphaproteobacteria bacterium UBA7691
CGACCAGCGCCGGCTGGAGATCGCGCGGGCCATGTGCACCGACCCGGTCCTGCTCTGCCTCGACGAGCCGGCCGCCGGCCTCAACCCGCGTGAATCCGCCGATCTCAATGCCCTGCTGCAATTCATCCGCGACACGCATGGCTGCGGCGTTCTGCTGATCGAGCATGACATGAGCGTGGTGATGCAGATATCCGACCATATCGTGGTGCTGGATTACGGCAAGAAGATCGCCGATGGCAGCCCTGACGAAATCCGCAACGACCCGGTGGTTATCAAGGCTTATCTGGGCGAGGATTTTGAGACGCCGGAAGCGGGGGCGGCCTGAGATGCTGAGCATTCGCGGCCTGCAAAGTTATTACGGCGCCGTGCATGCGCTGAAGGGCGTGGACCTGGAAGTGCAGCAAGGCGAGATCGTGGCCCTGATCGGCGCCAATGGTGCCGGCAAATCCACCTTGCTGATGAGCATCTGCGGCACACCGCGCCCGCGTCAGGGCGATATCCGGCTGGAAGGCGAAAGCCTGATCGGCGTGCCGACGCATCATCTGGTGCGGCGCGGCCTGGCGCATGCGCCGGAAGGGCGCCGCATCTTTCCACGCATGACCGTGCTGGAAAACCTGCGCATGGGCGCCGTGGCTGCCGATCCGGCGCATTTTGACAGTGATCTTGAGCGGGTCTTCGGCCTGTTTCCGCGCCTGAAGGAACGCCGCGAGCAGCGTGGCGGCACCTTGTCGGGCGGCGAGCAGCAGATGCTGGCGATTGCCCGTGCGCTGATGAGCCGGCCGCGCCTGCTGCTGCTGGATGAACCCTCGCTCGGCCTGGCGCCGCTGGTGGTGCGGCAGATTTTCTCTATCATCGAGGAAATCAACAAACGCGATGGCGTGACCGTACTGCTGGTGGAGCAGAATGCCTATCACGCGCTGCGTCTGGCGCATCGCGGCTATGTGCTGGTGAATGGCGCCATCACCATGAGCGGTTCGGGTGCCGAGTTGCTGGCCGACGAACAGATTCGCGCCGCCTATCTGGAAGGGGGCCATGGATGATCGTCGTGCTGGGTTCTTCCTGGGCCGTGTTTATCGGCTTCACGCTGGTGCTGGTGGGCGGCTGTGCTTTCCTGATGGGGCAGGCTTTGGCCAATACCTGGCGCCCGGCCTGGCAATTGGCGCCCTATGGCCTGTTGCTGGCGGCCAGCAATCGTTTCCTGGTTTTTGCCCTGTTCGGCGGCGAATTGCTTGCCATCCTGCCTTTCATCTTTGCCGCCCTGGTGCTGATCGGCCTGGCCGGCATCGGCTTCCGCCTCACCCGGGTGGATATGATGGTGCACCAATATCCCTGGCTCTATCAGCGCGACGGGCTATTCGCCTGGCGCGAGAAAGCGCCGGGCTGATGTCCTTTCCGTTGCCGCGCGCCACGCATCGGACTAGAGTTTTATCATCCGCAAACCAGGGGAGGTTTAATTATGCGTAGCTTCAAATACGGTCTCGGCCTTGTCGCCGCGCTCGGCCTGATGGCCGGCACAGCGCAGGCGCAGATCAAGATTTCGCTCAATGGCCCGCTCACCGGCCAGCTCGCCAGCTTCGGCGAGCAGATGAAGCGCGGCGCCGAAATGGCGGTGGCTGATCTCAATGCCGCCGGCGGCGTCAACGGCCAGAAGATCCAGCTTGTGCTCGGCGACGACCAGTGCGATCCGAAGCAGGCGGTGGCGGTGGCCAACAAGTCGGTGCAGGAAAAGGTTGCCGTGGTGATCGGCCATTTCTGCTCGGGCTCCTCGATCCCGGCCTCGGATGTCTACAAGGAAGAAAACATCCTGCAAATTTCGCCGGCCTCGACCAACCCTACCTTTACCGATCGTGGCTACAAGAACACCTTCCGCGTCTGCGGCCGCGACGACCAGCAGGGCATGGTGGCGGGCGATTACATTGCCGACAAGTTCAAGGGCAAGAAGGTCGCCATCCTGCATGACAAGACCGCCTATGGTAAGGGCCTCGCCGACGAGACCAAGAAGCGTCTCAACAGCAAGGGCGTGACCGAGGCGATGTATGAAGCGATTTCGGCCGGCGAGAAGGATTACTCGGCGCTGATCTCGAAAATGAAGCAGGCCGGCATCGAGCTGATCTATCTCGGCGGCTACCATCCGGAAGCCGGCCTGATCGTGCGCCAGGCCAAGGAGCAGGGCCTCACCGCCCCGCTGATGGGCGGCGATGCGCTGGTCGACAAGCAGCTCTGGGCGATTTCCGGCACTGCCGGCCAGGGTACGCTGATGACCTTCGATGCCGATCCGCGCAAGAACCCGGTGGCCAAGCCGATTGTCGACAAGTTCAAGGCCGGCGGTTACGACCCCGAGGGCTACACCCTCTACACCTATGCCGCCGTCCAGGTCTGGGCGCAGGCCGCCACCACCGCCAAATCGGTCAAGACCGCCGATGTGGAGAAGGCGATGCGCGCCGGCAGCTTCAAGACCGTGCTGAACGACATCAAGTTCGATGCCAAGGGCGATACCACCAATCCGGCCTACCAGGTCTATGTCTGGAAGGACGGCGCCTACGACTACGTGAACTGATATCCGTTCGCGGATAGTTCCGGAAAGCCCGGCGGGGAAACCTGCCGGGCTTTTTTTCTGAAACAGTATTTCTTTTGTTGTGGCGGGAGTGGCGTTCTTTAACGCGGATAACGCAGGGCAGTGCTTGCCCGACCTCACAGCAAAGTCTGTCATGGTACGCGAAGGCGTACCATCCACGTTTTTTGCTCAAATCCCTGAGAAATAACGAATTCGTGGATGGTCGGCCTGCGCCGACCATGACGATTGTGGTGTAGGTCATGTCCGCACACCAGGGCGGGGAAGGGGGCAGTCTGGGCGTGCCGCTTTTCCCTAGCGGTCGGTATTGGCGGCGGCCACCGGATATTGTAGGTTCCGGCCGTCCAGCCCAATCCTTTCCCCGGAGCGCACCAGCCCATGAGCAAGCCCGCTATCGCCGTGGCGGCGGACCATGCCGGTTTTGAGTTGAAGACCCTGCTCAAGGCCGAGCTGGAAAGCCAGGGTTACAGCGTGACCGACCTGGGCACCCATGGCCCGGAAAGTGTGGATTACCCGGATTTTGGCCGCGCCCTTGGCGAGGCCGTGGCCAGCGGCCAGGCGCAGTTCGGCGTGGCGGTTTGCGGCAGCGGCATCGGCATTTCCATTGCCGCCAACCGGGTGCCGGGCTGCCGCGCGGCCCTGGTGCATGATGCGCTTTCGGCCCGGCTCTGCCGCCAGCATAACGATGCCAATGTGCTGGCGCTGGGCGCCCGCCTGATCGGCATTGATACCGCCAGGGATTGTCTGTCTGTTTTCCTCGCCACCCCGTTTGAAGGCGGCCGCCATTCCCGGCGCGTCGCCAAGCTCGCGTAAAGGAGCCCGCCGATGAGCAACCCCGCCGCCAAGCCCGCCGTCACCCATGCCGGTTTCTTTGAGCGCAGCCTGGAGCAGGCCGATCCGGCGCTCTACAAGGCGATCACCGAGGAACTGAGCCGCCAGCGTGAGCAGATTGAGCTGATCGCTTCGGAAAACATCGTCAGCCGCGCCGTGCTGGAAGCGCAGGGCTCGGTGATGACCAACAAATATGCCGAGGGTTATCCGGGCAAGCGTTATTACAATGGCTGCGAATTCGTCGATATCGCCGAAACCCTGGCGATTGAGCGCGCCAAGCAGCTTTTTGGCTGCGGCTTTGCCAATGTGCAGCCGCATTCCGGCGCCCAGGCCAATCAGGCGGTGTTCATGGCCTGCCTTAAGCCGGGCGACACTTTCATGGGCCTGGACCTTGCCGCTGGCGGCCACCTCACCCACGGCTCGCCGGCCAACCAGTCGGGCAAGTGGTTCAACGTGGTGAGCTACACTGTCGGCCAGGAAGATCACCTGATCGACATGGACGAAGTGGCCAAGCGTGCCGAAGAGCATAAGCCGAAGCTGATCATTGCCGGCGGCTCGGCCTATCCGCGTTTCTGGGATTTCGCCCGTTTCCGCGCCATCGCCGACAGTGTGGGCGCGGTATTCATGGTGGATATGGCGCATTTTGCCGGCCTGGTGGCGGGCGGGGTGCATCCCAGCCCGTTCCCGCATGCCCATGTGGTCACCACCACCACGCACAAGACCCTGCGCGGCCCGCGCGGCGGCATGGTGCTGACCAATGACGAAGCGCTGGCCAAGAAGATCAACTCGGCGGTGTTCCCCGGCCTGCAAGGCGGCCCGCTGATGCATGTGATTGCCGCCAAGGCAGTGGCTTTCGGCGAGGCGCTGACCCCCGAATTCCGCGCCTATGCCGCTGCCGTGGTGGAGAATGCCAAGGCGATGGCCGGTGCGCTCAAGGAACGCGGCTATAACCTGACCTCGGGCGGCACCGACAACCACCTGATGCTGATTGACCTGCGCGCGCAGGGCCTGAAGGGCAATGTGGTGGTGGAAGCGCTGGAACGCGCCCGCATCACCGCCAACAAGAACGGCGTGCCGTTTGATCCGGAAAAGCCGATGGTCACCTCCGGCGTGCGCGTCGGCAGCCCGGCCGGCACCACGCGCGGCTTCGGTGTGGCCGAATTCCGCCAGATCGGCCAGTTGATGGCCGATGTGATGGATGGCCTGGTGAGCAAGAGCAACGACAATAGTGATGTAGAGCGTGCCGTGGCCGAGAAGGTGGTGGCTCTGTGCCGCCGCTTCCCGATCTACTAAGTCAGCTCCTGGGGAAGGAAGCATTCGATGCGGTGTCCGTTCTGCGGCAATGACGATACCCAGGTGAAGGATTCGCGGCCGACCGAGGATAACTCGGCGATCCGCCGGCGGCGCTTCTGTCCCAATTGCGCCGCCCGCTTCACCACGTTTGAACGTATCCAGTTGCGTGAATTGACCGTGGTGAAGAAAAACGGCCTGAAAGTGCCGTTTGACCGCGACAAGCTGGCGCGCTCGATCCAGATCGCCACGCGCAAGCGCCCTGTTGATCCCGAGCGTATCGAACGGCTGATCAACGGCATTGTGCGCCGGCTGGAAAGCTCGGGCGAGAGCGAGATCAATTCCGACCAGATCGGCGCCCTGGTGATGGATGGTCTGGCGGCGCTCGACAAGGTGGCCTATGTGCGCTTCGCCTCGGTGTATCGCAATTTCCGCGAAGCCAAGGATTTTGAGGATTTCATCGGTTCGCTGAGCGGCAATCCGCAAGACGACGATGACTGACCGGGCCGGCGCCGCCCGCGACGAACGCTGGATGCGTCTGGCGCTTGGGCTGGCGGCGCGGGGCCTGGGCAATACTTGGCCTAATCCGGCGGTGGGCTGCGTGCTGGTGCGCGATGGCCAGCTGGTTGGCCGCGGCTGGACCCAAGTGGGCGGCCGGCCGCATGCCGAGGCGATGGCGCTGGCCCAGGCCGGCCAGGCCGCCAAGGGCGCCACAGCCTATGTCACGCTGGAGCCATGTTGCCATCATGGCCGCACGCCGCCCTGCGCCGATGCGCTGATCCAGGCCGGCATCAGCCGCTGTGTGGTGGCTTTGGAAGACCCCGATCCACGGGTTTCAGGCGAAGGCTTCACCCGCCTGCGTGACGCCGGGATTATGCTGGATATTGGCCTGCTGGGTGATGAAGCCGCCGATCTTAATGCCGGCTTCCTGCTGCACCGGACCCAGGGCCGGCCATTGGTATCGCTGAAATTGGCGGTCAGCCTGGATGGCCGCATCGCCACCCATAATGGCGACAGCAAATGGATCACCAATCCGCTGTCGCGCCAGCGCGCCCATCTGCTGCGCGCGCGCCATGATGCGATCCTGGTCGGCTCGAATACCGCCCTGCTGGACGATCCGGAACTGACCTGCCGGCTGCCCGGCCTGCCGCTGCGGCCGGCGCCGCGCATTGTGCTGGATGGGCGCTTGCGCTTGTCGCTCACCAGCAAGCTGGTATCGACGGCACAGACCCAGCCGACCTGGCTGATCTGCCGTGAAGATGCCGATGCGGCGCGGCAACAGGCTTTTGCCGATTGTGGCGTTGAGGTGATTGGCGTGGCACCCGATGCCGGCAGTGGCCTGCCGGATATCCGCTTGGCGCTGGAAGCCCTGGCCGAACGTGGCATCACCCGGCTGCTGGTGGAGGGCGGCGGGCAACTGGCAGCCAGCCTGATCCGTGCCGATCTGGTGGATCGTTTGCTGTTTTTCCGCGCCCCGGCGGTGATTGGCGGCGACGGCCTGCCGGCAATTGCAGCTTTTGGTATCGATACCGTAGCGGCAGCCCCGCGCTGGCGCCGCATGCAGGCCGATATTTTGGCTGACGACCTGCTGGAAACCTTCGCCCGCCCGCTCTAGTAATAGGTTCCATGTTTACAGGCATTGTCACCGATATCGGCACCGTGATCGCGCGCGAGCAGCGCGGCGACACCCGTTTCCGTCTGCGCACCGGGTTTGATACCGCCAGTATCGCCATCGGCGCCTCCATCGCCTGCTCGGGCTGCTGCCTTACCGTGGTGCAGACCGGGGCGGACTGGTTCGCCGTTGATGTTTCGGCCGAAACCCTGTCGCGCACCACGCTGGGCCGCTGGGGCGAGGGTAGCCGGGTCAATCTGGAACGCAGCCTCAAGGTGGGCGGCGAACTCGGCGGGCATATTGTCTCCGGCCATGTTGACGGCCTGGCCGCAGTGGTGCGGGCGGAGCCGGAAGGTGATTCCCTGCGGCTGGATTTCCGCGTGCCGGATGCCTTGGCCGGTTTTGTTGCCGAGAAGGGTTCGGTGGCGCTGGATGGTGTGTCGCTGACGGTGAATGCCGTGCAGGGCGCCGTGTTCGGCATCAACCTGATACCGCATACCCAGCAGGTGACTACGCTGGGCGGCCTGAAGCTAGGCGATAGTGTGAATTTTGAAGTGGATACTTTGGCGCGTTATGTGGCGCGCTTGCGCGATTGGGTGAAGCCGTGAATGATTTAGCCGATTTGAACAAATACCTCGCCAATTCGGAGGAGATCATCGCCGAGGCCAAGCGTGGCCGCATGGTGATCCTGGTGGACGAGGAAGACCGCGAGAATGAGGGCGACCTCTACATTCCGGCGGCCAGATGCGATGCCGATGCGATCAATTTCATGGCCAAATACGGCCGTGGCCTGATCTGCCTGTCGCTGACCAAACAGCGCTGCGAGCATCTTAAACTGCCGCTGATGGCGCAGAATAATTCCTCGCGCCACGGCACCGCCTTCACGGTTTCGATCGAGGCGCGCGAAGGTGTCACCACCGGCATCTCTGCCGCCGACCGCGCCCGCACCGTGGCCGTGGCGATTGATCCGGCCACGCATGCCAGCGATATCGCCACGCCGGGCCATATCTTTCCGCTGATGGCGCGCGATGGCGGCACCCTGGTGCGCGCCGGCCATACCGAGGCGGCGGTGGACATTGCCCGCCTGGCCGGGCTGGACCCCTCGGGTGTGATCTGCGAGATCATGAACGATGACGGCACCATGGCGCGGCTGCCCGACCTGGTGAAATTCGCCCAGTTCCATGGCCTCAAGATCGGCACCATCGCCGATCTGATCGCCTATCGCCGCAAACACGACAATCTGGTCGAGCGTGTGGTGGAAGGCGCTATCGATAGTGTGTGGGGCGGCGATTTCCGCATGATCGTGTATCGCAACACCGTGGAATATGCCGAGCATATTGCCCTGGTGAAAGGCGATGTCAGCGCGGCGGGCGGCCCGGTGATGGTGCGCATGCATGCCATGAACGTGCTGGGCGACCTGCTGGGCGACCATGGCGCCCGTTCCGGCATCCTGCATGAATCGATGCGCATGATCGGCGAAGCCGGCCGTGGCGTGGTGGTGTTGCTGCGCGAACCCCGGCCCACCGCGCTGTCGGATGTGCTGCGGCGCAAAATGGGCGAGCCGGTTGAAAACCAGGGGCAACTCCGGGATTATGGCATCGGCGCGCAGATCCTGCTGGATCTTGGCGTTCGAGACATGATCCTGCTGTCGAATATCCAGAAAACCATCGTTGGCCTGGAAGGTTATGGCCTCACTGTGGCGGAAACCCGCCCCGTGGTGGTGCGCAAGGGGGAGATCTGAAACATGGTGGCGCGTAAGCCGAAAGCCGGCAAAGCCAAGCCGGTATCAAGGATCAAGAAATTCGCCACCGCCAAGTCGCAGGTGCGTGGCTCGCTGATGCTCGACATGCGCAAGCCGCGTGTGCTGATCGTGGAAGCGCGCTTCTACGAAGATATTGCCGATGCGCTGTTTGAAGGCGCGCGGGCCGTTATCGAAGCGTCGGATTTTGATTACGACCGTATCGATGTGCCGGGTGCGCTGGAAATTCCGGCCGCGATCCGCTTTGCCATGAATCGCAGCGGCAGCCGCGCCTATGATGGCTTTGTGGCCCTGGGCTGCGTCATTCGCGGCGAGACCACACATTATGAGATCGTGACCAACGAAAGCGCCCGCGCCTTGCAGTCACTGGCGCTGGATCACCAGCTTGCCATCGGCAACGGCATTCTCACGGTGGAGAATGAGGATCAGGCCTGGGATCGTGCGCGCGCCGACCGCCAGAACAAGGGCGGTGATGCCGCCCTGGCCTGTGTTGCCATGATCGGTCTGAAGCAGCTTTTCTCGTCATGACCCATCCCGTAAAGGCCCCGAAGCCGGCCGGCCGCCGCTCCGTGGCGCGCCTTTTTGCAGTACAGGCGCTGTATGAGATCGAGTTTTCCGGCAAGCCGGCCGAGGGCGTGATCCAGGATTTCCGCGAGGCCCGGCTGGGCCAGGAGATTGAGGGCGAGCAGTTCCGCGAGGCCGATGCCGACTGGTTCGGCGATGTGGTGCGCGGCACGGTGAAACGCCAGGCCGAGATCGACGAGCAGATTCGCGCCGCCATGCCGCGTGTCGATGCGCTGGAGCGGCTGGAAGCCATTCTGCGCCTCTCCATCCGCGCCGCCGCCTATGAATTGCTGGCGCGTATTGACGTTCCGGCCGGCACCATCATTGATGAATATCTCGGCGTGGTGCGGGCGTTTTTCAGCCCGCGCGAGATCAAGCTGGCCAATGGTGTGCTGGATGGCCTGGCGCGCCGCTTGCGGCCCAACGAGTTCACGGCCCGCTAAGGCCGGAAAGGGGACGTGCGCCGATGCCGCTCGGCGAATTCGACCTCATCGCACAGTATTTGGCGCCGCTGAGCGCCGGGCTGCCGGGCGCCTTCAGCCTCACAGATGATGCTGCCGCTTTGCCGGTGCCGCCAGGGCAGGAACTGGTGGTCACCACCGATGCCTTCATTGCCGGCATCCATTTCCTGGATACGGATGGGCCGGCGCGTATTGCGCAAAAATTGCTGCGGGTGAATCTGTCTGATCTCGCCGCCAAGGGCGCCACGCCCTATGCCTATCAGCTTGTGCTCGGCCTGCCGGCGGCGCCTGACGCAGCCTGGCTTGCGGCTTTCACGGCGGGGCTGGCCGAAGATCAGGCGCGCTTCGGCATCCGGCTTTCCGGCGGCGACACGGTGCGCGCCCCCGGCGGCCTGATGCTGAGCCTGACCGCCCTGGGCCTGGTGCCGCAGGGCGGCATGATCCGGCGCAGCGCAGCTTTGGCCGGCGATGCGCTTTTTGTCACCGGCAGTATCGGCGATGCCTGGCTCGGCTTGCAGGCCAAGCTGGGCCGTTTGACTTTGCCGGCAGCAGCGGCGGCTTTCTGCGACACCCGGCTGCATCTGCCGGAACCGCGCCTGGGCTTTGGCCTTGGCATGCGCGGGCTGGCGCGGGCAGCGATGGATGTGTCGGACGGTCTGTTGCAGGATGCCGGCCATATGGCGCGGCAGGCTGGCCTTGTGGTCGAAATCAGCGCCGCCGATATACCGCTTTCAGCCGCAGCGCTTGCTGCCGGTCAGCCGCTGACCGATCTGCTGGCTGGCGGTGATGATTATGAAATTCTGCTGGCGGCGCCGCTGGAAGCCGAGGCCGCCTTGCAAAGCCTGGCCCGCGATAACGCCACGCAGCTCACCCGCATCGGGCGCTTTCTGGCAGCCGGCGAGGGCGGCGACGGGCTGCGGCTGCTTGATGCTGCCGGTCAGCCGATGCTGATCGGCCCGCGTGGCTATCAACATTTTTGAACTGGAGTTAAAGTCGGCGCGTTAACGACTCGGGACCATCATGGGCCGCAAGCTGGCGCTCATCATCATTGGCGTGATCGTGCTGCTGGCATTGGCCGGCGGCGGCGTGGCGGCGTATCTGCTGGTCTTTGCCAAAAAGCCGGTAGCCGAAAATGCCGAGGAAGCGCCACCGCCGGCGCCGATCAAGCGCCCGGCCTTCATCCCGCTTGATCCCTTCAGTGTCTGGGTGCAGCCGGAAGGGCAGAAGCTGCGCGAGGTGATTGTGATCTTCCATCTGGAAGCACCGCCCGACAACGTGCCCGAGATCAACAGCAAGATGCACCTGCTGCGCGACCGTTATATCCGCGAATTGATGCGGCTGGACCCGATCAAGGTGCCGGTGCGGTTTGAGACCAAGGACCTGGCTGAATTGCGCAACTTGCTGCGCCAGCCAACCGAGGAGGTGATGGGCAAGGGCCTGGTTACCCAGGTTTTGCTGCTCAACATCCTCTCTCCATTGAAGTAACCCCGGCAGGACATATTCGTGACCGATCAGTCAGCTACAGGCCAGACCGCCCAATCCGAAACAGCAGCCAAGCGTAATGTATTCCTGCTTGCGCTCTGTATGGCGCTGGGCAATTCGGCCAACACGCTGCAAGTCACCCTTGGCGGGCTGGTGGGCCATGTGCTGGTGGAGGACAAGGCCTATGCCACCCTGCCGGTCACCTTCGTAGTTGCCGGCACGGCTTTGGCTACGATTCCGGCCTCAATGCTGATGAACCGGGTCGGGCGCAAGCCGGGCTTTGTGCTTGGCTGTTTGCTGGCCGCCATCGGCTCGGCAATCGCCGGCATCGGGCTTTATGCCGGCCTGTTCTGGCTGTTCTGCCTCGGCGCCTTTGTGTTTGGCGCCTCCAATTCCTTCACGCAGCTCTATCGTTTTGCTGCGGCCGATATTGCGCCTCAGCATTTCAAGAGCCGGGCGATTTCCTGGGTCATGGTGGGCGGCCTGTGCTCGGCTTTCCTCGGGCCTGAAATCGCCAAATACACCCGCGAGGCGCTGTCGCCGCATCTGTTCCTCGGTTCGTATATCGTTGCCGCGCTGCTGCCGCTGCTGGTGCTGGGCGTGCTGCTGTTCCTGCGCCTGCCAAAGCCGAATGTGGCTGAACTGCGCGATAGCGGCCGGCCGCTGGCCGAGATTGTGCGCCAGCCCAGCTTTGTGGTGGCGGCGATGGCCGGCATGTTCGGCTATGGCGTGATGAACCTGATGATGACGGCAACGCCGCTTGCGATGCAGATTTGCGCGCATCCATTCAGTGACGCCGCCACAGTGATCCAGTGGCATGTCTTCGGCATGTTCTTCCCCAGCTTCTTCACCGGCAATCTGATCGCACGCTATGGCGCCCTGCGCATCATCATCATCGGCACCGGCCTGACCTTGCTCTGCATGGCGATTGCGCTCAGCGGCCAGGATGTGTGGCAATTCCAGGCTGCCCTGGCGCTGCTCGGGGTGGGGTGGAATTTTATGTACATTGGCGGCACAGCCTTGCTCACCGAGGTCTACCGACCGGCCGAGCGGTTCAAAACCCAGGCGCTGAACGATTTTCTGGTGTTTGGCACCGTGGCGCTGGCGTCACTCGGCTCCGGCAAGCTGCTGTATCATTATGGCTGGAATTCGGTATCGCTGGCGTCTTTGCCGTTCATCCTGATCGCCGGTCTGGCGGCGATATGGCTGATCCTGGTGCGGCGGCGGGCCTTCGGCTCGGCCTGAGACTCGCCCTGGGGCTCGACCCGGGACTCGCTCTGGGACTCGGAAAAACCCACCAAACGCTTGTTATTGCGCGCTTTGCCGGTTTCTGGCATCGTCGCCAATGCAAAAGCCCCGGCAGCGCCGGGGCGGGGGCTTCCCGGCCGGCTTGAAGATAAGCGTGTTCAGCGTATCCGGCAGGGAAAGAGGAACGACCGTAATTAGGGCAAGCACGAGGGGAATCCCACCATGACTGAGTTGTTGTTCACCATCGCCTGCGGCGTGATCGCCCTGGTGTATGGGTATGTCACATCAAGATCCGTATTGTCGGCATCGCCCGGCAATCAGCGCATGCAGGAGATCGCCGCTGCGATCCAGGAAGGCGCTTCGGCTTATCTCAATCGTCAATACCGCACCATCGGCATCGTCGGCGCCGTTGTGCTGGTGATCCTGTTCTTTGCGCTCGGCCTTAAGGTTGCCATCGGCTTCCTGATCGGTGCCGTGCTGTCTGGCGCCGCCGGCTATATCGGCATGAATGTCTCGGTACGGGCCAATGTGCGCACCGCCGAGGCGTCGCGCCAGGGTCTGGCCCAGGGCCTCGACCTGGCTTTCAAGTCTGGCGCCGTTACCGGCATGCTGGTGGTTGGCCTGGCGCTGCTCGGCGTTGCTGTCTACTACTGGGCGCTGATCAAGATGGGCGCCACGTCGC
>DLGP01000146.1:12605-47106 GCA_002482765.1 Alphaproteobacteria bacterium UBA7691
CAAGGGCGCCGATGTGGGCGCCGACCTGGTGGGCAAGGTGGAAGCCGGCATTCCCGAGGATGACCCCCGCAACCCGGCCGTGATCGCCGACAATGTGGGCGACAATGTGGGCGATTGCGCCGGCATGGCCGCTGACTTGTTTGAAACCTATGCGGTGACCATCGTTGCCACCATGGTGTTGTCGTCGATCTACTTCGCCGCCGATGCCGCCACTGCCGCCAAGTTCATGCTGTATCCGCTGGTGATCTCCGGCGCCTGCATCATCACCTCGGTGATTGGCACCTATTTCGTCAAGCTGGGCGCGTCGCAGAACATCATGGGCGCGCTCTACAAGGGCCTGATCGTTACCGGCATCCTGTCGGCCATCGCCTTGTACCCGGTGACCACCTGGATTTTCGGCAGCATGGATGCCGGCTTCACCGTGGGCGCCAAGAGCTTCACGGCAATGAGCCTGTTCTGGTGCGGTATCGCCGGTCTGGTGGTGACGGCGCTGATCGTCTGGGCAACCGAGTATTATACCTCGACCGAGTATCGCCCGGTGCGCAGCGTGGCCCAGGCTTCCACCACCGGCCATGGCACCAACGTGATCCAGGGCCTTGCCGTGTCGATGGAAGCCACCGCTCTGCCGGCTTTGTTCATTGTTGCCGGCATCATCGTCACCAACATGCTGGCGGGTCTGCTCGGCATTGCCGTGGCGGTTACCACGATGCTGGCCCTGGCCGGTATGGTGGTGGCGCTGGACGCCTATGGCCCGGTTACCGACAATGCCGGCGGCATCGCCGAAATGTCGGACCTGCCCAAGGATGTGCGCAAGACCACCGACGCGCTCGACGCCGTGGGTAACACCACCAAGGCCGTGACCAAGGGCTATGCCATCGGTTCGGCCGGCTTCGGCTCGCTGGTGCTGTTTGCCGCCTATACGGAAGACCTCAAATACTTCTTCAAGGGCGTCACGATCGACTTCTCGCTCAGCAACCCCTATGTGGTGGTGGGCCTGCTGATCGGTGGTCTGCTGCCGTATCTGTTCGGCGCCATGGGCATGACTGCGGTCGGCCGTGCTGCCGGCTCGGTGGTGGTTGAGGTGCGGCGCCAGTTCAAGGAAATCCCCGGCATCATGGAAGGCACGGCCAAGCCGGACTATTCCAAGGCAGTGGATTTGCTGACCAAGGCGGCGATCCGGGAGATGATCATCCCCAGCCTGCTGCCGGTGCTCAGCCCGATCGTGCTGTATTATGTGATCCTGGTGATTGCCGGCCAGGCGGCCGCTTTTGCCGCTGTGGGCGCGATGCTGCTGGGTGTGATCGTCACCGGCGTATTCGTGGCGATTTCCATGACCGCCGGCGGCGGTGCCTGGGACAATGCCAAGAAGTACATTGAGGAAGGCCATCATGGCGGCAAGGGTTCGGATGCCCATAAGGCAGCCGTGACCGGCGATACCGTCGGCGATCCTTACAAGGACACGGCCGGCCCGGCCGTGAACCCGCTGATCAAGATCACCAACATCGTGGCCTTGCTGCTGCTGGCGATGCTGGCACACTGATCCCGCCACAAAACAACAAGCGGCGAGGGCCGGGGGCAACCCCGGCCCTTTGCTTTTGGGCTATGGCCAGCCTTGATTGGTTTTCCAGGAAATAAAATCTACATAAACATTCTTCGATAAAATTGGCTGGGTTCCGCAGCGGAACAAGCTACTTATTCGCCATCGCCGGATAATCAAAGGTTGCTACAGCCGACGATTTCAAATAGTTACAATGAATACTCCTGGGCGGATGGCCGGCTTTTTTGGTCATCGGTCCTTACGGGGCGGCGCCAGTTGGTGTCGTGACCTGTCCCTACGGGCTTCGGCCCGTCCGCGCGGATGATGCGTGGCTGCCGGATACGGCGCCGCGCCACCAGCTCCAGAAGTTTTGGCAGCCGGTGTATCCGATGGAACAACCAGGAAGGTAGTTGCATGCTGGCTTTAACGTCTCCAGTACCTTATGCGGTTTATCAGCGTCGACTGGCGCGTGTGGAGGAACCCAAGGCGGATTTTATTGCCGAGCCGGGACCATTACCCGGCCGCACCGTGGTGCGCTTCGCCGGCACGGCGGCGCCCAATTCGGCGGTCAGCCTGCGTATCATGACCGCCGATGTGCCGCGTGAACTGGTGGCGCCCGAATTGGGCCTGCGGACTGACAGCAAGGGCCGCTTTTCCTGTCGCATCGCCCTGCCGGCCGGCGGCTGGTATCTGGCCAATTTGCGCCAGGGCGGCAAGGAAATCTCGATTGCCCCTTTCGGCATCGGCGAGGTCTATCTGATCGCCGGGCAATCCTATGCCGGCAACTACCATTCCAGCCGCATGGCCGTGACCGAACCGAAGGGCCGGGTGGTGGCGCTGAGTCCGCGCCGCAAGCTGTGGCGCGTGGCGCATGACCCGCAGCCGACGCTGGATTACCCGGAAGATGGCGAGCGCTACTGGGCGCATGTCAATCGCATGCAGGCGATGTTCCATATGCACCAGCGTTTTGATGGTGGCAGCATCTGGCCGCTGGTTGGCGACATGCTGGTGGGGGTGCTGGGTGTGCCGGTCGGCTTTGCCAATCTGTCTTTTGGCGGCTCTGGGATAGAGAAATGGCACCCGGACGAAAAACTGTTTGAATATATGCGCGATATCGCCTTGTCGCTGGGCCGCTTCCGGGCCGTGCTGTGGGCGCAGGGCGAAAAGGATGTGCAGGATGGCATGGCGCCGGAGGAATGGAGCCGGCGGCTGAAGCGCATCCAGCGCGCCCTGGCCGAAGACCTGGATTTCACGCCGGATTGGCTGGTGGCCAAATCCACCAAACATCCCACGGTTTACAGCCTGCCGGAACGTGAGGATGCCTTGCGCGCCGCCGTCGACAAGTTATGGCGTAGGGACGATACAATCTTTCCGGGGGCTGATACTGATCGCCTGGTGGGCGACGAGAATCGCGCCGGCCTGGGCGATAGCGCGCATTTCAGCCGCGATGGCCAGCACCGCGCCGCCTGGCTGTGGTTTCACGCCATCATGGCGCATATCGAACACCGTGAGGCATTGGCAGCGGCGTGACGTAACTCAGAGCGCCACGGCGGTGGCGCTGAGCACCAGCAGGATCGTCACTTCGGCCACCTGCTGCGTCGAGCCGAGCAGGGCTTCATCATGGCCGCCAAGCCGCTTGCGGCCCAGGGCGTGCATCGCCAGCGCCACCAGCGCCACGGTCAGGATAACCGCCAGCAGCAGTTTCAGGCTGAGCAGCAGCAGGCCGCAGAGCAACGCCAGCGCACCGGCCTGTAGGGCGGCGGCCAGCGGCACATCGCCCTCGGCCGGCCCGGCCTGGTCATTCGGTGCCGGCGGCAGCAGAAACCACACCCATACCATGGCGGCGCGTGAACCGGCGCCGGCCAGCACCAGGGCAATGGTGGCAGCGGTGCCATAACTCACCGTGGCTTCAAATTCCTCCGCGACAGAGAGCAGGCTGTTGGCCAAATCCTCAATGCCGTTGCTGCGCAAGGCGATCAGCAGCAGCAAAGCCAGCAGGCCATTGATGCCGATCCGGTTGCCAAAGTGTGCAGGATCCGCCGGCATCAGGCGCCAGCCGCGAAAACCATCCGTCAGTCTGGCCAGGCTGCGCTCGTGGCGCCCGCCAGTCAGCAATATCTGGCTGGCTATGGCAAGCAGCGCGGCGCTGCCGATGCCAAGCCCCAGCGACACGGCGGCCAGGAATACCAGGCCACCGCCCAGGCCGATCAAGGCGCCGATCAGCGGATAAGCCCAGCTTGCCGCCGCCTGGCGCTGCACACTGGCATCCCCGGGCAAAGCGGCGGGTAACGGCAAGGCGGTCAGGGCGCGCAACGCCAGCAACAGATCATGCCGGCGCCGCTGCCAGCCATGGCGCGGCGGTTCGGATTCGGGGGCTGAATGCGGCTCTGCCATCGGGCTGGCCTCAGGGGACTGGCTCAGGGGGACTGGCTCAGGGGGGGGGGCGGGTTCAAGCGGTTTGCAGCGCCCGGCCCTCAACGATTGCTGCGGCCGGTATTCTGATTGTTGAAGCGGCCAAAATTACCGAGCAACTGCTCAAGCACGGTAATGTCCTTGCCCTTGGTCGGGGTTTCGCGCTCAACAAAAGCCACTTGGCGGCCGTCCTTCATGCCATAGCGCTTGATCTCGGCCACCTTGCCATCCTTGCCGAAGCTGATCGCCAGCACCTGCTGGTCAATCAATTCCGGGGCCAAGAAGGCCACGGCCTCGGTTTCGGAGGAAATGTAATACCAGATCGTGCCCCATTGCGGGAAAGTGGAGGTGGTGGAGGGCGAGCCGAGCGCGGCATTAACCTGCGGCTCGGTGCTGACACCAACCTTGACTTCCTTGAGCCGGTCCTCGTCGATTTGGGCGCCACGGTAATCCTGGCGCGGCGCACAGGCCGCCAGACCGGCGCATAGAAGCGCCAGCAGCAGCAAGGTGCGGGGCGTGGAAAGTGCCATGGTTTGGAGACTCGCGCTTAAGACCGCAGGATATTATCTTGTCCGCGCCGGAAACGCAAACCGGCACCGTGTCGCAGCAATAGAAACGATTTAGATCATATGCTTAAAGCCATTTTCTCGCTCTTTGCTGGAAACAAGCCGGAATCCCCGGCGGCCAAACTCTATACCGCCGTGGTGGCGCAGGCACGCCAGCCGGGCTTCTATATTGAGCGCGGCGTGCCAGACAGCCTGGATGGCCGCTTTGACCTTTTGGTGCTGCATACCTTTCTGGTGCTGCGGCGGCTGAGTGGCCTGGGCGCGCAAGGCCAGGCCATCGCACAGGAATTATCGGATATTGTCTTTGCCGATATGGACGGCAATCTGCGCGAAATCGGCGTGGGCGATCTGGGCGTCGGCAAAAAGATCAAGGCCATGGCCAAGGCGTTTTTTGGCCGGCTGACGGTTTATGAGGCGGCGCTCAATGCCAGCGACGATACCAGCCTGACTGACGCGCTGACACGCAATCTATATGGCACAGTGGCGCAGCCCGATCCGGCTGCTGCGGCCTGGATGGCCGGCTATATGCGCCGCGCCGATGCTGCCCTGGCCGGGCAGGGCGAGGGGCTTTTGGCTGGCCGGGTCGATTTTCCGGCCTGAAACACACCGTCACAAAGGCCATTGACCTAGGCCGCGTCGGCCCCTATGGTCCGCCGCCCATTTACATCCCAGGCTGGAGTGCGGTCGGTGTCGAAAACGCCGGTGCAAAACGAATTTTCCCATCCCATCGAAGTGGCCCAGATCGGCCCCGAAGGCGTATCTGTGCGCCTACAGGCGGCCGAATCGGTGCGCATTGCGCTGGCCAAGCGGTTCCATATTCCGGCCGTGCTGAGCCTGCGCGCCGAATTGCGCGTGCAGCCGGGTGTAGAAAGCGGCCATTTCCAGGTGACGGGCCGGCTTTGGGCCGAAGTGGAGCAAAGCTGCGTGGTTTCGCTCGATCCGGTGCGTGAAACGCTGGACGAGGAATTTGAGCGTGGTTTTGCGCCCCCCGAGGCGGTGGCTGAAATCCTGGCCGCCCTGCCGGAGTCGGATGACGACGAGTCGGAATGGCTCGACCCTGATGCCATTGATCCGCCAGACCCGATTGAGGGCGGTGTGATTGATGTGGGCGAGGTGGTGGCCGAGGAATTGGCCCTGTCGCTCAACCCCTATCCGCGTAAGCCTGATGCTGAATTACCCGCAGGTTTTACGCCCGATCCTGAGCCGGAAGCCAAGGTCAGCCCGTTTGCGGTGCTGGCCCAGCTTAAGAAAGGCTCTGAAAAGTAAGGCAAGGCCCTTGGTCCCCGGGGCGCCTGAGAGTATAAGACGGGGATTCTTGGCCTGGGCGATGGTTGGAAGACCTGCCCAATGCCCCGCGCGAGCGGGGTGGAATTACAGAGAGAAGTGTCATGGCTGTTCCGAAGAAGAAGAAGTCCAGCTCGAAGCGCGACATGGGTCGTTCGCACGATGCCCTCAAGGGCAGCGCCTATATGGAATGCAGCAATTGCGGCGAACTGAAGCGCCCGCACCATGTCTGCGGCGCCTGCGGCCATTACGATGGTCGTGAGGTGGTGGCCAAGACTGAGGCCGCCTGAACGCGCACGTATTTAGGGTGAGGTTGCGCGCGTGACAGCGACCCTGACCCTTGCGCTCGACGCCATGGGGGGCGACCACGCCCCTGAAATGGTGGTCAAGGGCGCCGCCGCGATTCTTCCGCGCTTTCCCCAGGTGAGGTTCCTGCTGTTTGGCGATGCCGAACAGATTGAACCTTTGTTGCGCAAGTATCCGACCTTGCGCGACCGAGCCGAATTGCGCCACACCGCCGACCGGGTGCATAGCGAAGACAAGCCGAGCCAGGCGCTGCGCCGGGGCCGCAACAGCTCGATGCGGCTGGCGATTGATGCCGTGGCCAAGGGCGAGGCCCAGGCGGTGGTTTCCGCCGGCAATACCGGCGCGCTGATGGCGATGGCGAAGTTTGTGCTGCGCACCCTGCCGGGTATCGAACGGCCGGCGCTGGCGTCGTTTTTCCCGACGCTGAAGGGCGAGACGGTGATGCTCGACCTTGGCGCCAATGTGGAATGCGATTCGCGCAACCTGGTGCAGTTTGCCGTGATGGGGGCCAATCTGGCGCATTCCGCCCTGGGCCGGCATCGCCCGCGCGTTGGCCTGCTGAATGTGGGCGTTGAGGAATTGAAGGGTAATGACGCGGTGCGTGGCGCCGCCGAATTGCTGCGCGCCGTGCAGAATCCGCCGTTTGAATTCGTTGGCTTCGTTGAAGGCGACGACATCACCAAGGGCGAGGTGGATGTTATCGTAACCGATGGCTTCACCGGCAATGTGGCGCTCAAGACCGCCGAAGGCACCGCCAAGCTGATGGGCACGCTGATGCGCGCCGCGTTCCAGCGCTCGATCCTGACCAAGCTGGGTTATCTGCTGGCCTATTCCGGCCTGGCGATGCTGAAGGCGCGCATCGATCCGCGTTTTTACAATGGCGGCGTCATGCTGGGCCTGAACGGCATTGCGGTGAAAAGCCATGGCGGCACCGATGAAGTGGGCTTCGCCGCCGCGCTTGAAGTGGCCATCGACATGGCCAATGACCGCCTGATCGAGCGGATTCGCGCCGATTTCTCGGGCGCCTTCGCCGAAGCCCTGACCAATCCGCCGCCCAGCATTGCTGGCGCCGGCAATTCCAGTATCAGCAGCAACGGCAAGGATACGGCCAGCGAGCCGGTCAAGATTGCCGTCGCGGAGGTTCCATGATCCGTTCCGTCGTTATCGGCTGCGGCAGCTATCTGCCCGAGCGTGTGCTGACCAATGCCGAACTGGCGACCATGGTGGATACCACCGATGAATGGATCGTTGAACGCAGCGGCATCCGCCAGCGCCATATCGCCGCCGAGGGCGAAAAGACCTCCGACCTGGCGATCAAGGCGGCCGAGCGCGCCCTTGCCAATGCCGGCATTGCGGCCAATGAAATTGACCTGATCGTGCTGGCCACGGCCACGCCGGATGAGACTTTTCCCGCCACCGCCTGCCGGGTGCAGCATGCCCTGGGCATCACTGGCGGCGCGGCCTTTGACGTGCAGGCGGTTTGCTCCGGCTTCATCTTCGCCATGGCCACCGCCGACAATTTCCTCAAGGCCGGGCAATTCAAAACCGCCCTGGTGATCGGCGCCGAGACCTTCTCGCGCATCATCGACTGGACCGACCGCACCACCTGTGTGCTGTTTGCCGATGGCGCCGGCGCGCTGGTGCTGCGTGCCGAAGAAGGCGCCGGCGACACCATGGATCGTGGTGTGCTGACCACGCATCTGCATTCCGATGGCCGCCACCATGATCTGCTTTATGTGGATGGCGGGCCGTCTTCGACCCAGACCACCGGCCATCTGCGCATGCTGGGCAAGGAAGTGTTTCGCCATGCCGTGGTGAACCTTTCCGATGTGGTGAAGGAAACCCTGGCCGCGGTGAATATGAGCGCCGACCAGATTGACTGGCTGGTGCCGCATCAGGCCAACAAACGCATCATCGACGGCACCGCGCGGAAGCTCGGCATGAGCACGGAAAAAGTGGTGATGACCGTGGATCACCATGGCAACACGTCGGCAGCCTCGGTGCCGCTGGCGCTGGCCGAGGCGGTGGCCGATGGCCGCATCAAGCGCGGCGATGTGGTGCTGATGGAAGCGATGGGCGGCGGCTTCACCTGGGGCAGCGCCCTGGTGCGCTGGTAGGCCAAGCCGGAAAAGCATTGGCGCGGGGCTTTTTTACCCCGATTCGGCCATCGTCGTATTGACGCCCAATCCCGGTTAAGTTAGCGTCACTGCACGAAAAATTGCAAAAGAAGGGGGCGGCGCATGACAGGGAATACTCTGACGCGCGCGCAATTGGCCGAGGCTATTTACCAGGAAGTCGGGCTTTCGCGCAGCGAATCCGCCACCCTGGTGGAAACCGTGTTGAACGAGATCATCGAAAGCCTGATCGCCGACAACATGGTGAAAATCTCGTCCTTTGGCACCTTCCAGGTCCGCTCCAAGGGCGGCCGCATGGGGCGTAATCCAAAGACCGGTCAGGAAGTGCCGATTGATCCGCGCAAGGTGCTGGTTTTCCGCGCCAGCCATGTGCTGAAGGAAAAGATCAATGCCGGCATGCATTCCGGCAAAAAGGCGCCGGCGGCCGATTGAGGCGATTTGAACCGTGTCTGAAGTTGACGAGTCTGTAGCCCCGAAAGCCACCCGCCGCGCCGAAGCCAAGGCAGCCAGTGCCTTCCGCACCATCGGCGAAGTGGCCGACAGCCTGGGGCTGGCGCAGCATGTGCTGCGCTTCTGGGAAAAGAAATTCCATCAGGTGCGCCCGGTGAAGCGTAATGGCGGCCGGCGCTATTACCGCGTGGAAGATATCGAAATGCTGCGCGAAATCCGCAGCCTGCTGCATGACCAGGGCTACACCATCCGCGGCGTGCAGAAGCTGCTGCGCGAAGGCGGCTTGGCGCAGGAGGTGAGGGCGCGTGCCACCGGCAAGGCGCCGAAAGCGGCCGTCAAAATCACACCGCCGGCTGAGAAGTCGGTGCCTGAGGCATCGGCAGAAAAAGCCGCCGACAAGAGCGCGAAGAAACTGCATTCCGACGATTTGCGCCAGGTTTCGATGCCGTTTGACCTGTTGCAAGATATGAGCGGCATGCGCCAGACGCTGAAGCTGGCACTGGCCGAACTGGAAGCCGTGCATGCCGATCTGGCGGCGCGCCAGAACCACTGAATTAGACCGCTGCCCTTGGTTGCGCCGGGGGGAGGCCGTGGCTATAGTGCCGGCCGATTCCGATGCCGCCTGCTTATTCGGCTAGGCATTGGAAACACGGTCGGAGCGTAGCGCAGTCTGGTAGCGCACTTGCCTGGGGGGCAAGGGGTCGTGGGTTCAAATCCCGCCGCTCCGACCAATATTTCCCCGCAAAATTTGAAGTATCACATCAGCCCCTCGAAGGCGGCCAGCGACAGGATGTGGCTGACCTTCACGCCATCATCGGCGAATGGCGTGTGGCAGAGTTCGATGCGGACAAAATCGGCATTGTGGCGCATGCGTGAATCGCCGAAGCGATACAGCGCCAAGCCTTGTTCGAGCACCTGCTGTCGATCTTCAATCACATGGCTGATGCTGGGTATTTCGGTGGCCTGCACTTCATCCATGTAGCGGTTGGCCAGATGCAGGCCCAATGTGTCGGCGGTGGCCTGGCCGATCACGGTCAGTTTGAAACGCACCTGCTCGGGCCAGTATTCCACCTTGGTCAGCACCAGATGCGGCAGCAGCTGAGGCATCGCCTGCGGCTGCAAAGCTGCACGCGGCGGCAGCCGATCCAGCGGATGCATGGCGATGGCGGCTTCCAGGAACCGTCGCATCAGATCATGTTGGGCAGATTGGTGCAGGAAATGCAGATGTTTTAGATTCGGGTGCATGGCTGAGATAACTTAACAAAATTGTGTTCTGAACCGGAAGCTTCTCGTCAAAATTGTCTACTTGCTCTTGGCCCGCAGCGGCCTATCCTACAGCCCAACAGAAGGAGTGCGACATGCGGCTGGGTGCGATTGGGTTATTGGCCTGTGGTTGGCTTTTGGCGCTGACCATGCCGGCGCAAGCGGCCGACATGCCGATCTTTGATGCACATCTGCATTACAGCCACGATGCCTGGGATGTGGTGCCGCCGGCAGAGGCGGTGAAGATTCTGCGCCAGGCCGGGCTGCGCCGCGCCATGGTGTCGTCGTCGGACGACGAAGGCACGCAGAAGCTCCATGCCCTGGCACCGGATATTGTCATCCCGGTATTGCGGCCCTACCGCAAGCGCGGCGAGCTCAGCAGTTGGGTGCATGACCCGACGGTGATTGATTATCTGGAAAGCCGGCTGGCGAAATACCGCTACGTCGCCATTGGTGAATTCCATGTGTATGGNNTTGCCGATCTGCCGGTGGTGCGCCGCATGGTGCAGATCGCCAAGCAGCGCCGGCTTTATCTGCACCTGCATGGTGATGCCGATGCGGTGGAGCGTGTTTTCCGGCAAGACCCGCAGGCGCGTATCCTGTGGGCGCATTCCGGCTTTGATCGGCCGGAAGCGGTGGCGGCAATGCTGGAGAAACACCCGGCACTTTGGGCAGATCTGGCCTTCCGCAACGATCAGGGCAGCGTGGATGGCAGCGGCAAAGGCAAGGTGGCCGATGCCTGGCGCCCGGTTTTCCTGAAACACCCGCAGCGTTTCCTGGTGGGCACCGACACCTTCACGCCGGAGCGCTGGTATTATGTGGAACAGCATGCCAGCTACTCGCGCGCCTGGCTGGCTGATCTGCCGCCGGATGTGGCTGAACAGATTGGCTGGCGCAACGGCGACCGCCTGTTCAGCGCCATGATGGCGCAGCAATGATCCGCTGCCTGCTGGCTGTTGCTTTGGTTGCCTTGCTGCCGGGCGCGGCCTGGGCCTGCCTGCCGGGATTTGAAGGCACCAAGCAAAGTCGCAGTAACGGCATTACCGTTGCCTATAAAAGCCAGCCGGCGCCAATCCCGGTGGGGCAGCCTTTTGTGCTCGAAATCGCCGTCTGCCCGGCGCCGCGCGCGCTGGAGCTGGATGCGCATATGCCGGCGCATCGCCATGGCATGAATTACCGTCCCAGCATCACCAATCCCTCGCCCGGGCTTTATCGCGCCGAGGGCCTGGTGCTGCATATGCCGGGCGAATGGGAATTTGTGTTTGAGGTTGGCCTGCCATCCGGCGCGCGGCAGCGACTGACCAGCCCCCATCTGGCGCAATGATCCGCTGGCTGTTGCTGGCTTTGCTGCTGTGCGGCGGCCCGGCCCTGGCGCTTGAATTCACCGCTGCCGAACGTGCCGCCCTGTTGCGCCACGGCCCCTGGCCACCGGCCTGGACAGCCGATCCCAGCAACCGGCTTTCCGGCCAGCCGGCCGGCATCGCGCTGGGGCAGGCGCTGTTTTTCGATACGGCTTTATCGGGCGCAGCCGATATGAGCTGCGCCACCTGCCATCAGCCGGCGCGGCGCTGGAGCGATGGCGAGAAGGGGCGCGGCGAGTTCCTGCGCAATGTGCCAACCCTGCTGGATATCCGCTGGAATCGCTGGTTCGGTTGGGATGGTGCGCAGGATAATCTGTGGTCGCAAAGCCTGCGGCCGCTGCTGGCGCCGAGCGAAATGGCCGGCTCGTTGCGCCTGGTGGCCGAAAGGCTGCGCCGCGACCCGGATTTGAGCTGCCGCTATCGCGCTGCCTTGGGCGAAAACCCGGGCGCGGATGACGAGACGGTGGCGATCAATGCTGCCAAAGCGCTGGCGGCATTCCAGGAAACATTGCTGAGTGGCAAGGCGCCGTTTGACCAGTTCCGCGACGATCTGGCGGCCGGCCGGCCAGCAAACCTGCCCGAAGCAGCGCAGCGCGGGGCGCAGCTTTTTGTCGGCGCCGGGCAATGCACCATCTGCCATCTGGGCGCCGGCTTCACCAACCGCGAATTCCACGATATCGGCGTGCCGTATCTGGTGCGCCCCGGGCTGGTTGATCCTGGCCGCCATCTTGGCATTCGCCGCCTGAGCCAGAGTGATTACACCCGGCTGGGCCGTTTCAGCGACGATCCGGCGCGCCAGGCCACCGAGACACGGCATGTCACGCTGCTGCACCGGAACTGGGGCGAGTTTCGCGTACCGAGCCTGCGTAATCTGGTTGGCACCGCGCCCTACATGCATAACGGCAGCAAGGCCGACTTGCGCGATGTGGTGCGGCATTATTCCGAGTTGAACGAAGAGCGCCTGCATGTGGATGGCGAAAGGCTGCTCAAACCGCTCTTTCTCAGCGACGCACAGATTGACGATCTGGTCGCCTTCCTGGAAAGCCTGAGCGGCCCGGCACCCGATGCACCGGTGCCGCTGGCGGCGTGCTCACCTTAAGTAACTGTCATGGTCGGCGCAGGCCGACCATCCACGAGTTCTTTATTGCCTGTCAATTAAGCAAAAACGTGGATGGTACGCCTTCGCGTACCATGACGATCTTTGTTTATGCCGCTTATTCCTTCACCGCGCCGGTCATCGAGGCGACGTAGTAATCAACGAAGAAGGAATACAGGATCGCCACTGGCAGCGAGCCGAACAGCGCACCTGCCATCAGCGAACCCCAGTGATACACATCGCCTTCCACCAGTTCGGTGAGCACGCCCACCGGCACGGTCTTGTTTTCCGACGAGGAGATGAAGGCCAGCGCATAGATGAATTCGTTCCACGACAGCGTGAAGGCGAAGATGCCGGCCGAGATCAGGCCCGGCACCGCTAGCGGCAGCACGATCTTGATCAGAATCTGCACCCGGGAGGCGCCATCGATCAGCGCGCATTCCTCAAGTTCAAACGGGATCGACTTGAAATAGCCGATCAGCAGCCAGGTGCAGAACGGGATCAGGAATGTGGGGTAGGTGAGGATCAGCGCCAACATGCTGTCATAAAGGCCGAGATTGTAGATCATGGTGGCAAGCGGGATGAACAGGATGCTCGGCGGCACCAGATAGGCCAGGAAGATCGCCATGCCGACGCCCTGGGCGCCCTTGAAACGCAGGCGCTCGATGGCATAGGCGGCCAGCACGGAAGCAAACAGCGACAGTGCCGTGGCCACCACCGCCACCACCATGGTGGTGAGCAGCCATTCCGGATAGGGCGTGTCAAACAGCAGCTTGCGGATATTATCCAGCGTCGGCTGCACGATCCAGAGCGGGTTATTGTCGCGATAGTTGAGCAATTCGCTGTTCGGTTTGAACGTGGTCAGACCCATCCAGTAGAACGGGAATAGCAGCACAAATAGAAAGATCAGCAACGGGATCCAGAACACCACCACCTGGCGCGGCAGGGTTTCGAGATAGCCCATGCCTTCGCGATTATCGGCAGCGCCAGACGAGGTGGCTGAGGAAACGGTGGTATCGGTCATGTCAATTCCCCTGCTGCCATTTCTGCCGTTGCAGGCCGAAGTAACATAACGCGGTGGAGAGGATGAGGAACGGGATCATCGCCACCGCGATGGCCGCACCTTCACCCAGAGCGCCGCCATTGATGCCGCGCTGGAAAGCCAGCGTGGCCATCAGATGCGTGGCATTGGCCGGGCCGCCGCGCGTGATGGCGTAGATCAGCTGGAAATCGGTGAAGGTGAACAGGATCGAGAAGGTGAGCACGATGCTGAGCACCGGCAGCAGGTTTGGCACCGTGACAAAGCGGAAACGCTGCCAGGCCGTGGCGCCATCCAATGCCGCCGCTTCATACAGGCTGGGCGAAATGGTTTGCAGGCCGGCGAGCAGGCAGATCGCCACAAACGGAATGCCGCGCCAGATATTGGCGGCAATCACCGAGGCGCGGGCATGGTTGGGCTCGCCCAGGAATTCGATATAGCTGTCGATCAGGCCGATCTTGGTCAGCGCCCAGGAGATGATCGAGAATTGCGAGTCGAAAATCCACCAGAAGGCAATGGCCGACAGAACCGTGGGTACGATATAGGGCAGCAGGATCACGGCGCGGATGATCGACTTGAACGGCATATGCCGGTTCAGCAGCAGCGCCAGCCACAGGCCGAGGATGAATTTGATCACCGTGGCCACCGTGGTGTAGAGCACGGTGTTGAACACCGACAGCATGAAGATGCTATCGCCGAGCAGCGAGATATAATTCTCGATGCCGATAAAATGCCCGACACGGCCGATCTTGGTATCGGTGAAACCGAGCCAGATGCCAAGGCCAAGCGGGTAGGTGAGGAAAAGCAGCAGCAGCACCGCCGCCGGCGCCATGAAGACGATGGAAAGTACGGTGCGGTTTTCCGCGATGCGTTCCCACAGGGTAACGCGCCTGATCGCAATGCTCATGATGCCGCCATGAAGAATGTAAACAACGCCGGGCGGAAATTCCGGGCGACATTGCTGCCGCCCGGCACTCCCTGACGGATCAGACCTTGTAAACGCGGATCAGGCGCTTCTCGGCTTCGGCCGCAGCTTCCTGCGGCGTCTTGCTGCCGGTGGCGGCCTGGGCGACCATGTTGTTGACGATGTAATCGTTCAACGCAGCAGCCGAGGAATAGCCGAGCTGGCCGGAATAGCCATGCCACAACATGTTCTTCACCGTGTCGCGGTAGGGCAGATTCTTCGGGTCGGATTTCCAGACCGCGTTTTCCTCATAGCCCTTCAGCGCATGGGTGATGTAGCCGATAGCGGCAGTCTGCCACGGCTCATACTGCTCCTTCTCCCACATGAATTTGAGGTAGGCCTTCGCCGCCTTGGGGAATTTGCAATACTTGAACACATAAGCCTGGCTGAACAGATGCAGTTCGGTCGGCCGGCCCACCGGGCCGATCGGGAAATTGGCATGCTCGATATCGTCAACCAGCGCCTTGATCTTCGGGTCCTGCGAATTCTTGGCGGCGTAGTAAACCGAGATGCCGTTATTGGTCAGGCTGATCTGGCCATCGAGGAAGGCCTTGTTGTTGTTCGGATCAAGCCAGCCCAGGGTGCCGTTGATGAAGGTGGGGTAGAGCTGCTTGGCGAATTCCAGCGCCTTGATCGTCTCCGGGCTGTTGATGACGACGTTGTTCTTGTCGTCCACCATCTTGCCGCCGAAGGCCCACATCAGCCAGTAGGTCCAGGAACCGTCGCCCACGGCATTGCCGAGCGCAAAGCCGGCCGGCGTGCCCTTGGCCTGCAAGGCTTTGCACAGCGCCAGGAAGCCGTCCATGTCCTTCGGGAAGGACGAGAAGCCGGCAGCCTGGAGATGGCTCTTGCGATAGACCATGCAGGCGCCGGCAGCGCCGAGCGGCAGGCCGATCCAGGTGTTGCCACGCTTGGCATATTTCTCCGCCACCGGGAACCAGCCGCCATACTTGTTGCCCAGTTCGGTGGCGATATCGGTCAGCGGCACCACCTTGTCCGGGAACAGGTGCGGCACGTCAAAGAAGTCGAGCACAATATCCGGGCCGGCGCCGACATTGGCGGCAACCGAGGCCTTCGGCGCCACATCGGGCCAGGCTTCGCGATCGACGCGCACTTCCACGCCGGTCAGCTCGGTAAACTTCTTGGTGTTGGCCATCCATTGGTCGATATCGCCCTGGACGAACTGGCTCCAACGCAGCATGCGCAGCTTGGCGCCTTTTTCCAGATCGCCCTTGGCTGCCTGGGCGGCGGCCTCGACCGGCGTCAGCAGACCGGCGCCCGCAGCGGCGACGGCGGCGCCGGCGCCGAGCGTGGTCTTCATCATGTCACGCCTGGTGAAATTAGTCATATCGTGAATCCTCCTCGGGTATTGTTGGTTGTGTGTTTCCTCAACTCGGGCCGTTTTTTATGTGTCGTGTGATTCGACGGCCTTCTTCACCGAAACCGGCTGCAACTGAAATATAAGATAGCAGCTAAGCCGGCTCCAAGGAAATTTTTTGCAACCGACCAAAGTCGAATTGCTGCAATGCGGAAGAATGTCGATGCAACATCAGGTTTACGGCCAAACTGCCTCTTGCCAGCCCCCGGTGGGTCGTTGTAAGCCGGTCGCATGCCCAGCTTATTACCTGCCGAGTTGGCTTCGCGCCGGATTCTGATCGTTGAGGACGAGGCTTATGCCCGCCGTATCAACGTGGATATCCTGGAGGAACTGGGCTTCAGCAATATCCGCCAGGCGATGGACGGCACCGAGGCACTCGACATCCTGGAAGCCACCCGCAACCCGATCGATCTGGTGATCTGCGACCTGGCGATGCCGAATATGGACGGCTTCGCCTTTGTCGAGAAAGTGCGCAAGTCGCGGCAATATTATCGCGATACGCCGATCATCATGCTCACCGGCTCGGCCAGCGCCGATGCGGTGATCCGGCTCAAGAGCCTGGGCGTGAACGGCTATCTGGTGAAGCCGATGACCCCGGAAGCGATTCTGGAGCGCATTAAATACGTGCTGCGCTTCCGCTGACATCGCCCTTGTAATCCGGCCAGCCTTCGCCATATCGAAAAAGCCAAACCGGGCAGGGGGTTGGCGCTGATTCACGGGGGCTGGAAGGGCGGGGGCTGAAATACCGCCAATCCTTGCATTCGAGGCCGGCGCGGCTATAGTCCCGCTCTCGCGCCGCCATCGCGGTCCTTTCGGGCTGCCGAGGGGCGGCTTTGCTGAATCTTGAGGAGCTACTCATGCTTATTTCCGAAGCCTACGCGCAGGCCGCGGGCGGTGGTATCGCCGAAATGGCGACCCAGTTCCTGCCGATAGTGCTGATTTTTGTGGTGTTCTACTTCCTGCTGATCCGGCCGCAGCAGAAGCGCGCCAAGGAACACAAGGCGATGATCGAGGCGGTGCGCCGTGGCGACGTGGTCACCACCTCTGGCGGTATCGTCGGCAAGGTTGCCAAGGTGCAGGAAGACGGCCTGGTGCAGCTTGAAATCGCCGAGGGCGTCAAGATCAAGGTGGTGAAGGCCACCATCGCCGAAGTGCGCGCCAAGGGCGCCGGCGACGACGAGTCCGACTCCAAGTAATCAAGACGATTTTGATGGACCTGCGGGCCGGGCAATGCCCGGCCTTTGCAGGCTGAAGGCAGGCAGCGATGCTCTATTTCTCCGCATGGAAAAGGTGGTCGATCATCCTGGTCTGCCTGGCCGGGTTGCTGCTCAGCCTGCCCAACCTGTTCAGCCGCGAACAGCTTGATAAATTCGTGCCCTCATGGCTGCCGACGCATCAGGTCAATCTGGGCCTTGATCTGCGCGGCGGCGCCCATCTGCTGCTGGAAGTGGATACCGGCGTGGTGCTGCGCGAGCGGCTGGAGGCGCTGGTGGATGGCGCCCGCGCTGAATTGCGCGGCGCCAATATGCGTTACACCGGCATCGCCGCCACCGGCAACAATACGGTGACGGTGCGGCTGCCTGATGCCAGCACCGCGCCGCGTGTGCGCGAATTGCTGCAAAAACTAGCCCAGCCGGTGCAATCCAGCCTGATCGGTTTTGGCGGCGGCCAGATGGACCTGACCGTGGAAATCGCGCCGGAAGGCAATGCGGTGCGCCTGGTGCTTTCCGAAGCCGCCATGCTGGAACGCGCCCGCGCCGCCGTGACCCAATCAATGGAAATCGTGCGCCGCCGTATCGACCAGACCGGCGTGAACGAACCCACGATCCAGATTCAGGGCCGCGACCGCATCCTGGTGCAATTGCCCGGCGTGGATGATCCCGAGCGCATCAAACGCCTGCTCGGCACTACGGCGAAGCTGACCTTCCATCTGCTCGACATGACCGCCGACAGCAATGCCACTGTGGCGCCGGCCGGCTCGATGATCCTGGAATCCGATCGCGACCGCGACGGCACCGGCCGCCCGGTGCGCTATGTGGTCAAGCGCAAGGTGGAAGTGGCCGGCGACCAGTTGGTGGATGCCCAGGCCGGCACCGATCCGCGCGGCGGCCAGCCAATCGTGAATTTCCGTTTCAGCACCGCGGGCGCCAAGCGTTTTGCCGAAATCACCCAGGCCAATGTTGGCCTGCCTTTTGCCATTGTGCTGGATAACAAGGTGCTGACCGCGCCGCGTATCAACGAACCCATCCTGGGCGGTTCGGGCCAGATCAGCGGCAATTTCACCTTTGCCTCCGCCAGCGACCTGGCCGTGCTGCTGCGCGCCGGTGCGTTGCCGGCACCGCTCAAAGTGGTGGAAGAGCGCACGGTTGGCCCCGATCTCGGCGCCGATTCGATCCGCGCCGGCCTGATTTCGATTGCCGTGGCCGCCTTGCTGGTGGTGATCTACATGGTGCTGGCCTATGGCCTGTTCGGCCTGTTTGCCAATGTGGCGCTGATCGCCAATTTGCTGCTGACGCTGGCTGCCATGTCGCTGCTGCAAGCCACGCTGACTTTGCCGGGCATTGCCGGCCTGCTGCTCACGCTCGGCATGTCAGTGGATGCCAATGTGCTGATTAACGAACGTATCCGCGAGGAAACCAAGCTTGGCAAATCGCCGTTGGCGGCAATGGAAGCCGGCTTCAAGCGTGCTTTCAGCACAATTGTTGACGCCAACCTGACCACCTTGCTCAAGATGCTGATTCTCTACAGCCTTGGCTCCGGCTCGGTGAAGGGTTTTGCCGTCACCATCTCGCTCGGCATCATCACCTCGATGTTCACCGCCACCGTGGTGGTGCGCCTGATGATGGTGACCTGGCTGCGCCGCAGCCGCGCCACGATTTTGCCGGTGTAAGGAGGCCGTCATGTATAAACTTCGCCTCATTCCCGACAATACCAACTACCCGTTCATGAAGGGCCGCATCATCGGCCTGGCTTTGTCGGCTTTCCTCAGCTTTGTGTCGGTGATCCTGTTTTTTCATCCCGGCATGAATTACGGCATCGATTTCAAGGGTGGCCTGGTGATCGAAGCCCGTTTGCCGCAGGCAGCGGATTTCCCGGCTCTGCGCGACAGCCTGCACAAGCTTGAACTTGGCCAGGTGGCGTTGCAGGAATTCGGCTCGCCGCAGGATGTGCTGATCCGCCTCGGCCGCCAGGAAGGCGACGATGCGGCTGCCCAGCGTGCCGCAGACAAGGTGCGCGGTGCCTTGAACCAGGCTTATCCCGGCGCCGAAATCCGCCGTGTTGAAGCGGTTGGCGCTTCTGTGTCGGATGAATTGTTCAAGGATGGCATGATCGCCATGGGCCTCGCCCTGGTTGCCATGCTGGCCTATATCTGGTTCCGCTTTGAATGGCAGTTCGGCGTTGGCGCCGTGGTCACGCTTGTGCTCGATGTCACCAAGACCATCGGCTTCTATGTTGTCACCGATATCCAGTTCAATCTGGTGGCGGTGGCGGCAATCCTCACCATCATGGGCTTTTCGATTAACGACAAGGTGGTGGTGTATGATCGCGTGCGCGAGAATCTGCGCAAATACAAGGTGCTGCCGCTGCGCGAATTGATCGACAAAAGCATCAACGAAACCCTCAACCGCACCATCAACACCTCGGTGACAATCTTCCTGTCCACCATCCCGCTGGCTCTGTTTGGCGGCGAATCGGTGCAGGGCTTTGCCGTTGTGCTGCTGTTCGGCATTGTGCTGGCCACCTCGTCGTCGATCTTCATCGCCGCGCCGATCCTGCTTTTCCTGGGCGAGAACAAGCTGCGCCGTGGCACCGAGGAAGCGCCGAGCGCGCCGCCGACCGCAAAGCCCAAGGCGCCCTGAGCCAAAAGGCGCAACGCCGTGGTGGATTTCAAGCGCCTGGATGCCCCCGACCGGCAGACCATCGCCGCTTATGGCGATGGTGGCTTCCGCATCAATGGCCAGCATTGGCAGCAGCCGGTGCTGGTGCAGCCGCGCTTGACCCAGGCCTGGACTGTGCCGAACCTTGCCGGCATCAGCCTGGAAAGCCTGACGCCGCTTTTACAGGCCGAGGCGCGTGTCGAATTGCTGCTGATCGGCTGTGGCATTGAGATCGCGCCTTTGCCACGTGATTTGCGCGTCGCGCTCAAGCAGCATGGCATTGTGCTGGAGCCGATGGGCACCGGCGCCGCCTGCCGCACCTACAATCTGCTGGTGATGGAAGGTCGCGCCGTCGCGGCGGCGCTGATCCCGGTAGCATAAAAAAAGCCGCCGGGAGGTGAGCCCGGCGGCTTTCATTCAGCTTATCGCCTGCCGTCAGCCGACATTCTGCTGCGCCACCATGCAATACAGCATCGGCAGCGACAGCACGAAGTTGGTGCGCGAGCCGAGCATCGCCACGCGGGCAGCGGCGGCCTTGCTGGCATCGTCGGTCGGCACAATGCCCAGCGCCTTCTTCTGGTTCGGCCAGATGATGAACCAGACATTGGCCGCCATGAACAGGCCGAGCCACATGCCGATGCCGATGGTGCGGCTGCCTTCCTTGAGCATGAAGGCATCGTGGCCGTAGCCGTTCAGCACCGAAAGCACCAGGCCGGTGACAACGGTGGCCACGGCTGCCCAGCGGAACCAGAACAGCGCCTCAGGGGCGATGAACTTGCCCACCGCCGGTTTCAGTTCGGCAGGGATTTTCGGCATGGTTGGAATCTGCACGAAGTTGAAATACCACAGCAGGCCGATCCACAGGATGCCGGACAGCACATGCAGCCAGCGCACAAAAAAGGCGATATAGACCTGATCAACACTACGATGCAGCAGCAGGAAAACAACCACCGTCAGCACGATGCCGGCGCCCAGCGCGCGGTAGAGATTTTCGAGAATCTTGGCCATCGACGGCTCCTTGTTATATTTTGGGGGCGGTGAGTCGCCTATGGGAAAGCTAGCACACAATCTGACGATGCAGAATGGGGTAGCGGCAAACCGGCTTCCACCGCATAGTTCAGTGGTCATGCCCCAGGATTCGCTTGAATATTGCAACAATGAATGCCGCCGCCACGATCCGGATCGCTGGCTGGCCGCACTTTTTGCCCGCGACGCCGCCCGGCCCGGCCTGCTGGCGCTGTATGCCTTCAATCTGGAAATCGCCCGCACCGCCGTGCAAGTGAGCGAGCCGATGCTGGGCCATATCCGGCTGCAATGGTGGCGCGAGACCTGGGATGGCATCCGCGCCGGCACACCGCGCCAGCATCCGGTGGCCGCAGCCCTGGCCGCAGCCAATGCGGCGCAGTGGAATGCTGCCGATGTGGCGGCGCTGATTGATGCGCGAGAAGCCGATCTGGAATCGACGCCGCCGGCCAACCTGGCCGCTTTGCTGGATTATGCCGGCGCCACCACGGCGCCACTATTACGGCTGGCCAGCCAGGCGCTGGGTCTGGCACCCGATCCGGTGCTGGATGAAACGCTGCGGCTGGCCGGCCAGGCCTATGGCCTGATCGGCATCCTGCGCGCCGTGCCATTCCATGCCAGCCAGGGCCGCGTGCTGCTGCCGGCCGACATGCTGGGCGGCGAGGGGCTGGCCTGGGAAGCCGTGATCCGGCAGGAGCTGGACCCGCGCAGTTTCACGGTGATGCGCCAGATTGGCCTGGAAGCCCGCCGTCTGCTGGTGATGGCGCGTCGCCGCCCGGTGCCGCGCCAGGCTTTGCCGGCTTTGCTGCCGCTCACCTTGGCCACCCTACATCTGCGGCGCCTGGAACGCGCCGGCTTCAATCCCGCCGCACAGGGACTGGAGATCGCCCAGCCGCGCAAGCAACTGGCCTTGTTGTGGGCGGCTTGGCGCGGGCGGTTCTGAGGCCATGTTGTATTGACATTGTGGATACGATGACAATATCCTGAGTCATGGCAAAAGTTCGCACTTCCTCAGCAGAAAGCCCTGTTCGTGCGGCAGTGGTCGCGGCTGAACGGTCGTTGGCTGCCGATACGAAGGGCAGTATAAACCTGCGGATTGAGAGCGGCACCCGGCAACTCATCGACGACGCAGCAGCTATCCTCGGCAAAACCCGCACGGAATTCATGGTTGACAGCGCCCGCAGGCAAGCCATAGACGTGCTGCTGGATCAACGGCTGTTTGTGCTGGATTCTGATCGGTATGATGCGTTTATGCACGCTCTCGATAATCCGCCTGCGCCGGGACCAAAATTGCGCGCCCTGCTGCGCCGGGTTCCGGCATGGCAGAAATAACACATGCGCCGGAATGTTCCTGAGCCTGATCTTTCTGCTCCAGTAGCGCTAACTTCAGACCATGACCTGTCCAGCTTCGATTGCGGTGTGCCGGCACTGAATGATTGGTTGCGCCATCGGGCCTTGAAGAATGAAAGCCGCTTCTCGCGGACTTATGTCATTTGCAAGGGCCGCGTGGTTGTCGCCTATTTCTGCATCTCGGCCGGAGCTGTGGAGCGCCTTGCGGCACCCGGCAAAATCCGGCGCAACGCACCAGATACGATTCCTATCTCTGTGATCGGGCGTCTGGCAGTGGATCGCAATCATGCGGGCAAGGGGCTCGGCGCAGACATTCTCGCGGATGCGCTGCGCCGGATTGCCATTGCCTCTCAAAGCATAGGTATCGGCGCCGTGCTGGTTCAAGCCAAGGATGAAGCAGCAAAACGCTTCTACCTCCGCTGCGCCGAGTTCATCGAATACCCCGAAGACAGCCGATCATTATTTCTGCCCATTGAGACAGTAATCGCCGCTTTCAGCTAAGTTTTAAGCGGCCTGGGCGGCCTGTTCAGCGTTAATAATCGTGTGGCGGCTGCGGCGGGCGGTCCAGCGTGATAACAGCCTTGTCGATCAGGGCGCGGGTATGCTCCAGATAACGCGCCACCGAGCGCACACTGGCGACTTCATAGCGCCGGTTGCTGGCTTCCTCGGCGCTGTGATCATCAAAGCGCACATTTGCGCGGGCAATCGAGGCACCGAACCGGCGGAAATCGCTGATCCGTATGGTATCGGCGCGATAGCCACGGGCAGCGAAATAGGCCTGTGCCTGCGTCCGGTCGGCCACACTGGCGGCCGGCGCCTGGATCTGAGACTGGGCCACGGCGATCAATTCCAGCAGCCATTGGTTGGAATTCTGGTATTTGGTGGCGGTCGGCCGCGCAATCATGCTGTAGGCCGGATTATGCCATTGCTTGGCCTGCGGCCCGGCCAGGACCGGCAGCAGCCGGTCCTGCAATTCCGGTGTCGGGATCAGGATGGCGGCTTCATAGAGAAACGGCTGGTCGAGGAAAAAATTCGCCAGCCCCTCATCGAAAATCGCGGATGTTTCGCGGCCGCAATGATTGAGCAGGTGAACAAACAGCCACCGCCCGGCCGGATGATCGCGCAGCAAGGCGCCCATATGGCTGTAACGCAGGCCATGCTCGGAAAGATCGGCACCGGCGCGGGCCACCAGGGCCAGCTTCGCGCCGCTCTTTTCCATGTAATCATGCAGCCGCACTGCCATATTGAAGGCATTGCGCACTTCTTCCGGCGTTGGTGGCTTTTCCACACAGGCGCCACCGGCGGCGGCAGGAAAAGTCACGCCGAGCCAGAGCAGGGCCGCCAGCATAAGGGCGGCAAGGCGTTGCAATAGCATGGTGCGTCAGCGCTGCTGCTGCATCACCATGCTGCGGCCTAGTTCGTTGGGGATATAGGCAATCAGCTTGCCGGCATGGATCAGGGCATAGCCGGCGGTTTCACTCACCACCTCCACCAACGACCCCGCCGCCAGCGAGGCGGCACCACTGGCATCGCCGGCAATACGCACGCTGACCTTGCCGGCTTCACTGGCGCCTTCGGCAACTGCTTTGACCACCACGGCGCTGCCATCGGCGGTTCGTTCAATACCTTCCACCAGCAACTTGCTCACCCCGCCGGCAGCCACGAGGGTGCCGGATACCACCATGCCGGCGCCAAGTGCCGAGGCATTGGAGGCAGCGCGCGAGCCTTGGGTGCCGCTTTGCGCCAGGCTTGGCCCCGCTGGCAGCAACACGGCAGCAAAGGCGAGCGCGAGGCCAAGGCCCAGCATGGTGAAGCTGCGTGAACGCATTTTTGTCTCCCTGTATGCGGCATCGTGCTGCACATCCACCGCCACCCGCCAGTAGCATTCTGGGGTGGCATTTTGGTGCAGTTTGATCCGTCACAGGCGAGAAGCTGGGGATGAATTGCCGCCAGCGCAAGAGGCAATCCAAAAAATCACGCCTGCAAGAAGCTGCGCCGCAAGCCTTCGGCCAGCGGCATTGGCGCCACGCCCAGTTTCTGCCGCATGGCTTCCGTGGGGAAAGCCTTGTCCTCGCAGAGCCGCAGGATTTCATCGTGCTGCACACTGGGCAGGAAAGACAGCCGGCGGGTGAGGGCAGCCAATGCCAGCAGCAGGCCGAGCGGCACCGGCAGCACCAGGGGCCGGCGACCGATAGCGGCGCCGATGCAACGCACGAAGTCGCTGTAGCGCACCGCCTGCGGCCCGGCCGCCACGATGCTTTCGCCACCTATTTCCGGTCGCAGCAAGGCGGCTTCGATGCAGGCGCAGACATCCGCCACATGCACAGGCTGCACCAGGCTGCGGCCGCCGGCCGGCAGCGGGATGATGCCAAAGCGGCGGATAAAGGCGGCAATGCGCCGGGTGTTGAGATCGTCCTCGGCGCCATAGATCATGGTGGGCAACAGCAGCAGGCCGGGCTTGCCGCTATGCAGGAAGGCATCGGCGCCGGCTCTGAGCCGAGCGGCCAGCGCATCGGGAAACCGCGTGAACATGCGCGTGGAGCCGATCATCACCACGCGGCCGGCATGGCCAGGCGGCAGGGCCGACAATACCTGCGCCGCATGCTGCACTTCCAGGCAACTCACCACCGCGCCGGCATCGGCCAAAGCGGCTTGCAGGCTGGGCATATCTTCCAGCCGGAAAGGCCGCGCCTCGGCCTGCCATGCCGCATCCAGCTTGTGCGGGCTGCGCGCCGCCGCGATCACTTGCCAGCCATTGGCCTGTAGATGCCGCAGCAATGGCCGGCCGAGCCGGCTGCTGGCGCCAAGCAGGGTGACGCGGCGCTCTGTCACCGCATCGGTCAAGCCGCTTGCCGCTCGCCCAGCCAGGCCGATAGATCGGCCCGCGCCCGCTGGCTCAACGCCTTCTTGCGGCCATCGCGCTTCACATCCTCGGCCGGCGGCGGGAACAGGCCAAAATTCACATTCATCGGCTGGAAGGTCTTGGCATCAGCGCCGCCGGTGATATGGCTGTGCAGCGCGCCCAGCGCCGTGGTGTTGGGCGGCGGCGCCAGCAGGCCGCCCAGCCGCTCGGCTGCGGCCATGCGGCCGGCCAGCAGGCCGATGGCGGTGCTTTCGACATAGCCTTCCACGCCGGTGACCTGGCCGGCAAAGCGCAGGCGCGGCTGCGCCTTGAGGCGAAGCTGGCCATCCAGCAGCTTGGGCGAATTCAAAAACGTGTTGCGATGGATGCCGCCAAGCCGAGCGAATTGCGCATTTTCCAGGCCCGGGATCATGCGGAACAGCCGGGTCTGCTCGGCATGTTTCATCTTGGTCTGGAAACCCACCATGTTGTAGAGCGTGCCGAGCGCATTATCCTGGCGCAATTGCACCACGGCATTGGGCCTTTTGCCCGTGCGCGGGTCGGTCAGGCCAACCGGCTTCATCGGGCCGAATTGCAGCGTGCGTGGGCCTCGTTCCGCCATCACCTCAATCGGCAAACAGCCTTCGAAATAGGGCGTATTTTTTTCCCAATCCTTGAATTCGGTCTTTTCGGCGGCCAGCAGCGCCACGATGAAGGCGTCGTATTCCTCGCGGCTCATCGGGCAGTTGATGTAATCGGCGCCATCGCCTTCGGGGCCAACCTTGTCGTAGCGCGACTGGAACCACGCCTTTGACATGTCGATACTGTCCTTGTGCACAATCGGCGCAATGGCGTCAAAAAACGCCAGGCTGCTTTCGCCGGTCAGCGCCAGCACGGCTTCGGCCAGGGCAGGCGAGGTGAGCGGACCGGTAGCCACGATCACACTATCCCAATCCTCGGGCGGCAGGCCGGCAATCTCGCCGCGCGCAATCTGGATCAGCGGTTCGGCCTCGATGCTGCGTTGCACCTGGGCCGAGAAGGCATCACGATCCACCGCCAGGGCGCCGCCAGCCGGCACCTTGTTGGCATCGGCCGCCGCCATGATCACTGAATTGCAGCGCCGCAATTCCTCATGCAGCAGGCCGACCGCGTTATTGTCGGCATCGTCGGACCGGAAGGAATTTGAACAGACCAGTTCGGCCAGGCCATCGGTCTGATGCGCATCGGTCTTGCGCTCGGGGCGCATCTCATGCAGCACCACAGGCAGGCCGGCGCGGGCCAGTTGCCAGGCCGCTTCCGAGCCAGCCAGGCCACCACCCACCACATGAACAGGATTGGCATGAACAGGCTTGCTCTCAGTCATCGCTCAAACTCTCCACATCTTCGATACTCGCGGCATTGATTATACGGCGCACCACATCGCTTGCGAACCCGCGCCGCGCCAGCGCCGCCATATCCTTCTGCCGCATCTCGCGGCGGGTTTCCGGGTCAGCGCGGAAAGGCCCCAGCCTGCGGCGGCGGGCATAGGCGATGGCCGCTGGCAGGTCGGAAACCGGCTCGGTGGATTCCTCGCGCAGATTGTCCAAAGCCGCTGCCGCCGCCTCGCTCCTGATACCCTTGGCCGCCAGGGTCTGCTTGATGCGGCCGAGCGACTTGCCCTCGGCATAAAGCCGCCGGGTGCGGCCCTCGGCATAGGCGGCATCATCCAGCAGCTTGAGCCGGGTCAGCTTTTCCACCACGGCGTCGATCCAGGCAGCGGCTTCCGGCGGGGCGCCGTCTTCGCTGCCGAAACTGCGCTTCTGCACCTTGCGCATCAGCACCCGGCGCAGATTGGTCGACGACGAGGCATAACGCTCCAGGTAATATAGCGCAGCACGCTCCAGATAGGCCGGATCGACCTTTTTTGGACGCGGCGCCGCCATCCGGCTCACCCGAGTGCAGCAATCCCGGCGCGGGCGATCTGCGCATCCTGCGCCGAGGTGACGCCGGAAACGCCGACCGCGCCGATGCAGATGCCATCGGCCAGGATCGGCTCGCCGCCTTCCAGCAGCACCAGATCCGGCACCGAGAGGAAGGCATGGCGGCCATTGGCGATGATATCCTCAAACGCCTTGGATGGGCGGCGGCCAAAAGCCGAGGTCCTGGCCTTGCCCTGGCTGATGGCGATGGTGGTGAGGGGCGCGCCATCCAGGCGCTGGAAATGCAGCAGATGGCCGCCATCGTCGCAGATGGCGATGCTGACCTTCCAGCCATTACTTTCGGCCTCGGCCTGAGCCGCGGCGGCAATCGCCTGCACATCCTGAAGGGTCAGCATTTTACGCGGCAGCATGGCTTTCTCCTGTTCAATCAATTCAGCGCGCGGCGGCGCGTTTTTTCGGGCTGGCCTTGGCCGCCTGCAAATCCGACAGGCTGCGTTTTTCGGCCGGCTTGAGATATTCCTTGAGATAACGGCCGGTATAGCTTTCCGCCACTTTGGCCACATCCTCCGGTGTGCCGGCAGCCACGATCATGCCGCCGCCATCGCCACCCTCGGGGCCAAGATCGATCACCCAATCGGCGGTTTTCACTACTTCCAGATTATGCTCGATCACGATCACCGTGTTGCCGGTATCCACCAGGGCATGGATCACTTCCAGCAGTTTACGCACATCCTCAAAATGCAGGCCGGTGGTCGGTTCATCCAAAATATAGAGTGTCCGGCCGGTGGCGCGCTTGGACAATTCCTTGGACAGCTTGACGCGCTGCGCCTCGCCGCCCGATAGCGTGGTGGCCGACTGGCCGATCTTGATATAACCCAGGCCAACCTGTTGCAGGGTTTGCAGTTTCTCGCGGATCGTCGGCACGGCTTTGAAGAATTCAACGCCATCATCCACCGTCATGTCGAGCACATCGGCGATGGATTTGTCGCGGTAATGGATGTCCAAAGTCTCGCGGTTATAGCGTTTGCCCTTGCAGACATCGCATTGCACATACACATCGGGCAGGAAGTGCATCTCGATCTTGATCAGGCCGTCGCCCTGGCAAGCCTCGCAGCGGCCGCCCTTGACGTTGAACGAGAAACGGCCCGGCGCATAGCCCCGGGTCTTGGCTTCCGGCAGGCCGGCAAACCAGTCACGGATCGGGCCGAAGGCGCCGGTATAGGTGGCCGGGTTGGAACGCGGTGTGCGGCCAATCGGCGACTGGTCGATGTCGATGATCTTGTCGAGCCATTCCAGGCCCTCGATACGGTCATGCGCGCCCGGAATGTCACGGCTGCCGTTGAGCTTGCGCGACACCGCCTTGAACAATGTCTCAATGGTGAGCGTTGACTTGCCGCCACCCGAGACACCGGTAACGCAGGTCAGCAGGCCAAGCGGGAATTCCGCCGTCACATTCTTGAGATTGTTGGCCTTGGCGCCCACCACGCGCACGGTCTTGTTCAGCACGCGCTGGCGCCGCTTGGCCGGCACCGCCACAAAGCGCTTGCCCGAAAGATACTGCCCGGTGATCGATTTGGGCGCTTTCATGATATCGGCGGGGGTGCCTTCGGCGATGATCTCACCGCCATGCACGCCGGCCGCCGGCCCCATATCGATCACGTAATCGGCGGTGCGGATAGCTTCCTCGTCATGTTCCACCACCAGCACGGTATTGCCGATATCGCGCAGATAGGTGAGGGTTTCGAGCAGCTTGGCATTGTCGCGCTGATGCAGGCCGATGCTCGGCTCGTCGAGCACATACAGCACGCCGGTCAGGCCGGAACCGATCTGCGAGGCGAGGCGGATACGCTGGCTTTCACCGCCTGACAATGTGCCCGAGCCGCGCGCCAGGGTGAGGTAATCCAGACCGACATTGACCAGGAAGCCGAGCCGCTCATTGATCTCCTTGAGAATGCGGGCGGCGATATCCTGGTGCTTCGGGCTGAGCGCGGCGGTGAGATCAAGGAACCATTGCCGCGCTTCCAGGATCGACCGCTCGCAGACCTGGCCGATATGATTGCCGCCGACCTTGACCGCCAGGGCTTCCGGCTTCAGGCGGTGGCCGCCACAGCTTTCGCAGGCTGTCGCCGATTGGAACCGCTCCAGTTCTTCGCGCACCCAGTCGCTTTCGGTTTCGCGCCAGCGCCGTTCCAGATTGGGCACCACGCCTTCGAACGGCTTCTTGATGGTGTAGCTGCGCATGCCGTCGTCATAGGCAATCGGCACAATTTCCTCGCCTGAGCCTTGCAGCAGCACCTGCTTCACCTTGGCCGGCAATTCGCGCCATTTGGCAGTGAGCGAGAATTTGTAATGCTTGGCCAGGCCGTCGAGTGTCTGCTGGTAATAGGGCGAGGTGGATTTGGCCCAGGGCGCGATGGCGCCTTCGCGCAGGGTGAGGTTTTCATCCGGCACCACCATGGCGGCGTCGAAATACATCTTGTTGCCCAGGCCGTCGCAAACCGGGCAGGCGCCGAACGGGTTGTTGAACGAGAACAGGCGCGGCTCGATCTCGTCGATGGTGAAGCCGGAGACCGGGCAGGCGAATTTGGCCGAGAAGATGGTGCGTTCACCTTCCTCGCTATCAGGCTTGGCGGGATTCGGCTTGGCATCGGCATTTTCGGTAATGGCGATGCCATCGGCCAGGCCCAGGGCGGTCTCAAAACTATCGGCCAGCCGGGTCTGCACACCATCCCGCACCACGATGCGGTCTACCACCACCTCAATATCGTGCTTCAGCTTTTTGTTCAGCGCTGGCACTTCGGTGATTTCGTAAAGCTTGCCGTCAACCTTGACGCGCTGGAAACCACGCTTTTGCAAGTCCTGCAATTCTTTGCGGTATTCACCCTTGCGGCCACGGATCATCGGCGCCAGCAGATAAAGCCGGGTGCCTTCCGGCATCGCCATCACCCGATCCACCATCTGGCTCACGGTCTGGCTCTCAATCGGCAGGCCGGTGGCAGGCGAGTAGGGGACGCCGATTCGGGCGAATAGCAGGCGCAGGTAATCGTAGATTTCGGTGACGGTGCCGACGGTGGAGCGCGGGTTCTTCGAGGTGGTTTTCTGCTCGATGGAAATCGCCGGGCTGAGGCCGTCGATATGATCCACATCGGGCTTCTGCATCAGCTCCAGAAACTGGCGCGCATAAGCCGACAGCGATTCAACGTAACGCCTTTGGCCTTCGGCATAAATTGTGTCGAAGGCAAGCGAGGACTTGCCCGAGCCGGAGAGGCCGGTGAGCACCACCAGCTTGTCGCGCGGGATATCCACGTCCACATTCTTGAGGTTATGCTCGCGGGCGCCTCGGACGGAAATGGTCTTCTGCATGGGGTGCTCGATCTGGGGAGATAAAGATGATTTTTTGCTACAGGTCTTCCATTATACGCTGATTAGATGATACAAGACCAGTTCAAGAACATATCAGAAAACAAATAGTGGAGCGAGGCCATGGCTGGCAGCGTCAACAAGGTGATCCTGGTCGGTAATCTGGGCAAGGATCCGGAAGTCCGCTCGATGCAGAATGGCGATGAAGTCTGCCAGCTTTCCATTGCCACATCAGAGACTTGGCGCGACAAGAATTCCGGCGAGCGCAAGGAGCGCACCGAATGGCACCGCGTGGTGATCTTCAATGAGAATCTGGTCAAGGTGGCCAAGCAATATCTCAAGAAGGGCGCCAAGGTCTATCTCGAAGGCTCGTTGCAGACGCGCAAATGGACCGACCAGTCCGGCGCCGAGAAATACACCACGGAAGTGGTGCTGCAACGCTATCGCGGCGAACTGACCATGCTGGATGGCCGGGGCGAAGGCGGCGGCATGGGCGGCGGTGGCGGCGGCAGTTATGGCGGCGGCGATGATTATGGCGATAGCGGTGGTGGCGGCGGTTATGGCGGCGGTCGCGCTACTGGCGGCGGTGGCAGCAGCCGGCCGGCAGCCCCGGCGCGGCGCGACGACCTGGACGACGAAATCCCGTTCTGAGGGAAATCCCGTTCTGAGGCGGTTTACCGCTTCAACAGAATAGAGGCCAGGCCGCCCAAAGCAGCGGCAGCCAGCAGGGCCGTGCCGGGATGCTGACGGATCAGCGGCTCGGCCTGGGCCAGCATGGCGGCCATGTCATTGGCCGGGTTGGGGCGCAAGCGATAGGCCAGCCAGCCAGCCAGGCCTGATAAAGCCAGCAGGCTGAAAGCGGCGGCAGCAGCGGCCAGCGGCAACGGCATCAGCCCGCCATAGGCCAGGAACAACGCCCAGCCGAGCAGCAGCAGGCCGGCAAGCAGGGCGCAGGCGCCGACCGTGCCGGCCACGGCAACGACGGCAAGGCGCCGTCGCTGCCGCGCCGAAGCAGCGGCCTTGAAGCCCTCAAGGGCCAGACCAAGCAGCGGCAGGCTCATCGCCGCAGCAACAGGCCGGTGAGAACAGCGCCGGCAGCAAAGGCTGCCAGCAGGCTGGTGCCGGGCCGTTCGCGCACGGTCTCCTCAACTGTGGCCAATGCCTCGCGGCCCTTGTCCTTGGCATCGTCGAGCAGGCCGGTCAGTTTGTCCTGCAACTGGCTCAATTCGGCCTCGGCAAGCTGGCCGCCATTCTGCTTGACCTGAGTGAGCAGGCTGCCAAGCTGGTCACCCAGCTCGGCCACTTGGCTATGCAATGCCCGCAGTTCGGTTTCGGCGCCGCGATTGGAAGTGGTGGTACGTGCCATGATCCCGGGCCTCCTTACAGCTGGTTCGGCGTGCCGGCGGCTTTTTTGGCCGCCAGTTCGGCACGATGCTGGGTTTCCAGCCAGTCGCTGACCTGGCGCTCGGCCTGGTCCTTGATGATGCCGTAATGCTCCTGGATTTTGCCGGCGAGCTGCTCGCGGCGGCCATCAATCATGGCCAGATCGTCATCGGTCAGCTTGCCCCAGCGTTCCTTGGCCGAGCCGGAGAACTGCTTCCAGTTGCCGGCAATACGCTCCCATGACGGCAGGATGGCGGTGATCTTTGCGTCAATACGCGCTGATGTGTTGCTCATGATATTACTCCAAAAATGAGTGTGAAATTAACGGCGGGTGGCGGGTGGAAAACTGGCCGATCAGGATTTTGGCTTCAGCATCTCGCTCTTTTCCCAATCCTTCACCTGGTTCTCGGCTTCGCCCTTGGCGATACCATAACGCTCCTGCACCTTGCCGATCAGTTCCTGGCGCTTGCCGTTGATGACGGTCAGATCGTCATCGGTCAGCTTGCCCCAGCGCTGTTTGACCTTGCCGGCAAACTGGTTCCAGTTGCCTTCAACCTGTTCCCAATTGGGCAGGATATCGGCAGCACTGGCCGAGCGGATGCTGGCCGGCGCGGCGGCCAGCAGGGCGAGGGCCGAGGCAGCCAGCACGGCATAATGAGTGATCTTGCGCATCGGTAGGATCTCCTTTGCTTATCAATACCGGCTGGGCGGGTGCCGCGAACCGGTGCCAATCATGCTGGCCCTGCGATGTGTTCATTCCTGGCCGCTGAAGCGGCTTTGCTGCGGCCATTCTGCGGCCATAATAAGGCGGGTTGTTTTATAACTGATTAGAATCACTTGGTTTTTTCAGCAAGTTTGGCCAGATTCCAGGCAACATCCATGGTGGCGAGGTCGCAATCCGCCAACATCTTGCCTGATTGCTGCAAAATACTCTCCATCTTACTGAATCGATGCTCAAATTTACGATTTGCCCGGCGTAACACATCTTCCGGGTCAAGTTTAAGATGGCGGCCTAAATTAGCTATAATAAACAGGAAATCGCCGTATTCCTCAGCTATTTTATCTGTTTCATCAGATGCAATTTCCTGCTCAAGCTCCTCTAATTCCTCTCTAATTTTTTCAATTACCGGCGCTTTATCCGGCCAGTCGAAGCCAACCCTTGCGGCCCGGTTCTGCAATTTCACCGCCCGGGTCATGCCCGGCAGGCCGGGGCTGACACCAGCCAAAACCGGCGAAATGCCATCCGGCTCGGCCGGCTTGGCGGCACGCTCGGCCGCCTTGATCGCCTCCCAATTGGCGCTCACGGTCTCGGGCCGGTCGGCCGAGACATCGCCGAAGACATGCGGATGGCGCCGGATCATCTTGTCGGCAATGCTGCGCGCCACGTCGTTGAAATCAAAATGGCCGGCTTCCTCGGCCATGCGGGCATGAAACACCACCTGCAACAGCAGGTCGCCAAGCTCGTCCTTCAGCGCCGCCATGTCGTTGCGGGCGATGGCATCCTCCACCTCATAGGCTTCCTCGATGGTGTAGGGCGCAATCGTGGCAAAGGTCTGCTCCAGGTCCCAGGGGCAGCCGCCATCGGGATTACGCAGCCGCGCCATGATCGAAAGCAACTCTTGCAAGGCGGTGGTGCTGGGCATGTGCAGGGCTTCCGGCGTGGATCAGTCGGGTCAGGTCAGGATGGTCCAGGGCAGCCGGGCCGGCACATCCACGCCCTTGGCATAGAGGTGCAGGAACAGGCGAGGCCCGGTCAGATTAAGCGTATCCACAATATGACGGAAGGAACTGTCAATGGTGTGGATTTCCGCTGCGCGCTCCAGCACCAGGCCATAATCGAAGATATTCGGGGTCAGGTCGGGCTGCGAATGGATGATGTGCATGTCCTTGGGCAGGCGGCTCAAATCGATACCGAAGCGGCGCCTGGGATCCTCGTGGACAAAAATATACGGGCCGGGCTGGGTGACCACGCGGCGGAAAAAGCTTTCCTCGCGTAGCGGATCGCGCCGAATGCTCCCATCCCAGCGGCGGGCATAATCAACCCCATATTGGTTGTAGAAGTTTTCGGCAAAAGTAACTTTTGAGATATTCAGCTGTTCGTGTCCGACACGAATGCACCGTGTCTCGGGCCATTGGCTCAGAAACGCCTCGACCTCACGGTCGTCGCGGACCACAAAAAAGCGCACAGCCGGATCGTCGCGATACATGAAACGCACTGAATCCAGATAGGAGCGGCGCACCATCAGCCCGACGGAGCCATGTTCAGCCGCAAAATGCCGCACCAAGGCCAGGCAGATGATGTGATCGCCAAGCCCCAGATGGTGGTAGACAAATATCGACGGCAGCAAACCCACGGGCGGTTGTCGGACACCCGCTGCGGCCAATTCGCGCCAGGCCGAGACACGCTCCGGGTCTTGCCGCACGGCACGGTCGAGCAGGCGCCGGGCGTCCTTCCGCCAACCAAGTCGCCGGCAGGCAGTGCCCAGGAATTCCAGCCAGGCGGTATCATCATCCTGTTCCAGGACATGCAGGGCGGCAGCAACATCCCGTTGGCGCAAGCCGATGCCCAGCGCTTCGCGTAGCAATTCACGCCGCGCCGATAGCAAGTCGCCGATATGGCCAAGGGTATTACGCGCCAGAAGGTATCTGTACTGGAAATTCCAGCGCAGGTAGCTGGCCTTGCGGCGAATAGGATGCACGACCGGGCTCACAGTCCAATCCTCAGTCCGACAGAACCTGCACGATGGCTGGGACGGAATAAGCTCAGCGGGAATAAGCGGAAGCTGTCTACCATCGATCTAATATTCAACACATAAAAACATTCGATAGCATATAGGCCGGTCACCGTAAAACCGGGAGGGCAGCCAGCATCTGGCTTCTATGATGAAGCCATAGTGGCCGCAATAGCAGCCCATGAATGAGACGTCTCGTTTAGACTTTGATGACATTACATTG
>DLGP01000016.1:0-6695 GCA_002482765.1 Alphaproteobacteria bacterium UBA7691
GGTCGAGTTCGACATCATGTATGGTGAAGGCGTGTCCAAGAATGGCGAATTGGTTGATCTCGGCGTCAAGGCCAATGTGGTTGAGAAGTCGGGCGCTTGGTTCTCGTTTGACAGCCAGCGTATCGGCCAGGGCCGTGAGCAGGCCAAGAACTTCCTGCGTGAACATCCGGAAGTCGCCGCCAAGATCGAAGCCGCCGTGCGCGCCAATGCCGGTGTGGTGGCTGCTGCCATCGATGCCGGGCCGGGCGAAGATGGCGACGCCGATTCTGAGTAGGTTTTACAGTTTTCCCAGCGTGGGCGGCTGGTAATCCACGGCTTGCCCCACGATTTTTCTCCTCCATGGGACCCCCGGCGCCGGAACTCGGCGCCGGGGTTTTTTTTGACCTCAGCGCCAATCGGCGTGGAGGCTGCTCACCATTCTATGCAGGCTTTCCGGGGTTGCCTGCTGCGGCGGCTGGGCATCGCCGGCCACCACACGCAGCCTGGCCCAGAGCCGGCGCGGCCATTTCCGCATCGCTTCGCCGCCGGCATGGGAGAAGAAGCTGCCCCATAGGCCATTCAGCGCCAGCGGCACCACCGGCACCGGGGTTTCTTCCAGGATACGCAGCAGGCCGGGCTTGAATTCGTTGATCGTGCCATCCGCCGTCAGGCGGCCTTCGGGAAAGATCAACACCAGTTCATCGTCACGCAGATAGGCGGCAATGCGAGCGAAGGCGGCCTCATAGGCTTCCGGCGCTTCGCGGCGCGGCGCAATCGGGATCGCGCCGGCCACGCGGCAGATGAAGTTGATCAGCGGCAGGCGGTAGATCGCCGCTTCCATCACAAAGCGGATCGGGCGGCGGCACGAGCCGGCGATGATCAGCGCATCCACAAAGCTGACATGGTTGCTCACCAGCAGGGCTGCGCCGCTGGCCGGGATTTTGTCCAAATCCTGCCGCTCGATGCGGTAGCACAGGCTGGTCAGCAGCCAGACCAGGAAACGCATGAGGAATTCCGGCAGCAGCGTGAAGATATACAGCGCCACCGGAATGTTCAGCATTGCAAACAGCAGGAAAACCTGCGGCACGGTCCAGTCGAGCAGGCTGAGCAGCAGGATGCCCAGGCCGGCGGCCAGCACCATGCAGCCGGCATTGAGGATGTTGTTGGCCGCCACCACGCGGGCGCGGGTTTCCGGCGCGGTGCGGGCCTGCATCATGGCAAACAGCGGCACCACATAAAAACCGCCGAACACGCCGATGCCGAACAGGTCGGCGATCACGCGCCACACCATCGGATCGGCCAGCACGGTCTGCACATCGCGCAACGCGCCGCTCCATGGCTCTGGTGCAGCGAAATACAGGTCAAAGCCGAAGATCAGCAGGCCGATGGCGCCAAACGGCACCAGGCCCAGTTCGATGCTGCGGCCCGACAGCCGCTCGCAGAGCAGCGAGCCGGTGCCGACGCCGATCGAGAAGGTGGCCAGCAGCAAGGTGATGGTGCCGGCCTGGCCGCCGAGCACGGAGGTGACGTAAAGCGGCAATTGGGTCAGATAGGTGGCGCCCAGCATGAAGAACCAGCTGATGCCCAGGATGGAGAGGAAAACCGAGCGCGTGCCGCGTGCCAGCCGCATGCAGCTTGCCGTGGCGCGGAAGATGTTCCAGTCGATTTTCAGATCGGGTGCGGTGGCCGGTGCGGCGGGGATGCTGCGGCTGGCCCAATAGCCCAGGGCGGCGGCAATCAGGATGCCGATGGCGATGTAGCGCGGCCCGTCCTCCAGCCCGATGGCAACACCGCCCAGGATGGTGCCGATCAGGATGGCGATGAAGGTGCCCATATCGATCAGGCCGTTGCCGCCGATCAATTCCTCGCTGCTCAGATGCTGCGGCAGGATGGCGTATTTGATCGGGCCGAAAAAGGTGGAATGCACCCCCATCAGAAACAGCGCCAGCACCAGCAGCCAGATCGTGTTGCTGAGGAAGCCGATGGCGCCCAGCGCCATGATACCGATTTCCGCCTGCTTGATAATGCGGGTCATGCCGGCCTTGTCGAGCTTTTCGGCCAGTTGCCCGGCCGTGGCGGAGAACAGGAAAAACGGCAGGATGAACAGGCCGGCGCAGAGATTGACCAGCAGGCTGCCATTGGCGGCGGTGAGGGTGAGAAACACCATCAGCGCATTCTTGAACAGGTTGTCGTTGAAGGCATTGGCGAACTGGGTCAAGAACAGCGGCAGGAAGCGGCGCGTGCGCAGCAGATCGAATTGATTGGCGTGGCTCATGGCTGTGGCTTTCGGTTCAGGAAAACAAAACGCGCTGCATCGCCTCGGCAAAGGCGTCGGCGCGGTCGGCGAAGCGGAAATCCAGGCGGCCATAAATTTTCAGCACCGCCGGTTGCAGGATCACGCCCATTGCCATGGCGGCACGGAATTCGGCCTCGCTTTCAGGTAATTCGCCGCGCCGGATGGCATCGCGGGCAATGCCCACAATCACCTCCACCGGGTTGGGCTGGTCGTCAGGCAGTTGTGGCAGAAACATGTGCATATTCAGGTGATAATAGGCGAATCCTGGCCAGTCGCTATCGCCAAAGTGGCAGTAGCAATCCACGGCGGCGCGTATCCGGGCGGTCAGGTCGCCAGCCGCCGTCACCACGGCCAGCGCCTGGGCCAGTGCCACATGGCGCTGCAAAAACAGCCCCAGGGCCAGGGCATCCTTGCTCGGATAATGCCGGTAAATGGTGCCTTCGGCGATGCCGGCGGCCATGGCAATCTGCCGCGTGGTGGTCTGGGCCACGCCATTGGCCACAAACAGCATCAAGGCCGTGTTGGCGATATGGCCTTTGGTGTCGCCGTCGCGGCGTTCAGGCTCGGTATTATGCATCCTGTTCCCCCAATTAGAGTGAGTGGTCACTCACCTTCGCGAATATCTATAGTGAGTGTTCACTCGCACTGCAAGCAGATTTTTTCTCTCACGTTTCCCTGGCTTTGCCGATTTTTGCTAGGCGTCAGCCGATGCAGCCGGCGGCTGAACCCTGGTATATTCCGGTAAGCAATCAGGAGAGGAAACCGGGCCATGGCCACCGAAGCACAACCGCTCGATCCGCAGAGCATCGAAATCCTCAAGGGTATTTCCACCGCCACGCTCACCACCGTGCTGCTCAAGAAGGGTCTGCGCAATGTGTGGCTGCGCGGCACCAGGCCGATCCGCCCGGGCCAGCCGCGCCTGGTGGGCCGCGCCTTCACGCTGCGTTTTGTGCCGGCGCGCGAGGATTTGGCCACGCCGGAATCCTGGGCCTCGCCGAAATCCACCCGTGGCGCCATCGAGGCGATGCCGGAAGGTTGCATCGCCGTGGTGGATGCCATGGGCATCACCGATGCCGGCATCTTTGGCGATATCCTCTGCGCCCGCATGCAGAAGCGTGGCGTGGCGGCGCTGATCACCGATGGCGTGGTGCGCGACCTGGCCGGCGTGCTCGGCACCGGCCTGCCGGTCTGGTGCCAGGGCGCCGCCGCACCGCCCTCGGTGGCCGGCCTCACCTTTGTGGATTGGCAGGAGCCGATTGCCTGCGGCGGTGTGGCGGTATTCCCAAATGATGTGATCGTGGTGGATGATGACGGCGCCGTGCTGATCCCGCAGGCTTTGCTGGAAACCATCCTGCCGATTGCGGTGGAGCAGGAGCGCCAGGAAGCCTGGATCATGGGCGAGATCGAAGCCGGCGTGCCGCTGCCCGGCCTGTATCCGCCCAACGAAGCCACCAAGGCGCGTTACGAAGCCTCGAAGCAGAAGTGAGCACCGCAGCATGAGCCAGGGCCCCATCACCAAAGGCTTGCGCAAGGGCCTGACCAGCTACGGCGACAAGGATTTTTCGCTGTTTCTGCGCAAGGTGTTCATCAAGGCGGCGGGTTATTCCGATGATGCGCTGGACCGGCCCATTGTTGGCATCACCAACACCTACAGCGACTTCAATCCCTGCCATGGCAACGTGCCGGACCTGATCGAAGCGGTGAAGCGCGGCGTGATGCTGGCCGGCGGCCTGCCGATGGTGTTTCCCACCATCTCGATCCATGAAAGCTTTGCGCATCCCACCTCGATGTTCCTGCGCAATCTGATGGCGATGGATACCGAGGAAATGCTGCGCGCCCAGCCGATGGATTCAATCGTGCTGATCGGCGGCTGCGACAAGACCGTGCCGGCGCAGCTGATGGGCGCCATCAGTGTGGACCTGCCCACCATCTTCCTGCCGGTTGGGCCGATGGTGGTGGGGCATCACCAGGGCGAAGTGCTGGGCGCCTGCACCGATTGCCGCCGGCTGTGGGGCAGCTATCGCGGCGGGCAGATCGATGCGGCCGAGATCGAGGCGGTGTCGAACCGCCTGGCGCCTTCGGTCGGCACCTGCATGGTGATGGGCACCGCCAGCACCATGGCCTGCATTTCCGAGGCGCTGGGCTTCACCCTGCCGCTGGGCGCCACGATTCCGGCGCCGCATGCCGAACGCCGCCGCATCGCCGAAGCCAGCGGCAAGCGTGCCGCCGAGATGGCGGTGAGCGGCGGGCCGCGCCCCAGCGAACTGATGACGCCGGCTGCCTTGCGCAATGCCCAGGTGGTGTTGCAGGCCATCGGCGGCAGCACCAACGGCATCGTGCATCTGGCCGCCATGGCCGGCCGTGCCGGGCTGGAGCTTGATCTGGATGATTTCAACCAGATCGGCCGCAACACCCCGGTGCTGATCGACCTCAAGCCCTCGGGCGACGATTACATGGAGCATTTCCATCATGCCGGCGGCCTGCCACGGCTGATGCGTGAACTCACCGACCTGCTTGATCTTTCGGCGCCCACTGTGGCCGGCGGCACGCTGGCCGATGTGGTGGCCGGCGCCGAAGAGGTGCGTGGCCAGACCGCGATCCGACCGCGCAGCAATCCGCTCAAGGCGGAAGGCGGCATGGCGGTGCTGCATGGCAATTTGGCGCCACGCGGCGCCGTGATCAAGCAGGCGGCGGCCTCGGCCAAGCTGATGCAGCATGAAGGCCGCGCCGTGGTGTTTGAATCGGTGGAAGACATGACCAACCGGGTCGACGATCCCGATCTGGATGTGACTGCGGATGATGTGCTGGTGCTGCGCAATGCCGGGCCGAAAGGTGCGCCGGGCATGCCGGAAGCCGGCTATCTGCCGATCCCGAAAAAGCTGGCGCGCCAGGGCGTGAAGGACATGGTGCGGATTTCCGATGCGCGTATGAGTGGCACCGCCTTTGGCACCATCGTGCTGCATATCACGCCGGAATCGGCCGATGGCGGGCCGTTGGCGCTGGTGCGCAATGGCGACCGTATCCGCCTGGATGTGGCCGCCCGCAGCATCGACATGCTGGTGGATGAAGCGGAACTGCAACGCCGTCGCGACGCCGCGCCGCCACCGCCCGCCATCCCGGCACGCGGCTATGCCAAATTATACATGGAAACCGTGTTGCAGGCTGATGGCGGCTGCGATTTTGACTTCCTGGTGCCGCCAAAACCACCCAATTCTGACTAAGCCGGAATAGCGGTTGAAACCGGCCGGGAACTAGCGTAATCGGGATTCATGCTCCCCGAATCATTTGTCTTTGGCAGCCAGCGCTTCTTCCCGAAAGACACCGATGTGGCGGTGACGCGCTGGTGTGCCACGCAGAACCGTACACTGGAAGACCTGGCCCAGAAGCTTGGCCTGTCGCGCATGGCGCTAACCCTGGTCCTGCGCGGCATTGATCCGGTGACCCCGGCGCTGGAGCGCCGCCTGCGCGAGATGATGCAGACCGAGCAGAAGCGCAGGGCGTAAGGCTGGTTCGCGTTTTTCTCGTCTCGTCATACCCTCGCTTGCGCGAGGGTGACGGGTTGATGATATCCATCACACCTCCCGATCTGCGGGCGCAAACTTTGCTGACCGATGACGAAGCTGCCCAGAACGCCCGAGCTTGAAGCGGTTGCTGCCCGTCTGGTGTGGTTCAAATCGCCTGAAGCGGCCTTGCAAAGCCCGGCGCATTTCCTTGCCTATTTTTTTGCTTATGGCACGCCTGAGGACGCAAAAACCGTGCGGCAATATGTGAATGACGATGCGTTGCGGGAAGCGCTTGACCATGCGCCGCCCGGGATCATCGATGCCCGTTCCTGGGCATATTGGAATCTCATTCTGGGTGGCGATCCGGAAAGGCCGCTGCCGCAACGGCGCTTTGAGTGATCGTTAAAACGCAAAAGCCCGGCCCTTTCACCGGGCCGGGCTTTTCATTGTGTAGCAGCCGGTGCTTAGCCGAAGGCGTCGGCGATGATGCCGGCATACCAGCCCTGGGTATATTCCGCCTCGCGCTTGCGGAAGGCCGCATCGGCCTGGCCGGGGCTGACGCCGCCGCTATTGGGCATTTCGGCCACGGTTTCGCCGGGGCGGTAGGTGCCGGTGACCGAGATGCCGTAATCCGGCGTCACCAGGCTGTAGCAGGTGTTGTGATACACGGCGGGCGGCGCCGCCTGGCCGCGCAGGCTGGCGACGATGCTGGCCGCCACCACCTTGGCCTGGCTGTTGGCGGCCGAGCCGGATTTCGGCATGGCGCCGGCAATCGAGGCATCGCCCAGCACATACACATCCTGCGCCTTGCGCGAGGCGAAGTTTTTCGGATCAACGGCGCACCAGCCATTGGCTTCCGCCAGGCCTGCATCGATGGCGATCTTGCCGGCACTTTGCGGCGGGATCAGGTTGATCAC
>DLGP01000016.1:6721-13338 GCA_002482765.1 Alphaproteobacteria bacterium UBA7691
GGTTGATCACCGCGCCCTTTTCATTGCCGAAGCCGGCCTTCACCGTCATGTTGGCCACGTCGATCTCTTCCACCTTGCCGCCATCCTTGCCGGCCAGCCAGGTGATCATGCCGGGATATTGCGATTCCCAGGCGCTGATGAACAGGCCCTGCTTGGAGAAGGCATCCTTGGCATCCAGGATCAGGATCTTGGATTTCGGTTTCTTGTTCTTGAGATACCAGGCGATCATGCTCACCCGCTCATACGGCCCGGGCGGGCAGCGGAACGGATTGCCCGGCGGCGCAACAATCACGGTGCCGCCATCGGGCATCGCTTCAAGCTGGCGCCGCAGCAGGGCGGTCTGCGCCCCGGCCTTCCAGGCATGCGGCACACGCTCGGCGGCCTTTTCGCTATAGCCCGGCACGCCGTCATATTTCAGCTCGATACCCGGCGCCACCACCAGGCGGTCATAGGGCAGTTGTGCGCCATCGGCCAGGCGCACGCGCTTGGCGCCAAGATCCAGCGCCGTGGCATTGCCCTGCACCAGCCGCACGCCCCAGCGCTTGTTCAGCGGGTCGCGGCGATGCTGGATCGAGCCAAGGTCGCGGATGCCGCCCAGCACATAATTCGAGAACGGGCAGGTGGTGTAAACCGCATCGCGGTCCACCAGGGTCACGTCCAGGCCGGGATCGAACAGCTTGAGATAACGCGCCGCCGTGGCGCCGCCAAAGCCGCCGCCCACCACCACCACGCGCCCGGCGGCGCCCCGGTTGATCTGGGCTGCTGCGATGCCGGGCAGGCCGAGCATGGCGCCACCGGCCAGGCCGGCGGCGAGAAGGTCACGTCGATTGATCTGCTTGCTCATGGCCGGATTCCTCAATTGCGCGACAGGTATTCGGCGACCGCCTTGAGCTGGTCGTCGGTGTAGCCGCGCGCGATGCGGCCCATGATGGTGCTGGGGCGCTTGTTGGTTTTCACCTCGATCAGCGCCTCATACAGCGTCTTGGCATCCACGCCATGGATCGGCGGCATGGTGGGTGAAACATAGCTCTGGCTGCCATGGCACAGATTGCAGGTCTGCGCCGCAAAGGCGGCCTCAGACAGCGCCTGCGGCGCCTGCTGGGCCAAAGCCGGCGCCGCGCCGAGCACGGCAACAAAAGCAGCAGCCAACATCGTGGGGCGATGCATCAATCCCTCCCTGAAAATCCGCCCGGCATTGCGAGCCGGCAGACGCTACCCCAGGTCGGTTATTCAATCAATAAATTTTGTATATATGATTTTCAAACAGTGGGTTTATGTTTTTTCATGTTCAATACGAGCAGAAACGAAGATTGCCGCCAGGATCAGCGCCGCACCGCCCAGCATGGCAGGCGAAACCGGCTCGGCGAAGGCCAGCAGGCCCACAAGTAATGACGTGATCAACTCGCCGGCGCCGGCAATGGCGCTGCGTTCCGGCCCGGCCAGCGGCGCACCAAGCAGCAGCAGGCCAAGCGCACCGAAGGTACTCAACACCGCCAGCGCCGCCGCAGCTCCCCAGGCCAGCATCGAGCTGGGCAGGGTGACACCGCCTTCCCAGCCGAAGCCAATCAGCAGCATCGCAACCAGCCCGCCGCTGAACACGCCGCTCAGCCGCACCGGGATGGCGATATGGCTCAGGCGCCGCGCCGCCAGATGGATGAACAGCGCATAAGCCAGCGGCGGCAGAAAGCCGAGCAGCACCGGCAGCAATGGCGCATCGCCCATTGTGTCGGGTGACAGGATCAGCCCGGCCGCCAGCAGCACCAGCAAGGCGGCGATCAGGTTGGCGCGGGTCAGCCGGGCGCCGAAGCCGAGCCAGCCGATCAGGATGGTGAACAGCGGATAGGTGAACAGGATCAGCACGGTGAGCGCCACGCTGAGTTCCTTCAGCGCGACAAAATAGAACAGCATCGAGGCCATGTAGCCGGCGCCGGCCACCAAAGCGATCAGGAAATCACGCCGCGCCGCCAGGATACGCGGCAGCCAGGGCAGGCAACAGAACACGGCAATGGCAAAGCGCCATACCAGCAGCGAAAGCGGGCTAAGCCCCTCGGCATAGGCGGCGCGGGCAAACAGCGGCATCAGGCCAAAGCCGATGGCGCCGAAGCCGACCAGGGCCATGCCGAAAAGCGGGGAGCGGAAATTACTGGGCATGGTCAAAACCGATAATGCGCGGGGCGCCGACCTTCGGCAGCTTTGCTGCCACTAGGAGCTATACGAGTTCTAACTCGAAGCACGCAAGCACATAAATCGGGTCCATCTAAAAGTTGACCAGCAAAACAAACTCAATTCTGTTTACCCTCAGGTTTTCCTAAGCCTCCTGTGCCAAATGCATTGTTGTCGCTGAGACTAATTATTGCTCTCTCTATTTGTTTTTTGTTTGGGCTTTTAATATTAAGGTCTCGTCTCAATCTAATTTGTGCTACAAATTCTTTTAGCTGTTCTACTTCTAATGCATTATTTAATTCCTCTTTTAGTTGAATTAATGCCATCGATAGACTGTGGCGCAGATAGATAGAGTCCCGCTTCATTGAACCAATCATCTCTTTGGAAATCTCCAACCATTTTGTCGGTTTGCTTTTCATGAGAAGCGAAATAAGTACTAAGTTATACATAGAATTTCTATCATTTCCGCGTACTAAAGCAATAAAAACCTGACCAAGCTTACGACTTCCAAATATATTTATAGCATTTCTCGCTATAGATGTTGGAAGCGCCGATATTACCATCGGCAACATATTTTGACGCAATTCTTCTGTCGTTTCACCACCCTGACTCTCAATTAAATTTATGTATGAAAATCCATTCCATGAAACATATTTTCTTTCGGCTAGTAGCGGCGCAAAAACGCTCGCAACTTCGTAGCTTAAAACTGAACTACGTATAACTGCATCGGCAGCAGCCAATTTTGCGTTAGCGCTTGCGGATTTAACATTCTCAATAGCCATACTTAGTCTGTAGCTAGCTAGTGAGACACTTTTCTCAGATGCAATAAATTCAATAATTGAGATTCTTTGATTATGCGTTCGCCGCTCAGCGCTCAAGGATGTTTTCAATTCATCAAGTGCTGCTGTGCCTGTGGGGCCTTCGTCTATTTTGTCAGATATTGCTTTCCAAGCGGCATCCTCTTTTTCTGTGATTGTCCATTTTGCAGAATTATGTAAATCCAAATTCTGGATCGGATATTTTTCATAAAAGGCTTTGAGAGAAGTCTCGAATTTTTCGGTTATATCTAGTAAAACAGAAGTTGAGTCATGAAGTGTACCGCACAACACCTCAATTAGACCTTCTAGCTCTAGGTGTCTATTTTTCAAAAGGCATTCATTTAAATGATCTGCATTGGATGCTATGCACTTTCCAACAAAATAGCTAAAAAACATTTTATATCTAAATTGATAAAAAAGCCCGTTTTTTGATATAATTCTACCATCCACCAAGTCCCCAAGTAATTCTATATGGTCGAAATCAACTAAGTTTATCTTTTTGTAATTGCTACAAAATGTATTCCAATCATATAGCAGGAAGTTAATGTTTTTTTCTCAAATAGAAAATAGCAAAATTCCGAAAAAAGATCAACTTTGTTAATGTAATTAAACGACTCAGTGTAAGCATCGCTAGGTCTTTGCAATGCCTCCGAAACAAAACGATCAATAATATGAAGACGAGAAACAGGAACAAAACTACCATCTTTACAAACAACACTAGCATACATAATTACATTTGATGGCGTCAAAGGAATACAAAGCTGAATGAGATCTGAATATACCTTCTCTACAGCTGCACTTGTTGTGTCTGAGTCCCACCTTGGGGACAATGAACTTATAACTGTTCTGATATCAGACCGCGTTAGTCCTTGTAGAATTAATTTCTGGAATATTATATCGATAAAATCTTCATTTTCAACTTCATCAGAAGGAAGAGCGCGCTGTAACAAAATAAATCGTGCCTTTTGGAATGAGTTTTTAAGCGATTTCAAAAGGCGCTGATGCTCAAGCGGTGAAAAATTGTCGAGTATTATTGTTATGCTTTCTGACTGATTAATTTTTGCGAAATCGGATTCTTGGTGTATTTTTTTTGCATAGTTAGGAAGTCCCCTCGCATCCCTAAATATAACCTTATATCCGTTAAGTAATACCTCTGAATATATTCTGGCCCCAAGGTTGGTCAATCCAAATTCATGAGGTGAAGAAATTGTATAATTATTATCAGATGTAGTAATATCTGAGACATTTATGCGCAGATTTATTTTATTTATGCCGTCATTTTCATTGTTTAATCTATGCAGCCGTAAATTCGGCTCGCAGTATATCTTTCTTCCGTCCACCTCATACAGGCTATTTTTGTACGATATGTTGTCTTCGTTATTTGATGTTTGTGGCTTATTATCGGTGGTTTGCGCGGAGTTCAGTTGAATCTGTCTCGGATATTCGTTTTTTATTGAAGTTAATATTTCTTGTAGAGCCTCATGATCTTCTCCATCTCCGATTTTCTTAACAGGATAAAATACAACATCTAGCTTATATTTTTCAGCATATTTCCGCCTCTCTAGTGGGCAATTAAGTTTAGTTTCTTCAGGCACTCCTATGATAGCAAAGTGCCTGTTCGTTGTAGGAAGGAGTTGCATTACTGCATTTAATTGGCGTTCAATAAATAAATCAGAAAACCCAAACCCTATCAAAAGAACCTTTTCTTGTGAAAATATTGTGCGTAGAGCATTTTTATTTTCTACCCCTTTTTCGTAAAATTCAATATAGTCATTGTTTCTTAATATAATACTATCCGATTTATTTATATGGCCGTGCCAATGCAATATTAATGAATTTAAAGTCGTTTCTTTGCTGTTAACCCACAAATATGTTTCGTGTTGGTTCTCTGATGTAATGGGGTTCAAATGCTCAGAGAATTTAGATGCATAAGCTTTCTCTAAACCCAAATCATAGTTTAGCGTAATTATTTTCCTAAAATTTGATGCTACGATAGCTTCATGAGATCGGGTTGGTGAGTTTAAAGATTTAAAAATATCGCATATTCTAATTTTTGTTTGTTTTTTTCCTCTGCATCTATAAATCTCATCTGCGACATAAAGAAAATCATCTGGTTCTTTGCATAATGATTCATGTAATTGTTCATCCATAAGGCCAGATTCAAGGGCTTCTTTCAGAAGCTTTTTTATTAAGCTGGCCCATGATGGTAGAGTAGGCATGCTGGTTCCCGCACCAGTGAACGCAACAATTGAGCCAGTCCTAATTTCTTCGAGCAGACTATTTATAACAGCGAGATTTCCCGGATATAAATCATTATAGTTTTGCATGATTTTTTGCCTAATGTCTGTGTCTATCTCGAATCGGAGTAGAGAATTTTGCCATTGTATCGCATTATATGGGGTTTTAGAAACCCTAGTGCATCCTTTTGGATGCCTCTTGATTGTCCCTGAGGCCTTTTTCTCTAAAGCTGTCTTATAGGAATAGCGTGATTGTTGGATTAAGTTGCTGGCCTACCACGCAAATAGCGGCGTCCTGAACGCCTTCTGCTAGGAGCAGCAGGCCCATCGATGCCATGGGGCTGACTGCATCGATGATGGCGCCGCTGGCATGAGGGCAGAGTAACCTCACGCGCCAAACATCATTTCCAGCGGCGCCATGCCGGCGATATGGCCGCGCAGCCGGGTGCCGGGCTTGAAGAAATGCAGGCCGGTGAAGGAACCGGTGGTGACGATCTGGCCCGGCTGCACGCCGCCGCAATGCTTACCGACCTGGCGCAGCAAGGCGATCAGCAAATCGAAGGGAGAGCCACCCGGCAGAGTGAGCAGGCCATCGGCAACGACGCTGGCATCGGCGATCAACAGGCCGGGCGGGCAGATGAGGTCATCCGGCTGCCAGGGCCGTTCCAGCGCCGGGCCGATAACCAGCCCGGTATTCATTTGGAAATCCGCCAGCCGCCACAGCGGCGCGGCCTGATCGGGATCATGCAGCCGGCAATCCACCACTTCGAAGGCCGGCAGCGGCGTGACGCAGCCGGCCAGTTGCCGGGCAAAATCCGGCGCATCCAAGGCGGGCAGCGGTGTATCAATCCGGAAGGCAATTTCGAGTTCAAGGCCGCCAAGCCGCGACGCCGCAGGCGGCCAAAGCTGTGGTGTCGGCAGGATGGCCGCGGCTGGGATCGGCGCAAAGATGATCGCTTCCTCTGGTGTGCCGCGCCCAACTTTCCAGCCGCCCACCGGCCCCAGAGCGGCCATCACTTCTGCCTGGATGGCATAGGCATCCGATTGTTCGAGGCTTATGCCGCTGGTATCAAGCAGCGGGCCGCCCTGGCGGGCGGCAAGCAGCCGCGCCACGATCCCGGCGCGTTGCGCTGCGATTATCATCTCAGGCCGCAATAATCCCGCGCATCGAGCCATTCGCCGTGGCGTGTGCTGCCGGCTTCGGCCAGCGCCACGAAGATTTCGGCGATGGCTTCCGGCGCCGGTAGGGTGAGCGGGTCTTCGCCGGGATAGGCGGCGGCGCGCATCTCGGTGCGGGTGGCGCCGGGATTCACCACGTTGACGCGGATATTGCCGGCCTCGGTCTCGCGCGCATAGGTCAGCGCCATGTTGTCCAGCGCCGCCTTGCTGGCGGCATAGG
>DLGP01000016.1:13356-13569 GCA_002482765.1 Alphaproteobacteria bacterium UBA7691
ATAGGCGCCCCAATAGGCGCGCGGGCTGCGGGCCACGCTGGAGGAGAGGAAAATCACCCGGCCGGCGGGCGAGGCATGCAGCAGCGGATGCACGGCGCGCAGCAGGCGCTGATTGGCATGCACATTCAGCTTGAATACCTTTTCCCACAGATCGGGCGGATATTGGTGGGTCGGCGTCAGCTTGCCGAACATGCCGGCATTGGCCACCAGCAC
>DLGP01000030.1 GCA_002482765.1 Alphaproteobacteria bacterium UBA7691
GCTGCACCGGCGCCCAGCACCGGGCCGCGCATGTCTGCCGGGCCGCGCATGTCTGCCCCGGCCACCGGCACCGTACCAACCAGCGGCCCGCGCATGTCGGCGCCGGCCACCGGCGAGAATCCGCGTTCCGGCCGCGCTGGTCCGCAGCGTGGTGCGCCCGTGGCGCCGCGCCCCACCGGCATGGTGCTGAAGTCGCTGAGCGAGGAAGAGAAGCAGCAGCGCGCCCGCAATATTGACGATCTGCGCCGTGTGGCTGAAATGCGCCGCGCGGTTGAGGAAGAGGCGCGCAAGCGCCAGGACCATCTCTCCCGCGCCGTTGCCGAACGCGAGGCCGCCTCGCGCCGTGCCGCCGAGGAAGATGCGCGCAAGAAAGCCGAGGATGAAGCCCGTAAGAAGGCTGAAGCCGAAGCTGCCCGCCGTCTGGTTGCCGATCAGGCCAAGACCAGCCCGGCCAAGGAAGCCGCCAGCAAGGATAATGCCGCCGCCGCCCCTGCCGCCGCAGCACCGCTGCCGGGTGGCCGCGCGCCGCATGCCGAAGAAGAAGAAGAGGGCAGTGCGCGCCGCAAGGTGGGTGCTGGCGCCAAGGCTGCACCGGCCCGTCCGGCGCCGAGCAAGGCGCGTCCTGGCGATGACCGTCGCCGTGGCAAGCTGACCATCACCGCTGCGCTGGACGACAACGAGCGCGTGCGCTCGGTCGCGTCCTTCCGCCGCCGCGTCGAGCGCGAAAAGCGCATGATGCAGCAGATGCAGGATGCGCCGCAGAAGGTGCTGCGCGATGTGGTGGTGCCGGAAACCATCACCGTGCAGGAACTGGCCAACCGTATGGCCGAACGTGCCGTCGATGTGATCAAGGCCCTGATGAAGATGGGCGTGATGGCAACGATGAATCAGGTGATCGACGCCGATACCGCCGAATTGCTGGTCACCGAATTTGGCCATCGCATCCAGCGTGTCGCCGAATCCGATATCGAAATCGGCCTGGTGGCCGAGAAGGATGAAGATGCGGTGCTGCTGCCGCGTCCGCCGGTGGTCACCATCATGGGCCATGTCGATCACGGCAAGACCTCGCTGCTGGATGCGCTGCGCCAGACCGACGTGGCCGGCGGCGAAGCCGGTGGTATCACCCAGCATATCGGCGCCTATCAGGTGCATCTCAAATCGGGCAAGGCGATCACCTTCCTGGATACACCAGGCCATGAGGCCTTCACGCAGATGCGTGCGCGCGGCGCCAAGGCCACCGATATCGTGGTGCTGGTGGTGGCGGCCGATGACAGCGTGATGCCGCAGACCGTGGAAGCGATCCATCATGCCAAGGCCGCCGAAGTGCCGGTGGTGGTGGCGATCAACAAATGCGACAAGCCGCAGGCCAATCCGGACAAGGTGCGCCGCGAATTGCTGCAACATGGCATCGTGGTTGAACAGCTCGGCGGTGAAGTGCAGTCGGTGGAAGTCTCGGCCAAGGCCAAGACCAACCTGGATCAGCTCGAAGAACTGATCCTGCTGCAAGCCGAAATCCTTGATCTCAAGGCCAATCCGGATCGTCGCGCCGATGGCGTGGTGATCGAAGCCAAGCTGGAGCGTGGCCGTGGTTCGGTGGCCACCGTGCTGGTGCAGCGTGGCACGCTGCATGTCGGCGATGTGTTCGTGGCCGGCAATGCCTATGGCCGTGTTCGCGCCCTGATCGACGACAAGGGCAAGAATGTGGTTGATGCCGGCCCGTCCGTGCCGGTGGAAGTGCTCGGCCTGCAAGGTACGCCGGAAGCCGGCGACGAATTCATGGTGGTGGAGAACGAAGCCCGCGCCCGTGAAGTGGCCGAATTCCGCCAGCGCAAGCAGCGTGATGCCCGCGCCGTGCAGGGTGCGCGTGGCACGCTTGAGCAGATGTTCTCCAAGATCAAGGCCGGCGAAGCCAAGGAACTGCCGGTGGTGATCAAGGCCGACGTGCAGGGTTCGCTGGAAGCGATCCTGGGTTCGGCACAGAAGCTGGGCACCGACGAAGTGGCGGTGCGTGTGCTGCATGGTGCCGTGGGCGCCATCAGCGAAAGCGACATCGCCCTGGCCGGTGCCTCGGGCGGCATCATCATCGGCTTCAATGTGCGCGCTTCCAAGCAGGCGCGCGACATGGCCGAGCGCGATGGCGTCGATATCCGCTACTACTCGATCATCTACAACGTGCTGGACGATCTGAAGGCACTGCTTTCGGGCATGCTGGCGCCGACGGTGCGCGAGAACTTCCTCGGTTATGCGCAGATCCGCGAAGTGTTCAACATCACCAAGGTTGGCAAGGTTGCGGGCTGCATGATCACCGAAGGTCTGGTCAAGCGCGGCGCCAAGGTGCGCCTGCTGCGCGACAATGTGGTGGTGCATGAAGGCCAGCTTTCCACGCTCAAGCGCTTCAAGGATGATGTCCGCGAGGTCAAGCAGGGCATGGATTGCGGTATGTCGTTCGAGAATTACGACGACATCAAGCAGGGCGACATGATCGAGTGTTTCGAGCTTGAAACGGTGGCGCGCCAGCTCTAGGGCCGGCCGCAGCGTTCGGTAGCAGGAGCGAAGCATGACGCGACGCGCAAAAGGCCATGGCGCCGGCCAGCAAGGCCGGGGCCAGCAGGATACGCTGCCCGGTGGTCGCAGCCAGCGCCAGTTGCGGGTGGGCGAGGAAATCCGCCATGTCCTGTCGGATGTGCTGCGCCAGGCGCATTTCCGCGATCCCGATCTGGATGGCATGATTGTCACCGTCACCGAGGTGCGGGTCAGCCCCGATCTCAAGAATGCCACCGCCTTTGTGATCCCGCTGGCCGGTGCCGGCCCGGAATCGGCCAAGGTGGTGGCCGGGCTTAATCGTGCCCAGGCCTATATCCGCACCCTGGTGGCGCAGCCGCTAAACCTGCGCCATGCCCCCAGCCTGTCGTTCAAGCTCGACCACAGCTTCGATACCGCACAGCGCATCGAGCAGGTGCTGCACCGCCCCGAGGTGCGCGCCGATATCGAAAAGCCGGCCGGCGAAGACGAAGCCCAGTGAGACATTTTCTGTGAGCCGGCAGCGTAAAGGCCTGCCGATCAGCGGTTGGGTTATTCTCGACAAGCCGCTCGGCATGACCTCAACCCAAGCGGTTGGCGCGGTGCGCCGGCTGACCGGCGCGGCCAAGGCCGGCCATGGCGGCACGCTTGATCCGCTGGCCAGCGGCGTGTTGCCGATTGCGCTGGGCGAAGCCACCAAGACGGTGGCCTATGCCATGGGCGCCGCCAAGGTTTATCGTTTCATGGCGCAATGGGGTGCTGCCACCAGCACCGACGATGCCGAGGGCGAGGTGGTGGCGCAATCCGAAAACCGCCCGTCCGAAGCTGCGATCCGCGCCCTGCTGCCGCAATTCAGCGGCGAGATTTTGCAGCGCCCGCCGGCCTTTTCAGCCTTGAAGGTGGATGGCCGCCGCGCCTATGCCCTGGCGCGCCAGGGTGAAGTGGTTGACCTGGCGCCGCGCCCGGTGCGCATTGATCGGTTTAAGCTGCTCGACATGCCGGCGTCGGATCAGGCGCTGTTTGAGGTCGCCTGCGGCAAGGGAACCTATATCCGGGCCTTGGCGCGCGATCTGGGCGAAGCCCTGGGTTGTTTCGGCCATGTGGTGATGCTTCGCCGCACGCGGGTTGGCCGATTCAGCGCCGAAACGGCTTTTTCACTGGATTCACTCGGCGAACTATGCCAAAAGGACGCCGCGTCAGAATACCTGTTGCCGATCGAGACCGCGCTGGACGACATCCCGGCCCTGGTCGTGACCGGCCCTCAAGCCGAACGCCTCAGGCACGGCCAGAGCATACGGGTGATCTGCACGGGCTTACCGCTTCCCCCAGAAGGTGAGCTGCTGGTCAAGGCCGATGGCAAAGCCGTCGGTATCGGCCAGCGCGTTGCCGATGAGGTGCGGCCCGTGCGTCTGTTCAACCAATGATGTCGAGGAGTTGAAGTCATGACCATTACCGCAGAACGCAAGAAGGCGCTGGTTGCCGAATACGCCACCAAGCCGGGCGATACCGGTTCGCCGGAAATCCAGGTGGCCTTGCTCACCGAGCGTATCAACAATCTTTCCGGCCACTTCAAAAGCCATGGCAAGGATGTGCATTCCCGCCGCGGCCTGCTGATGATGGTTTCCAAGCGCCGCAGCCTGCTGGACTATCTCAAGCGTGTCGAAGCCCCGCGCTACGACAGCCTGATCCAGCGTCTGGGTCTGCGCAAGTAATCAGGAATGGCCGCCGCCGCTATCGCTACTGCGCGCTCCGGCGGCCCAGCCTCGGAACCTTTCGACGACGCCCGTTTCCACCCAGGTAAAGCATCTGGGCGGCAGCGGGCGTTTTCCGTTTAGGCTTTCGGGGCGGCCGAGGGTGGGGATGGGCCCCGCCTGAGGCAAACGAGCGCGGGGCGATGGTCGCCGCCGCGCCAAGGCTCTCACCCAAGGCCGTCAAGGGGGGTGGGCAGGCCTTCAGGCAAGGAAGACTGCTAATGTTCAATATCCACAAGACTGAACTGATGTGGGGTGGGCGCAAGCTCACCATCGAAACCGGCAAGATCGCCCGTCAGGCCGATGGCGCCGTGCTGGTGACTTATGGCGAAACCACCGTGCTGTGCACCGCCGTGGCAGCGAAATCGCCGAAGCCGGGCGTGGATTTTTTCCCGCTCACCGTGAATTACCAGGAAAAGACCTTCGCCGCCGGCAAGATTCCGGGCGGCTTTTTCAAGCGTGAAGGCCGCCCGAGCGAGAAGGAGACACTGGTCTCCCGCCTCATCGACCGCCCGATCCGCCCGCTTTTCGCCGATGGTTTCCGCAATGAAACCCAGGTAGTTTGCACCGTGTTGTCGCATGATCTGGAGAATGATCCGGATATCGCCGCCCTGGTTGGCGCCTCGGCCGCTTTGACCATTTCCGGCATTCCGTTCATGGGCCCGGTCGGCGCCGCCCGCGTTGGCTATATCGATGGCCAGTATGTGCTCAATCCCACCACCAAGCAGATGGCCGACAGCCAGCTTGACCTGGTGGTTGCCGGCACCGGCAAGGCCGTGCTGATGGTGGAATCGGAAGCGCAGCAGCTGCCGGAAGACATCATGCTCAACGCCGTGATGTTTGGTCACACGCATTTCCAGCCGGTGATCGAGGCGATCATCGGCCTGGCCGAGCGCGCCGCCAAGGAACCGATGGCGCTGTCTGAGCGCACCGGCTACGAAGCCGCGCTGAAGAAGCTGGCAGAATCCGGCATCGAAGCCGAGCTGCGCGTCGCCTATGAAGAGAAGGTGAAGCAGGCGCGTTACGCCAAGGTTGGCGAGGTGAAGAAGAAGGCCAAGGCTTTGTTCGCCGAGGGTGAAGCCAATCCGGTGGATGTGAGCGACGCCTTCAAGGACCTGGAAGCCAAGGTGGTGCGTTTCAACATCCTGGATACCGGCCTGCGTATTGATGGCCGCGATACCAAGACCGTGCGCCCGATCGTGGCCGAAATCGGCATCCTACCGCGCGCCCATGGCGCCGCGCTGTTCACCCGTGGCGAAACCCAGGCGCTGGTGGTCACCACGCTCGGCACCGGCTCGGACGAGCAGATCATCGATGCGCTGGATGGCGAATACCGCGAAGCCTTCATGCTGCATTACAACTTCCCTCCCTATTCGGTGGGTGAAGCCGGCCGCATGGGTTCGCCGGGCCGCCGCGAAATCGGCCATGGCAAGCTGGCCTGGCGCGCTGTGCGGCCGCTGCTGCCGGCCAAGGCGGATTTCCCCTACACCATCCGCGTGGTGTCGGAAATCACCGAGTCGAACGGCTCCTCCTCGATGGCCACCGTCTGCGGCACCTCGCTGGCGCTGATGGATGCCGGCGTGCCGATGAAGGC
>DLGP01000022.1:0-207 GCA_002482765.1 Alphaproteobacteria bacterium UBA7691
TGTTCGACGAAACGCCGCATTCGATCCGGGAGAAAGGCTATCGCGGCCTCAAGCCGATCACGCCGGGCTTCTTCGGTTATTCGGTGCTGCGCAATTCGGTTGAATCGGGGCTGTATCACGATCTGATCGATCTTGGCATCAAGATGGATTTCCCGCTGGAAGGCCTGCATACCGAAACCGGTGCCGGCGTGCTGGAAGCGGCGATCA
>DLGP01000022.1:314-40244 GCA_002482765.1 Alphaproteobacteria bacterium UBA7691
ACCTTCATGGCGAAATGGTCGCATGATTGGCCAGGCCAGAGCGGCCATATCCATCTGTCGCTGAAGAAGAAAGATGGCAAAACCGCCTTCCACGATCCGAAGCAGCCGCATAACATCTCCGACACGATGCGGCATTTCATCGGCGGCCAGCAGGCTTTGCTGCCGGAATTGCTCAGCATGGTGGCCTGCACGGTGAACAGCTACACCAGGCTGATCCCGGGTTTCTGGGCGCCGACGCAAGCCTCCTGGGGTGTGGAAAACCGCACCACAGCGTTGCGCGCCATTCCCGGCTCGGCCAAGTCGCAGCGGGTGGAATTCCGCATCGCCGCTGCCGATATCAATCCCTATATCGCCATGGCCGCTGCCATCGGTGCCGGCCTGTGGGGCGTGGAAAACAAGATCGAGCCGACACCGGCCCTGCAAGGCAATGCCTATGCGGTGGACCTGCCGGCGAAATACCAGTTGCCGCGCACGCTGTTTGAAGCGGCGGGGCGGCTCAAGAAAAGCAAGCCGGCGCGCGATCTGTTCGGCGATGCCTTCGTGGAGCATTATGCCGCCAGCCGCGAATGGGAGGAGCGGGAATACCGCAAGGCGATCACCGACTGGCAGTTGGCGCGCTATTTCGAAATCATCTGAGGCAGATTTGTCATGTTGAAATGCATCAGCCCGGTGGATGGCCGGGTCTATGTGGAGCGGGAATTGAGCGGCGGCGCGGCCATCGAGGCCGCTTTGGCCAAGGCGGAGGCTGCCGGTGCTGCCTGGCGCGCCACGCCGCTTGAACAGCGCCAGCAGCTATTGCGCAAGGCGGTGGCGGCTTTTGTCGTCAATGGCCCGGCCATTGCCGAGGAACTGACCTGGCAGATGGGGCGCCCGCTCGGCCAGACGCCGGGCGAGGTGCGCGGCTTCAACGAGCGCGCCAGCTATATGATCGATATCGCGCCCGCGGCTTTGGCCGATGTGGTGCCGGCGGCGAAAGACGGTTTCACCCGCTATATCCGGCGCGAGGCGCATGGCGTGGTGTTTGTCATCGCCCCCTGGAATTATCCCTATCTCACCTCGGTGAATGCGGTGATTCCGGCCTTGCTGGCCGGCAATACCGTGCTGCTCAAGCATTCACACCAGACGCCGCTTTGTGCCGAACGTTATGCCGAAGCCTTCCGCGCTGCCGGACTGCCCGATGGCGTGTTCCAGTATCTGCATCTCAGCCATGCCGATACCGAAGTGGCGATGCGCGATCCGCGTGTTGGCTTTGTCGCTTTCACCGGTTCGGTGGCGGGCGGCGCCGCGGTGCAGCATGCCCTGGCCGACCGCTTCATCGGCGCCGGCCTGGAATTGGGCGGCAAGGATCCAGCCTATGTGCGCGAAGATGCCGATCTGGCGCATGCGGTGGAAAATCTGGTGGATGGCGCCTTCTTCAATTCCGGGCAATCCTGCTGCGGCATCGAGCGCATCTATGTGCATGAAAAACTCTACGATGCCTTTGTTGATGGCTTCGTTGATCTGACCAAAAAATATGTGCTGGGCGATCCGACCCAGGCCGGCACCAATCTTGGCCCGATGGTGCGCGCCAGTGCGGCGGATTTTGTGCGCGGCCAGGTGGCGGAAGCGGTGGTGCGCGGCGCCCGTAGTCTGGTTGATCCGACGCTGTTCGCGGCCAACCGTGAAGGATCGCCCTATCTGGCGCCGCAGGTGCTGGTCGGCGTTGATCACTCCATGCGGCTGATGAGCGAGGAAACCTTCGGCCCGGCCATCGGCATCATGAAGGTCGGTTCCGACGCGGAAGCTATACGGCTGATGAATGACAGCGAATATGGCCTCACGGCGGCAATCTGGACCCGCGATGCCGGGGCTGCGGAACGGCTGGGTCAATTGATCGAGACCGGCACGGTGTTCATGAACCGCTGCGATTATCTTGACCCGGCGCTGGCCTGGACCGGGGTGAAGAATTCCGGCCGCGGCTGTACGTTGTCATCGGTCGGGTTCGAATCACTGACTCGGCCAAAATCCTTCCATCTGCGTCTCAATACCTGATTTTCGGAGCCTGCCCCATGCTCACCGGTAAATGGAATTATCCCACCACGATGTGGGTCGGCCCCGGCCGGATCAAGGAATTGCCGCAGGCCTGCCGCAGCCTCGGCATGCAGCGCCCGTTGCTGATCACCGATGCCGGCCTGGCCGATGCGGCGATGATCCGCGCCGCGATCAGCGGCAACATGGCCGCCGGCCTGCCCACCGGGCTGTTTGCCGGCGTGAAGGGCAATCCCACCGGTGCCAATGTGGCGGCCGGCGTGGCGGCGTTCAAAGCCGGCAAGCATGATGGCGTGATCGCTTTCGGCGGCGGCAGTGCGCTGGATGCAGCCAAAGCCGTGGCGCTGATGGTGGGCCAGGATCGTCCACTCTGGGATTTTGAGGATGTTGGCGATAATGCCGACCGCGTGAACGTGGCCGGCATGGCGCCGGTGGTGGCGGTGCCAACCACGTCGGGCACCGGCTCGGAAGTTGGTCGCGCCTCGGTCATCACCAATGAAGAAAGCCATGAGAAGAAGATCATCTTCCACCCACGCATGCTGCCGGCCCTGGTGATTGCCGATCCGGAACTCACCATCGGCCTGCCGCCGCATATCACGGCAGCCACCGGCATCGATGCCTTCATCCATTGTTTCGAAGCTTATTGCGCACCGGGTTTTCATCCGATGGCCGAAGGCATCGCGCTGGAAGGCATGCGGCTGTGCAAGGATTACCTGCCGCGCGCCTATCGCGATGGCACGGATATCGAGGCGCGCTCGCGCATGCTGGCGGCTGCCTCGATGGGGGCTGCGGCCTTCCAGAAGGGCCTGGGCGGCGTGCATGCCCTGGCGCACCCGATCGGCGCGGTTTACGATACCCATCATGGCCTCACCAACGCCGTGCTGCTGCCTTATGTGATGCAGCATAACAAGCCGGCCATTGCGGCGCGTATGGCTTTGCTGGCCCGTGTGCTTGATCTGCCCGGCGCGGATTACGATGCGGTATTCCGCTGGGTGCTGGCCTTCCGCAGCGAGTTGGGCATCCCCAACAGCCTGGCCGAGATCAAGGTGCCGCTGGAACGGGCGGCCGAGATCGGCCGCATGGCCGAGGCTGATCCCTCGGCCGGCGGCAATCCCTGCCCGGTGGATGCGGCGGCTTTGGAGGCGATTTTCCGCAAGGCGGTGGCCGGCGATCTGAGCTGACGACACAGCATGCTGGAGCGTAGTCAGCGCGAGCGTGAATTGGCCAACTGGATAAACGTCATCCTGCCGCCGCGCGCCGGGCGCCGCGCCGCTCGATCCTGAGCCGCAGCCGGATCTGGCGCGCCGGCCCAAGCGGATAGCGCAGCATCAGCAGGATGGCGGCCAGCTTGAAACCGACCGGCGCCAGGCAGTAGAGCGCAGTAAGGCCAAACAGCGCCGCGGCGCTATTGTTACCCAGGGCCGAAAAGCCGAACAGATCAAGCAGCGGGAAGGCAATGCCCACCGCTGCCGCCAGCGCTGCCTTGGTGGCCATGCCCCAGAGGGCAAAGAACAGCCCGGCGCGTTGGCGGCCATGGCGGGCTTCGTCCAGATCGATCACATCCGCCTGCATGGCCGGCGGCAATGCCAGATCGGCGCCAAGGCTGAGGCCGGTCAAAACCGAAATGGCGATGAACCAGGCGCCATCGCCGGGGCCAAGCAGCGGCACCAGCAGGAAAAAGCCGCAGGTCCACAGCATGGCGCCACACCACACCCGGTGTTTGCCAAAGCGGCCGGCAAGCCACAGCCATAGCGGCACGGCGGCAATGCCGGCGGCGAAATAGGCCAGCAGCACGGCGCCGGCCAGTTCCGGCATGTGCAGCACATGGCTGACATAAAGCAGCACCAGCGTGGCCGGCAGGCCATTGGCAGTGCCGTTCAGCAGCCAGGCCAGCAATAATCTGCGGAATGGACCGTTGCGCCAAAGCTGCCGCAACGCGGCGCGGTCCAAGGGTGCAGTAGCGCTAGCCGTCTGATCGCCATGGCGCAGCCGCAGGCAGGCCAGCAGCACGGCTGGCGGCAGCAGCACACTGATGGTCAGCGCCAGGGCGGCCAGGCCATGCTGTGGCAGCAGCGCCGGGATCAGCACCGCGATCAGCGTGCCGGCCACAATCAGGGCTTCACGCCAGCCGGTGATGCGGGTGCGTTCGGCATAATCCGGTGAAAGTTCGGCACCCCAGGCCAGATAGGGGATTTGCAGCATGGCGGCGCCGAGATAAAGCAGCATGGTCCACAGCAGCAGATGTTGCCAGCCGGCGCCTTCAGGCGGCACAAACAGCATCCAGGCGCTGAGCAGGATCGGCAGCAGGGCACCGATCAGCCAGGGCTTGCGGCGGCCAAGGCGGCTCCGGGTGCGGTCGCTGAGCCAGCCGATGGCGGGGTCGATGGCGATATCCCACAGCCTTGCTGCCAGCAACACACCGCCCACAACGCTGAGGCCCAGGCCAACCTGTTCGGCATAGAAGGTGGGCAGATGCACATAAAGCGGCAAAAGCAGCATGGCGCCGGGCAGGCCGGGCGCGGCATAAGCCAGAAGCTGAAAACGGCTGAGGCGGGTCACAAGGCTTAAGATAGGCCCGTGCTGGCTCTGGGCAAACCGGATTGCCGCGTTATCTTGCCGGCATGCTGAAATTATCCATTCTCGATCAATCCACCGCCGCTGCCGGACGCGGCCAGGACCAGGCGATCCGCGAGACCCTGGCGCTGGCCGAACAGGCCGAGGCGCTCGGCTATCACCGCTTCTGGGTTTCCGAGCATCACAATCATGACAGCATCGTTGGCACCGCGCCGGAAATCCTGATGGCGGCGATTGCAGCGCGCACCAGCCGCATCCGCATCGGCAGCGCCGGGGTGATGCTGCCGCATTACAATGCGCTGAAAGTGGCCGAGCAATTCCGCGTGCTGGATGCGCTGGCGCCGGGCCGTATCGATATCGGTGTTGGCCGCGCGCCGGGCGCTGATCGTCGCACCGCCTATGCGCTCAACCCGCATGCGCATATGAGCGAGGCGGATGAATTTCCGGCTCAGGTGCGTGACCTGGAGGGCTGGCTGGCCGGCTACACGCCGGCTGAAGGTGATCCGCGCCATGGCATCCGCGCCCTGCCGCAAAGCCCGACCAAGCCGGATTTATGGATGCTCGGCTCTTCGAATTACGGTGCGCAACTGGCGGCGCATTTTGGCCTGCCTTATTCCTTTGCCTATTTCATCACCGATGGGCGCGGCGCCGACGAGGCGCTGGAAATCTACCGGCGCTATTTCAAGCCGAGCCAGGCTTTGGCCCGGCCGCTGTCTTCGGTTTGTGTCTGGGCGCTGGCGGCGGAAACCCGGGCCGAGGCCGAGCACCAGTTCATGACCCGGGCGCGCTGGCGCCAGGCGCGGGATCGCGGCGAATTGCTGGCGCTGCAAACCCCGGAAGCCGCTTTGGCCTATGACTACACCCCGGCCGAACGCGCCAAGCTGGAGCGCGACCGACAACAAGCGCTGATCGGCACACCGGCTGAACTGGGCGCGCGGCTGCGCAAGTTGGCGGCTGAATTGCAGGTGGAGGAATTGGTGATCCTGACCTGGACCCACGATCCGGCCGTGAAGCTGAAAAGCTACCAATTGCTGGCCCGGGAATTTAATCTCGCCGGATCATAAACGGAGGAAATTATGTCGGTGAAGGAAACCAAGGAATTGTTCGAGGCCGGCCTGAAGGTGCGGCGAGAGGTGCTGGGCAGCGATTATGTTGATGGCTCGCTGGCCAAGGCGACCGACTTCACCATGACCTTCCAGCATGTCACCACGGAATTCTGCTGGGGCTATGTCTGGGATCGGCCGGGGCTTGAGCGCAAGACGCGCTCAATGCTGAACCTGGCGATGCTGACCGCGCTGGGCCGCACGCCGGAACTGAAGCTGCATGTGCGCGGCGCCATCACCAATGGCGTGACGGTGGACGAAATCCGCGAAATCCTGCTGCAAGCCACGATCTATTGCGGCATTCCGGCCGGCCTCGATGCTTTCAAGGCCGCCAATGAAGTGCTGCTGGAGCTAGGCGAGGTTAAGCCCGTCGCAGGCTGATTTTCACTAGCTGCCGTTCAATGAACGATGCAGCACATCCAGCATGTTGCGCGGGATCGGATCCTGGCCGTTGAGGATCAGGGTCAGGGCGATGCGGGTCACGCCCATCTTGCTGGCGATGTTGTCGAGCGACAGGCCCTTGGTGCGGCAAACCTGGGTCACCACATCGAAGCTGCCTTTTGACAGGAACAGGCGGCCCCATTCGTCGCGGTGTTCCAGCTTCACCACGGCCGGCAATGGCACCTGCTTGGGCGGTGGCGGCGCGGCCGGGGCAACGGCGCCGCCGCGCACTTTGGCAGTGGTCGGTGTGGGCGGGCGGCTGCGGGCGAGCGGGCGATGATTGGGGTCGCGTTCAAACACTTCCAGTTCCGGCGAGCGATCAAGCAGCATCTGCAACATGGTGCGCATATGCTGCATCAGTTCGTCGGCCGAACCATCGGCATTCGGGCCGTCTGACAGCATCTGGGCCAATTCGCCAAGCCGCCGCAGGCGGGCGGAAAAGAACTCACGCGCGCCATAGGGCAGCGGCGCCTGGGCCTCGATCAAGCCCTCCAGATAACTCTGGGTGATGTCGATTTCCATTTTCAGGATTTTGGCGCGGATTTGCGTCACATAGCGGCGCAATTCATCGCGCCGGTCGGATTTCAGCAGGGTCAGCCGGCCTTCGGCCACCTCGGCGGATTGATGGAATTCGTCGATCATGGCGCTGAAACGACGGAAACCCATCACATTGTCGCGCCGCTCGGCGGGATTTTCCGTGAATTTGAAAATCTGCATCGCCCGCGCCTCAATGCGCGAAACGAGCTCGTTCCCTTCCTGGGTATGCTGATCGATCATCATTCTGAGATTATGCGTTCTGGCAATCTATGGGCTGTGTTCTACAGCCAAGGATAGCATGGGGTCTGCGTCACCCCAAGCCGTCACATGATTTTTATCTGCTGCCGCTATTTCAGGCAGCCGGGCGCAGCCCCTCGGCGGATATCCAGGCTTCGGTGCGGGCCAGGGCGCGCTCAAAACGGTCAAACATTTCGTCGATTTCGCCCTCTGTGATGATCATCGGCGGGCAGAAGGCCAGCGCGTCGCCGGCCAGGGAACGCTGGATCAGGCCTTCTTCCTGGGCAAAGGCGGCACAGGTGGCACCCACCGCCTTGGCCGGATCAAAATTCTGCCGGGTGGTTTTGTTGGCTACCAATTCCACCGCGCCGATCAGGCCGACGCCGCGCGCCTCGCCCACCAGTGGGTGATCGGCCAGGCGGCGCAAGCGGGCCTGGAAATGCGGCGCAACTGCCGCGACATGGGCGTAGATGTTACGTTCTTCATAGATTTGCAGAGTGCGCAGCGCCACCGCCGCCGAAACCGGGTGGCCGCCATAGGTGAAGCCATGGCCAAAGGTGCCGATGGTGCCGGATTGGTCGCGGATCGCCTCGTAAACCGGCTCCGAGATGAGACAGGCGGCAATCGGCAGATAGGCCGAGGAAAGCTGCTTGGCACAGGAGATCAGGTCGGGCTGGTAATCCAGTGTCTGGCTGCCCCACACATTGCCGGTGCGGCCAAAGCCGCAGATCACTTCATCGGCTACGCTGAGGATATCGTATTTGCGCAACACCGCTTGCATTGCCGGGTAATAGCCCGCCGGTGGCACGATCACGCCGCCGGCGCCCAGCACCGGTTCGGCAAAAAACGCGGCCACGGTATCCGGCCCTTCGCGCTGGATGAACTCATCCAGATTGCGGGCCAGGCGGGCGGTGTATTCGGCCTCGCTCTCGCCCGGTTCGGCGTTGCGGTAGTAATGCGGGCAATCAACATGCTTCACGCCGGCAATCGGCAGGTCAAAGGCGCGGTGGTTGGCCGGCAGCCCGGTCAGGCTGCCGGAGGCGATGGTGACGCCGTGATAGCCACGCTGGCGCGACAGGATGGTCTTTTTCTTCGGCCGGCCGATGGCATTGTTGTAATACCAGATGAATTTCATCTGGGTGTCGTTGGCTTCCGAGCCGGAATTGACAAAAAACACCTTGGAGACCGGCACCGGCGACAGGCTTTTCAGCTTCTCGGCCAAGTCAATCACCGGCCCGGCGCTCTTATGACCAAAGGTATGGTAGAAGGGCAGCTTGCGCATCTGCTCCACGGCGGCGTCCACCAGGGCCGGCTCGTCAAAGCCCAGCCCGGCGCACCACAGCCCGGCCATGCCTTCGATATATTCCTTGCCGCTGTCGTCGTAGACATAGATGCCCTTGCCGCGCTCGATCACCAGCGGCCCGGCCTTCTCATGTTTCACCAGATTGGTATAGGGGTGCAGCACATGGGCGATGTCGCGGGCTTGCAGCGAATTGGGCAGATGGGTCATGTCAAATTCCTCCGGTGACAATAATTAGACTCGGGAAAGCGGCCCGGGGCAAGGGTGCAGATGTCGCCTTACAATGGGTCCAGAGCCGGGTTAAACTGCCGCCCATGACCCATGCCGCACTTGAACTCCGCTCCGATGCCGATGGCCTGATCCTGCGTGGTGATGCCTGGCGCCCTGATCCCACCGCCGCCGCACCCAGGCCCAAAGCCGTGGTGCAGATTGCCCATGGCATGGCCGAACATGCCGGGCGCTATGCCCGCTTCGCTGCGGCGCTGAATGCTGCCGGTTATGCGGTTTATGCCTTTGATCATCGCGGCCATGGCCGCAGCGCCCAGGGCGAGGGCGGCATGCTGGGCCATATGGCCGATGCTGATGGCTGGAACCGCGCCATCGCCGATCTGGCGCAGATCAATCGCTTCTGTGCCGCCGCCGAGGGCGATCTGCCGGTTTTGCTCTTTGGCCATTCGATGGGCTCGTTCATGGCACAGCGTTATGTGCAACTGCATGGCGGCAGCATCCGGGGCGCGGTGCTCTGTGCCTCCAATGGCAAACCGCCGCCGATCGCCGCCCTGGGCAAGTTGATTGCGCGGCTGGAACGGCTGCGGCTGGGCCCGCGCGGCAATAGCGCGCTGATTCACAAAATGAGCTTTGGCGCTTTCAACAAACGGTTTGAGCCGGCGCGGACCGAATTCGACTGGCTGTCACGCGATGCCGCCGAGGTGGATGCCTATATCGCTGATCCCTTCTGCGGCCACCAGATGACAACGCAATTCTGGATCGATTTCCTGGATGGCCTGTCGCAATTGAGTGCGCCGCTAGAACAGGCACGCATCCCGAAGGACCTGCCCTTGCTGCTGGTAGCCGGCCGGCATGATCCGGTTTCCGCCGGCACGCGCGGCCTGGTGCAGTTGCTGGATGCCTACAAGGCGGCGGGCCTTAACCGCGTGGAGCATATCTTCTACGAGCAGGCGCGGCATGAATTGCTCAATGATCTCAACCGCGATGCTGTGACCGCCGATGTGATCGGCTTCCTGGATCGCTGTCTTTAACCCAGATTGGCATAAACCCGGCGCAGCAAGGCCTTGAGCTGGGCTTCCGCTTCGGCATCCAGCCCGGCCAGGGCGGTGCGTTCCAAAGCCTGGGCTGCCGGGATCAGCCGCGCCACCATCTCGATGCCGCGTGGCGCCAGGCGGATGGCAACGGCGCGGGCATCGCCGCTGGCGCGGCTGCGGTTCAGCAGATGCTGTTTCTCCATGCTGCCGATGATGCGCGACAAGGTGGATATTTCGATCGAAGTGCGCTCGGCCAGATCGGACAGGCGCTGGCCATCCTGCTCGTTCAGCGCGGCCAGAACGCGCCAATCCTGGATGCTGAGGCCTTCGCGGCGCAACACGCCCGTGAAGCGCGCCACCAGGCGCACGCCAGTCCGATTGATCAGATAGGGAAGAAAAGCATCCAGGCCAAGCGGCGTCACGATCCGGTTTAGCCGAGCTTGCCCAACACGGCTTCGATTTTCTGCTTCATCGTGGCGGCGTTGAATGGCTTGACCATGTAATTGTTCACGCCGGCAGTAATCGCGGTTTTCACCAATTCGGTATCACGCTGGCCGGTCGCCATGATGAAGGGCATCCGTTTGGTCAGCGGATTGGCGCGAATGGTCTTGAGCAACGTGAGGCCGTCCATCCCATCCATGTTCCAGTCGGAAATGATGAGATCGAACTTGTTGGAATTCATGGCCAGCAGCGCTTCATTGCCGCTTTTGGCCTCGACTACATTTTTGATGCCGATTTCTTGCAGGCAATAGCGGGCAATGCCGCGCATGCTCATCTGATCGTCGACAATGAGAACTCGAAGTTGGCTGGCCGCCGGCATGTCGGTTCCCGCTCCTTCCCTTTACCAGTCACCCCTGCCGCCAATCCACCCGTGGCAGCGGTTACTGCGCGATGAATAACCCAAAAACCCAATCATCTCAATGCCGGAAGCCCGGCATCGCAACATCTCAGCGCTGTTTGCAGCGGTTGAGTATCTCGGCCGCAATCTGTCCGATTGGTGCTTCCTGCTGCACCGCACCGACGATCTTGGCCGCTTTCGGCATGCCATAGACCAGGCTGGTCGCCTCGTCCTGGCCAATGGTCTGGGCGCCGGCTTCCAGCATCTTCTTCAGTCCCGCCGCGCCATCCTTGCCCATGCCGGTCAGAATCACACCAATGGCGTTATGGCCGGCATGTTCGGCAACCGAAGTGAACAGGACATCCACCGAGGGACGATGGCCCGAAACTGGCGGGTCCTTGTTCAGCTTGGTGTAGTAATGCCCGCCCGAGCGATGCAGGGTGAGGTGAAAATCGCCTGGCGCGATATAAACATGGCCGGGAAACACCCGCACGCCGTCCTTCGCTTCCGAAACCGACACGGCCGACAACGAGTCGAGCCGGGCGGCAAAGCTGCCGGTGAAGCGTGGCGGCATATGCTGCGTGATCAGCACCGGCGGGCTATCCGGCGGCAGCACGGTGATCACTTCCTTCAACGCCTCAACACCGCCGGTGGATGAGCCGATGGCCACGATGATGTCGGTGGAAGTGAAGCCGGGGCCGGGGGTGAGGCGTTTCGGCACTGCGCCTTCAACCGGGCGGCTGCGCGCCGTGACCCGGGCGCCGGCCGCCATCTTCACCTTGGCCAGCAGGTCGCCCTTGATCTCTTCCAGCGCGTGTTTGATATCCAGCGTCGGCTTGGGCACAAAATCCACCGCGCCCATTTCCAGCGCCTGCATGGTGATGCTGGCGCCCTTCTGGGTCAGGGTGGAAACCATCACCACCGGCATCGGCCGCAGCCGCATGATTTTTTCCAGGAAGGAGATGCCGTCCATATTCGGCATTTCCACATCCAAGGTCAGCACATCCGGATTCAGTTCCTTGATCATGGTGCGCGCCACCAAAGGATCAGGCGCCGCGCCCACCACCTCAATTTCCGGGTCGCTGCTCAGGGCAGAGGTCAGCAACTGCCGGATAAGAGCTGAATCGTCGACGATCAGTACTTTTATCTTCTTGGCCATGACGATGCCCGGTCTGTGATCGCTTAGGCGATCTTGCGATGGATATTGCGGCCCAGCAGTTTGAACCTTTCGGTGATACCGAACAGATTCTCCGAGTGGCCGATATAGAGAAAGCCGCCCGGCACTAGCAGATTGGCATAGCGGTCGAACAGCACTCGCTGGGTGTCCTTGTCGAAGTAGATCACCACATTGCGGCAGAAGATGACATCGAATGGCCCCTTCATCGGCCATTGCGCCATCAGATTGAGGTGTTTGAAGCTGATCAACTGGCGCACTTCAGCCTTTACCCGCACCTTGCCGGGGCCGTGCTGCTCAAAATATTTCTCGCGCAGATCGGGCGCCATGCCTTCCAGCGCCTCGGCATTGTAGATGCCTTCATTGCCGCGCCGCACCATCTCGGTGTCAATGTCGGTGGCCAGAATCTTGGCATCCCACTGGCCGATATCGGGCATGGCGCGGCGCAGGGTGATGGCGATGGAATAGGGTTCCTCGCCGGATGAGCAGCCGGCCGACCAGATACGCAGTTTCTTGCCGGCAGTGGCGGCACGACTGCGGATTTCGCTCAGGCCCTGATCGGCGAGATGTTCAAAATGATGATTCTCGCGAAAGAACTTGGTCAGATTGGTGGTCAGCGCGTTCAGTGTCGCGCCAAGTTCGTCGATACCTTCCGGGCTGGCGATAAAATCGCAATAGGCACGGAAACTCGGGATATGCAGCTTGCGCAGGCGCTTGGCCAGGCGTGCATAAACCATGTTCTGCTTCGATGGCCCGAGATCAATCCCGGTCTTTTCCTTCAGCAGCCGCGCCAGAAAAGCATAATCATCGGTCGAGAAGGTGAATTCACGATCATCGGCCACCGGGTCGGCAGAAGTTGAGGCCTTGCTGATCATTGCACAATGCCCGGATCAGGCCGCGCCGGCATTTTCGGCCGGCCCGGCCAGCATGGTCGGCTTCGGCATGCCTTCGGCAGCTTCCAGCATCCGGCCGGAGAACATGCGGTCCAGCCCGATCAGGCCCACCATGCGTTCGCCCACCGTGATCAGCCCTTCCATGAAACCGATACCGGAAACCTGCTCCATCTCCGGCATCGAGCGGATTTCATCTTCATTGATGGTGATGATGTCGGATACCGCATCCACCAGGATGCCGACGATGCGCGAGGCGACGGAAACGATGATCACCACATTGTATTTGGTCGGTTCGGTACGCTGCATGCCAAAGCGGGCGCGCAGGTCGAAGATCGGCACAATGGCGCCGCGCATGTTGATCACGCCGCGCACCACTTCCGGCGTATTGGGCAGCGGCGTGGTTTCCGACCAGGCGCGAATTTCACGCACCGCCATGATGTCAACGCCGTATTCTTCGTTACCCACGGTGAAGGAGATCAACTGGATGGTACGGCTGGAGCGGCTGGCCGCTTCTGCTGCGGCTTGGGCGGTGCCGGCCTGTGCTGTGCCTGACATGTCCTGACCTCCTGTTACGTCACGATGCCGCGGCGGCGCTGAGCGCCGTCACGTTGCCGCCCACTGTGCGCAGCGCCGGCCGCTGCGTTTCGCGTTCAGCGATATACTTGATGCCGGCCACATCCAGAATCAGCGACACGCGGCCGTTGCCGAGAATGGTGGCGGCGCCAACACCCCGGATCGGGTCAAAATTCTCTTCCAGGCTTTTGATAACCACCTGCTGCTGGCCAATGATCTCGTCCACCACCAAGCCCATCTTGGTGCTGTCTTCCAGTTCCACAATGATAACCAGCGCCTTGGTCGGGTCGTCGATGCCGTCCGGCACCTTGAAAATACGATGCAGATAGACCAGCGGCACATATTCGCCACGGATGCGCAGCAACTGGCTGGCATTGGCCACCACATTGATCTGGTCGGCTTCCGGCCGCAGGCTTTCCACGATATTGGCCAGCGGCAGGATGTAGCTCTGCACGCCCACTTTCAGCACCATGCCATCCAGCACCGCCAGGGTGAGGGGCAGGGTGAGGATGAAAGACGAGCCCTGGCTCGGACGTGACTGGATATGCACGCGGCCGCCGAGCGACTGGATATTCTGGCGCACCACATCCATGCCGACGCCCCGGCCGGAAATATTCGACACCTGGTCGGCAGTGGAGAAGCCAGGCAGGAAAATCAGGTTGTCGATTTCCTCGTTGCTCAGCACAGCATCGGGGGCGACCAGCTTCTTCTCGATCGCCTTCTTCATCACCTTGTCACGGTTGATGCCGCGGCCATCGTCGGAGATTTCGATCACGATCCGGCCGCCGCGCTGATCGGCCGAAACATGGATCACACCTTCCGGCGGCTTGCCCACCGCCACGCGGTCTTCCGGGCTTTCAATGCCGTGGTCGCAGGAATTGCGGATCATGTGGGTCAGCGGATCGCCGAGCTGCTCGATCACCGTCTTGTCGATCTCGGTATTCTCGCCACTCATGTCGAGCCGGATCTTCTTGTTGGTGAGCTGTGCCAGTTCGCGCACCAGGCGGGGCAGGCGTGCGAACACGCTTTTCACCGGCTGGGCCCGCATCGCCATCACACTTTCCTGCAAATCGCGGATGTGATGCGACAATTCGGCCAGGCCATTGGCCAGTTCAGGATGCTGATCGGCATGCAGATGCTCGGTCTGCTGCGCGATCATGGCATGGGTGATAACCAGCTCACCCACCATGTTGACCAGCTTGTCGACACGGTCGAGATCAACGCGGATCGAACGCACCGCCTTGGTTTCACCGCCGCCGCCGCCTTCGGCCTTTGGCTTGGCGGTGGTGGCATGCGGATCGGCCTTATGGGGATCCGCCTTGTGCGTATCGCCATGCGGATCATGATCGCCGGGATGAGCCGGCGTTTGTGCTTGCGATGCTGCCGGATGGGTTTCAGCTACTGCCTGCGAGGCCGTTTCAGCAGCGGCCGACACGGCCATGGCCGCAGCGGCCGGCTGACTGGCGGCCGGGCTTTCAACCGGCGGCGCTACCTGGGCTGCGGGCGGATTGAGGCAGGTGATTTCCAGGTCGCAATCATCAAGCACAAATTCGAAGACATCGCGGATGGCGTCTTCGCCCTGGTCGGTCTCGATATCAAATTCCCAGCGGATATAGGCGCCTTCGGGATTGAGCTGGTCCAGGCTGGGCAGGGCGCTGGCATCGGCGCGGGCCAGGAAGCCGCCGAGATTGCGCAATTCCCGGATCAGGATCAGCGGCTCGTTGGCGCGCTGGTAGAGCGCGTCGCGCGGCGCGAATTTGACCAGATATTTGAGCTGCGGCACCTTGGTCGGTTCGGGTTCCGGTTCCGGCTCGGCGGCGATGTTGTTGAGGCCCAATGCCGCGTCCAGCGCCGCCAGTTCTTCATCTGCGGCATGCGGATCGGCATTCACGCCCACTGTGGCGGCCAGGGCGATCAGCGAACGGCGGCCGTCATTCTCATGTTCGGGCGGCAGGTCGCCGCCGGTTTGCGCGGCGCGCACCAGATCGGACAGGATATCGGCGCAGCGCAGCACCAGCAGCACGGAATCCGGGTTGGGCTCCAACCGGCCATCGCGCATCAGATCGAGCACAGTCTCGAAAATATGAGCGAAATTCACCAATCGGTCGAAGCCGAAAGCGCCAGCGCCGCCCTTGATCGAGTGGATGGCGCGGAAAACGGCGTTCAGCGTGTTGCTGTCGCCTTCGCCGGCCTGCAAGGCCATGAGATGGCCTTCCAGATCGCCGAGCAACTCCTCGCATTCCTGGAAGAAAGTCTGCTTGAACTGTTGCAGTTCATCCATCGGACTGGTCCTTCGGCTCAGGGGCGCGCATTCTGGCGCCCAGGCATAATCATGGGCTGACCTTGCGGATCACTTCCAGCAGCTTGGCGGGATCGAACGGCTTGACGATCCAGCCGGTGGCACCGGCGGCGCGGCCTTCGGCCTTTTTCGCCTGGCTGCTCTCGGTGGTCAGGATCAGCACCGGCGTCGCCTTGCATTTCGGCAACTTGCGCAATTCCTTGATGAAGGTGATGCCATCCATCACCGGCATGTTGATGTCGCTGATGATCACATCCACGTCATGCTGCTCCAGCAAATCCAGGCCTTCCTGGCCGTTTTCGCCTTGGATGACAGTGTAGCCACCCTGCTTCAGCGCGAACTGAAGCATTTGCAGCATGGTCTTGGAATCGTCGACCGTGAGGACGGTTTTAGTCATGTTTCTACCGGCCATTTCATGAGATACGAGAATAACCCCAGGTCATCGAAGGCGGAGACGAAAGCATCGCTCGGCGACTTGATGACAAAAGGTGTGCCATTCTGCTCCATATGCTGGAGCGCGGCGATGAGAACCTGAACACAGGGCGTGGACAGGCGGTCGACGGCGGAGGCATCCACCACCATCTTGCCGCCACCCATGCCAAGGCCTTCCTGCACGGATTGCAACAAAGGCTCTGCGGCGCGCAAATCCATTGTCGCCGCCAGTTTAAGCTGGATTGCGTCGTCGGTCTTGACGATGCCGAACGGCTGCATGTTTTGCCCCCTTCGCGGCGAGACAGTTTACACCGGCTTTCCGCCGCTGGATGGCAGCCTAGCCGAGCCGGTGGCGCGGGCAAAGGGGTTACGTTGTTAAATTGAGCATATGCAAAGGTTAAAATCGCCGCAGGTGGGCCGGAAATTGATCTGCCGGCTTTTGAGTGGCGGCTATTGCTGCCGCGACATGGTAAATGTGGCGGCCTGACGCGCCAGAGTGGCAAGCTTCAATTCGGCATATCGCTGATGCAATTCCTGGCGGGTGCCGCCGGCAAGCTGAAACATCAGCATGATCGAGCTTTCCAGGTCGTCGGCGCAGCGTACCAGGCTGTCCAGGTCGCCATCGGCCATTTCGGTGCGACCCAAGCCGCGCAGGTAGTCAACAATCCAGAGCGAATGGACCGCAAGTTGCGACAGGCTCTGGCCGTGAATTTCCGTCTCCGGATTAAAGTGGTCGGCCAGCCGGGGCAGTTTGGTGTCGCGGCGTGGCTCGTCGCGGGGTGGCAGATCCTCCACCTCCACATCGATCACCGCCTCGGCGTCGAAGGCAAATCGCTCGTCTTCCTGCTGCTGCGACCAACGCGCGCTGTCCAAGGCGGAATCCTGCGATAAGGGTTTGATTCGGCTCAACCGAATCGGCGCTCTGTCCGATTCGGTTTGACCTTAATCTTGCCGAGTCGCAGGGTCAAGGCAGAACCGCTGCATGCAGTGGCCCTGTCAACCAGTCAACACAATATTTTGAATCAGAGGTTGCGTGAGCTTGCTTCAGCCACGCCCGCCGATACGTGCGCCGGTTTTCAGCACCACAGTTTCCAGCCCGCGTACCAGTTCGCGCCCGATGGCGCCGCCATCGCCGGCAATCTTCTGGCTCAGCACCACATAGAGCGCGTCGATATGCGGCTGCACCACGGCGCTGCTGATCCTGGCATCCTGATTGTTCAGGCAATGCTCCAGATAATTGCTGAGGAAATGCGTGATTTCGCTGACCAGCGGAAAGCCGAATGTGCCACCCAGGCCCTTCATGTCCCAGCAGATGCGCAGCATGGCCTGCACGCCATTTGGATCGTCCAGGCTGGTCTTGCGCAATTCGTCGAAAACTTCGCGCATGCGGCCGAGATCCTTGTCGGCCCATTGCTCATACATCTTCTGGCCCAGCGCCTGGACCGCCGTTTCCGCTTCCTTGATTGTCTGCTTGTCAAAACCACCCGTGCCCACTTTCATTTTCAGAAAGTTTGGCGGCTCGATGAATTCGCCTTTTTTCTGGCTCTCATCCGACATGGCGCTGGAAAACCCTCAGGCGGTCGAGCAAAGCGGCCCGATCATTCATTGTGGTGGTTGTATGCCTTGAGGCTAATCCTTTCGAACCAGACAAGCAATCGGCAAGCCAGCAAGCCTCAGAAAAGTTCCACTTCCTCATCGGCGGCGGGCTGTTTTGCCGGTCTGGCTTGCTGCGGCAGCGGCATGTCGCTGGAACCAAGCAGATAGTGATGAAAATGCGCCCGCACCTGCTCAAGATTTTGGCCGGCCAGCAGGCCTTCGCCCCAGCCGGTGGCGCGCTCGGTCAGAGCTGGCTCCCATTCACGGCCGCAGCGCTCACGAATCAGGTCTTCCACATAACGCAGCGCATTCACCACATGCTGCTGGCGCTGGTTGCGCAGGTCGTCGCCCTGCATCAGGCCAACGATGGCCGCCATGGCCGGCGAGCCGGGCAACTGGCTGCCGATTTCCATCAGCTGGGTGCTGAAAGCCTGTGCCGACTTGCTCTGGGAGTTGCGCAAGTCTTCTATTTCTTCCTTGATCGCCAGCATTACCAGGGCAATGAAATCGAGCAATTCCCGCTCGGCGGCGGTTGGCGGCGCATGATTCCGGATTCCGGCCGGCTTGTTTGCCGCCGGCTGCTTTTTCCGGGCATCGACTTCCCGCTGGTCCGGTTGTCGCTGCGGCTGTGTCACGCCGTTTTTGCGCGCCACGCGAATCCCCTGTTGTTTTATTGTTAACGTCCTTATTGCCCATTTAGCCACAAGCCGAGCTAAAAAGCATCTGCCGTTCGGCAATTACGAATAATCCGCAACCGGAATTACCAACTTCTAATGCCGGCGCCGGATTTCCTGGCATTGTGGCGTATCTAAGCGATTGCAGGCGAGCCGGTGCCGGCCCATATTCTTCCGGTGGCGGAGGCGGCCGGCAATCGTTTGCCGGCGGTTTCCTGATATTTTTCAGCTTGGCCCGGGCCGTAACAAAAATATGCCGGCCGCTTGCGGTCTTGAGGATGACAGCCGCCGATGGATGCGCTCGATATCAAGGAAATGCTGCATCACCATCAGCTTTGGCTGAAGGGCTTGCCGACCGGCAAGGCGGCCGATTTCACGGGCAAGGACCTGAGCGGCGCCGATCTCTCAAAAGCTGATTTGCGGCGCGCAAACTTCACCCAGGCAGTGTTGCGGAATTGCCAGTTCCAGGGCAGCAGCCTGATGCAATGCAGCTTTTTCAAGGCCGATCTGAGCGGGGCGGATTGCAGCGGTGCCGACCTGACCCGAGCCGATATGCGGGGCGCCGTGCTGGAGGCGACCAACTTTTCCAATGCAGTGATGGCGGGGGTCAATTTCCGCCGTGGCCTGGAACTCGGCCCGCCGCCGGAGGCGGCTGCGGCCACGGGGCCTGGCTCGGGTATTGCCGTGTTGCGGCAGAATATTACCGGCAGCAATTTTGCCGGGGCAAATCTGGCTGGCGTAGATGCTCTGGGTGCTGATTTTACCGGTAGCAATCTGGCCGGCGCCAATCTGGAGAATTCCGCGCTGACCGATTGCCAATTGGCCCAGGTTGATCTGTCGAATGCCAATCTTGGCGGTGCCAGCCTGGTCGGCGCCAATCTGATGGGCGCTGAATTGAGCGGTGCCAAGCTGGCCGGCGCCACGTTGCAGGGCGCCAATCTGACCGACGCGCATCTGCATGGCGTTGATCTGACCGGGGTGGAAACCTATGGCGCCAATCTGGTGATGGCCAATCTGGCCGCCGAACCGTTGGCGCCGCCCAAGCCGCTCAGCCCGGAGGAAATCATGGCGGCGCTGGAAGAGCATCGCCGCTGGGTGCAGAGCGGCCGGGGCCAGCCGGCCAACCTGCGCGGCGCTGATTTGTCAGGCTTTGACCTGCGCGGGCAGGATTTATCCGGCATTCGAATGCGCGGCGCCAAGCTGCGTGAGGCGCGGCTGGAGCGCGCGGTGTTCCGTTTCGCCGATCTTTCCGGGATTGATGCACGCGATGCACGCGCAGCGGGCGTCACCATTCTCGGTTCCAGCCTGACGGGTGCCGACTTTCGCTTTGCCGATCTCGGCGAGGCGGTGTTTGGCAGCGCTGAGATTCTCTCGGCCCAGGGCGAACGTACCGGACGGCGCATGCGCTGTGATCTGAGCGGCGCCAATCTGGGCGGCGCGCGGCTCGACGGGGTGCAATGGAATGATGCTGTGCGCAATGATGTCACCGGCCTTGAACCCGAGGCGGTGACCGGTCCATGATGCAAAAAGCATGAGCACGCCCGTCATAAAATTACAGCGCAACGAAGCTGGCTTCGGCGTCGCCCCCATGAGCGAGCGCCGACGCTACTATGACCCTGTGCTCAAGGTGCATGTGGTGCAGGTGTTTCAGGGTGATTTTTATGTCAGCACACAGCCGGGCGAGATGCTGGCCACGGTGCTGGGCTCGTGCATCGCCGCCTGTATCCGCGATCCCATCGCCGGCAAGGGCGGCATGAATCATTTCCTGCTGCCGGATAAAGGCGGCGACAATAATCCCGACCTGCCCTTCTCGGCCAGCCTGCGTTACGGCAGCTATTCGATGGAGCAGTTGATCAACGGCATTTTGGCTGTGGGTGGCCGGCGCGAGCGGCTGGAGGTGAAAATCTTCGGTGGTGCCAATGTGCTTTCCGGCCTGCGCGGCATCGGCCACCAGAATGCCGATTTTGTTGAGCGGTATCTCAAGGCAGAAGGATTCAGGATATTGGGCGCCGACCTGCGCGGCAATCTGCCGCGCAAGGTGCAGTATTTCCCCGAGACCGGGGTGGTGCGCATGAAGCAGATCGAGGATGCCAATGCCAAGGCAGTGTTCCAGCGCGAAACGGCGAAGAAGATCACTGCCGTGCAGAATACCGCTGGCAGCATCGAGCTGTTCGACTAGCGGCCGCCCCAATGGCTTACAAGCTCAACAATGTTGCCTGTCTGGTGGTCGAGAGCAATAACAACCATATGCAATTGATCAAGGAAGTGCTGCGCCCGCTTGGCATTTCCAAGGTGGCCGAGGCGCTCAATGCCAAGGATGCGCTGGCCTATCTCGAAAACAACGTGGTCGACATCATCTTTTCCGAATGGCATATGGACGGAGAGATGGATGGCATCGGCTTTGTGCAATGGGTGCGCAAGAACCCGGCTTCCAAGAATGTGTTTGTGCCGATCGTTATGGTGACGGCGCAGTCCGAGGAATGGAAAGTGATGAAGGCGCGTGATGCCGGCGTCACTGAATTCCTGGTCAAGCCGTTTTCTGCCTCCACCATGGCCAAGCGCATCACGGTGGTGATCGAAAGCCCGCGTACATTCGTGCGCACGGACGATTTCTTCGGCCCGGATCGTCGTCGCCATCGGGTATCCAATTACACCGGCGAAGAACGCCGCAAGGATTTGCTGGCCAAGGGCGACCAGGTGATGGATGCCAACTCGGTCGAGGAATTGCTCAAGGAACTTTGAGCCTGCTGCCGGCGCGGTTTGATGGGTTGACGGGCCGGCATTGTCGGGCCAAGCTTGCGTCATGTATTTGTCATGGAGGTGGGCTGTCGCGGCATGAGCGAAGTCATCGCCCTAAATCAATTCCGCCAGCCGGCAGGCAAGCCCTCGGCAACAGACCGGGCGATTTTTTTCGACCGGCGTGAATTCTCCCTGATCCTGAATCTGTATTCGCGTATGGTCGGGCGCGGCGAGTGGCGCGACTATGCCATCGGCCATGACAAGGAAAGCTGTAGTTTTGCAGTATTCCGGCGCAGTGCCGATGGCGCACTCTATCGGATCGTGAAAACTCCAAAACTGGCACGCCGCCAGGGCGCTTTCGCCATTCTGGGCCAGGGCGGGCGCATATTACGCCGGGGGCGTGAACTGGCGGTGCTGCTGCGCTATTTCGAACCGCCGCGGCAGAACGCGCTGCTGTAAGCGCGGCGGCAAAGCGTCAATGTCAGTTGATTGGCCGGATCAGATGATCGGGCCGGGTCAGTTGATTGGAACGTCTTCCGCCATCGGCGGCAGGTCGAGCATGGCGGCTTCCGCCTTGATCTCTTCCGGCGTCAATTCACGCAGGGTGTCGTCGGCATCATCGGCCGCCGTGGCGCGGGCCAGAACCTGCTGTTCCGAGGCCAGGTTGCCCAGATTCAGGCTGGCCAATGCCAGATTGCCCAGGCTGGCTTCATCACCCAGGGTGAAGGAGCGGATCGGCAGTGTGTCGGTATCCGGCACCATCGGCGCCAGGGCGATATCCAGCTCAATCGGCTTGTCGAGCAGGCCACGGTCATTGCCGAGATGGCGCTCAAAGAAATCGGTGGTGCGCGAAATGCTGTCTTCCTTGGCGGCGCCCCTGAAGGCATGGCCTTCGCCGTTATAAATCTTCACTTCATATTCGGCGCCGACATCCTTGAGCAGGCTGGCCAGTTCATGCGCCTTGCGCACCGGCACGATGCGATCGCGGTCGCCATGCAGCACCAGGGTGGGCGGCATGCGGTCAACGCCGCGGCGCTGCACTTCCGCCGGCATGGCGCCAAACATGTTCACCACCGCCTGCACGCGCTGATCCCGGCTGCCCAGGCTGAGGGCGTGGAAGCCGCCAAGCGACAGGCCAAACACGCCAATCTTCTCGGCATCGACATAACCAAGCCGCGAGACATAGGAGATTGCATCGGCAATCACCTTCTCCCGCTCGTCATGCAGCGAGGGCGCAGCCTTGCGGGCGGCGCCCAGGCCGTCGAAATAATGCACCACAAAGGCGGAGATGCCACGATCCGCCAGCGCCTTGGCCTGCGGATAGAAGAGCGAGCCATCGCCCAGACCATGCGAGCCATGCAGGATCAGCACGGCCGGGGCCTTGCCGCCATAGCCGAGCAGGGCAGGATCGCTCTTGATGATGTCAACCCGCACCCAGCGGCCATCCGACATGAAACCATCGCCACGCGCCTGGGCTGCGGAGCGTGCCGGTTCTGCGTTCTTCTGCTTGCGCTGTTTCACCGGCTTGGCGGCGATTTTTTCAGCAGCCGATTTTTTAGTCTGCTCGGTCTGCTTGTGCGTGCGCGGTTGTGCCGAGGCGCCCCAGGGGGCGAGCGCCAAGGCGGGAAGGGTGCAAAGGGCCAACGCCACCGCAGTGGTGCGGCAGAAGCGTTCCAGCGTCGCAGCCAAGCCCAAAGCCATTTAACTCCCCCGTTAACCCCCTGTTAACCCAACGCCGGATAGCTTTGAACTGCCCGGTGTTACAAACTGTAACGGTCCTGATCCGGCTTGTCACCTACTTTCGAACTAAAATCTTTATCAATTTCGCAAGCGGAACATGGGGTTGACACAATATACCGTGGCAGCTTGACGCTGCCTGGGGCGGTCCCTACCTTATTTGCGAAACTAGACCCGCCCGGCTGGCGCAGAAATAAAGGAATACCTCGATGTCCGCCACGACCAAAGTGACCGATGCCTCGTTCGAAACCGATGTGCTGAAGGCTTCCGGACCCGTGCTGGTGGATTTCTGGGCCGAGTGGTGTGGCCCGTGCCGTCAGATCGCACCCGCGCTGGATGAGATCGCGGCCGAGATGGGTGAGAAGCTCACCATCGCCAAGGTCAACATTGACGAGAACCCGACCACCCCCACCAAGCTGGGTGTGCGCGGCATCCCGACCCTGATCCTGTTCAAGGATGGCAAGCCGGTGGCGACCAAGATCGGTGCGCTGCCGAAGAGCCGCCTGGTCGAGTGGATCAATTCCTCGATCTGATCTTTCAGCGATTGCGGGCCAGCACTTGGCCCGCCAGATATAACGAGCCGGCGATGAGAAAACGCGCCGGCTCGTTCTGTTTTTGCAGTCCGGCTTGCGTTTGCAGTCCGGCCAATTCGGCCAACGCCGTTTCAAGTCCGCTGCTGGGCTTGGCCGTCAGGCCCTGCTGCACGGCATAAGCCGCCAAATCTTCCGCTGACAGACTATTGGCTTCACCCGGGATCGCCACGGTGCGGCAGCCGGCCAGATAGGGCTGCAATGGCGCCAGGAAACCGCCAGCTTCCTTGGTGTTGAGCATGCCGGCCACCAGATAGGTCGGGCGCCGGGTTTCCGGCTTGCCCTGCCAGGCCGCCAGCGCTGCCGCCAGTGCTGTGCCAGCCATCGGATTATGGCCGCCATCAAGCCAGATTTCGCTATTGGCCGGCAGCAGATCAATCAGCGGGCCGCTTTGCAGCCGTTGCAGCCGCGCCGGCCATTCCACTTGGCGCAAGCCGGCGGCCAGTGCGGCTTGCGGTATGTTCAACGGCCCCAGACGCCGCGCGCAGGCGATGGCAGTGCCGGCATTTTCGATCTGATGTTGCCCGGGCAGGGCCGGCAGCGGCAGGCGCAATTGCTCCCCGTCACCTTGCCACAGCAATACATCGCCTTCGGCTTGCACCTGCCAGTCCACGCCATGGCGAAACAGTGGTGCTGCCAATGCCTGCGACCGGGCTGCCAGCACGGCGCTGGCCTCACTGCCCTGCGGCCCGACCAGGCAAGGCACGCCGGGTTTCATGATGCCGGCCTTCTCGCCGGCGATGGCGGCGATGCTGTTGCCCAGGAAAGCCATATGGTCCATGCCGATGGGAGTGATGGCGGTCAGCAGCGGCTGCGGCACCAGATTGGTGGCATCCAGCCGGCCGCCAAGCCCGGTTTCCAGCAACACAAGATCGGCCGGTTCCTCGGCAAAGGCGCGGAAGGCGGCGGCCGTGGTAATCTCAAAAAACGTGATCGGTGCGCCGGCATTGAGCCGTTCACAATCTGCCAGCAAAGCCGCCAGCCGGGCCTCGTCGATCAACTGCCCGGCCAGCCGGATACGCTCGTTGAAGCGCACCAGATGCGGCGAGGTATAGGCATGCACGCGATAGCCCGCCGCCTCGGCCATGGCGCGCAGATAGGCCACCAGCGAACCCTTGCCGTTGGTGCCGGCAATATGCACCACCGGCGGCAGGCGCAATTGCGGATCGCCAAGTTTGCGCATCAGTGTGGCAACCCGCTCCAGCGACAGGTCGATCACCTTGGGATGCAACGCTGTCAGGCGTTGCAGGATGGCATCGGTGGCGGGGGCGGAACGCTGTGGCACGGTGCGGCTTTCTCGGCTGGGCGGCAGACTCTACGCAACTCCGCAAGATTTATCAAAACCGCTCATGCTAGGGATATTTTCAACGCAGAACTTATCCCGCAGCAGGTTCAGATGCCCGAATTCCCCAGCGCCAGCCAAGCCGGTTATATCCGCCGCTTCACCCGGGTGACCGAATATATCTATGCCAATCTGGATGCCGAGCTTGATCTCAACCGGCTGGCCGAGGTGGCGGCTTTGTCGCCCTGGCATTGGCACCGTATCTGGCAGGCAGTGTATGGCGAGACCGTGGCCGCCACGGTGAAGCGCCTGCGCTTGCAGCGCGCCGCCGCCGATCTGGCGCAGAGCAGCCTGCCGCTGGACGAGATCTGGCCACGCGCCGGCTATGGCAGCCTGGCGGCCTTTGCCCGCGCCTTCAAGGAAGCCTATGGCCTGCCACCGGCCGAATACCGCAAGCATGGCAGCCACACCCGTTTCACCCTGCCCACCGCCCCGAAAGGAATCTCCGCCATGCGCGATGTCGCTATCCGCAAGCTCGCCCCCGCCAGCCTGGCCGTGGTGCCGCATCACGGCTCGTATATGGAAATCGGCCGCGCCTTCGAGACATTGTTCGGCACGCTGGCGGCGCGCAATCTGCTGCGCCCGGGCCTGTGTATGAAGGGTCTGTATTATTCCGACCCGAGTGCAGTGCCGGAAGCGGAATTGCGCTCGGCGGCGGGCATCCTGCTGCCGGATGCGGATTTCCCGGTTGAGCCACCGCTGCAACGCGCCGAGTTGCGGGGCGGCGACTATGCCGTGCTGCGCCATAAGGGGCCGTATGCGGATATGAAGGCAGCCTATGACTGGCTGTTCGGCGAATGGCTGGTGCAATCCGGCCGTGAAGCGGCCGATGCGCCGGTTTTTGAGGATTACCTCAACAACCCGCGCGAAGTGGCGCCCACGGAATTACTCACGGATATCTGCCTGCCGCTGAAATAGCGCCGGGCGAAGGATAACCGCCGCTCATGCCAGAACAATAGTCGTCGTGGTCGGCGCAGGCCGACCACCCACGAGTATTTTTATTGCCAACGCGCTCAATGCAAAAAACGTGGATAATACGCCTTCGCGTACCATGACGGTCTTTGTTGGGGCACCCGCCAATACAGGCAGCTCAGCGCCGCGCGCCGTGCGGGATTTCGCCGGTCGGCGGCAGGTCCAGCCCGGGGCGCGGCAGGGCCACCACATCGGCCTTGTGCAGCGGATCAAGCAGCAGGCCGACAATGCGGGCCAGGGTTTCGCGCATCTGATGGCGATGCACCACCTGATCCAGCATGCCGTGATCAAGCAGATACTCGGCGCGCTGGAAACCTTCCGGCAAAGTCTCGCGGATTGTCTGCTCGATCACACGCGGGCCGGCAAAGCCGATCAAGGCGCCCGGCTCGGCCACCTGGATATCGCCCAGCATGGCATAAGAGGCCGTGACGCCGCCGGTGGTGGGATCGGTCAGCACCACGATGAAGGGCAGATGCGCTTCACGCAGGCGCTGCACCGCGATCACGGTGCGCGGCATCTGCATCAGGCTGAGGATGCCTTCCTGCATACGCGCACCGCCGGCAGCCGCAAACACGATCAGCGCGGCGCGCTGGTTCACCGCCAGGCTGGCGGCGGCAATCAAGGCCTCGCCGGCTGCCATGCCCATCGAACCGCCCATGAAGGCGAAATTCTGCACCGCCACCACAATGTCGTGCTTTTCCAGCGTGCCATGCGCCACCACGATGGCATCGCGCAGGTTGGTCTTGCTGCGCGCATCCTTCAGGCGGTCGGGATATTTTTTCTGGTCGCGGAAACCCAGCGGGTCCTGGATCACATCCGGCAATTCGATGGTCTGGTATTCGCCATTGTCGAACAGGGCGGCGAAACGCTCCTTCGAGCCGATGCGCAGATGATGGTCGCATTTCGGGCAGACATGCTGATTCTCCTCCAATTCCTTGGAGTAGATCATCTGGCCGCAGCCGGGGCATTTTTTCCACAGATTGTCCGGCGTGTCCTTCTTCCGGGTCATCTCGCGGATTTTCGGCAATACCGTGCGGGTCAGCCAGTTCATGCGGACTCTCCTTAAACGTCTCGGCCTTACTTGCGGGCCATGCGCACAGCGGCGCCCAATTCCTGCACCAGATCCAGCACATGCTGCGCCGGGTCGATGCCCTTCACCTGGGCTTCCGCCACGCGCTCTACAAGGGCCGAGCCAACCACGGCGGCATCGGCCACACGGGCAATCTCGGCGGCGCGTTTGCCATCGCGGATGCCGAAACCGACACCAACCGGCAGGTCGGTATGGCGCTTGATGCGCGCCACGGCGGCGCCGACGACATCGCTATCCGGGGCGGCAGCACCGGTGATGCCGGCAATCGACACATAGTAAAGGAAGCCGGATGTGTTGGCGAGCACGGCCGGCAGCCGGGCATCGTCGGTGGTTGGTGTCGCCAGGCGGATGAAATGCAAGCCCGCCTGGATCGCCGGCAGGCAAAGCTCGTCATCCTCTTCCGGCGGCAGATCAACGATGATCAGGCCATCCACGCCGGCCTGCTTGGCATCGGCCAGGAAGGCATCCACACCATAGGCCGAAAGCGGGTTGAAATAGCCCATCAGCACGATCGGCGTGGCGTTATCCTGCTTGCGGAAGCCGCGCACCAGATCAAGCGTTTTGCGCACGCTGGCGCCATTGGCCAGGGCGCGCAGGTTGGCGGCCTGGATGGAGGGGCCATCGGCCATCGGATCAGTGAAGGGCATGCCCAGCTCGATCACATCGGCGCCGGCAGCCGGCAGGCCGGCCAGCAGCCGGGCGCAGGTATCATGGTCGGGGTCGCCGGCGGTGATGAAGGTGATCAGGCCGGCGCGGCCTTCGGCTTTCAGGGCGGCGAAGCGGGCATCGATGCGGCTCACGGTCGGTATCCTTACAGAGTGACGCCAAGGGCGCGGGCAACGGTGAACACATCCTTGTCGCCACGGCCGCACAGATTCATCACCAGCAGATGGTCCTTGGGCAAGGTCGGCGCCCATTTGATCACATGCGCCAGGGCATGCGACGGCTCCAGCGCCGGAATGATGCCTTCGATCCGCGAGCAGAGCTGGAAAGCATCCAGCGCTTCGCGGTCGGTGGCGGAAACATACTGCACCCGGCCCACATCATGCAGCCAGGCATGTTCCGGGCCGATGCCGGGATAATCCAGGCCGGCCGAGATCGAATGCGCCTCGGTGATCTGGCCATCGGCATCCTGCAACAGAAATGTGCGGTTGCCATGCAGCACACCGGGCACGCCGCGCGCCAGCGACGCGGCATGCTTTTCCGTGTCGAGGCCCTCGCCGGCGGCTTCCACGGCATGAATGGTCACGCCCGGATCGTCCAGGAAGGGATGGAACAGGCCGATGGCATTCGAGCCGCCGCCGATGCAGGCCACCAGGCTGTCGGGCAGGCGGCCTTCCTTCTCCAGCATCTGCTCGCGCGTCTCGCGGCCAATCACTGACTGGAAGTCACGCACCAATTGCGGATAGGGATGCGGCCCGGCCGCCGTGCCGATGATGTAGAATGTGTCATGCACGTTGGTCACCCAATCGCGCAAAGCCTCGTTCATCGCATCTTTCAGCGTGCGCGAGCCTGACGTGACCGGGCGCACTTCGGCGCCGAGCAGCTTCATGCGGAACACGTTCGGCGCCTGGCGCTCGATATCGGTTTCGCCCATGTAGATCACACAGGGCAGGCCAAAGCGCGCCGCCACCGTGGCGGTGGCCACGCCATGCTGGCCGGCGCCGGTCTCGGCGATGATGCGCTTCTTGCCCATGCGCTTGGCCAGCAGGATCTGGCCGATGCAATTGTTGATCTTGTGCGCGCCCGTGTGGTTCAGCTCGTCGCGCTTGAAATAGATTTTGGCGCCGCCGAGATGTTTGGTCATCGGCTCGGCATAGTAGAGCGGGCTGGGCCGGCCGACATAATCCTTGAGGAAATAATCCATCTCGGCCTTGAAGGCCGGATCGTTCTTGGCGGCGATGTATTCGCGCTCCAGATCGAGGATCAGCGGCATCAGGGTTTCGGCCACGAAGCGACCGCCGAAACGGCCAAAATGGCCGCGTTCATCGGGGCCGGAGCGATAGGAATTCAGCACGGTCATGGCAAATCCTCAGAGGCTGAAAGCGGTATCAAGAAAGGCACGGATTTTCGCCGGGTCTTTTTTACCCGGGGCGCTTTCCACGCCGGAGGAAACATCCACCGCCGTTGCGCCAGAGCGGCGCACGGCTTCCGCCAGGTTGTCGGGAGTCAGGCCGCCGGAGAGCAGCCAGGGCCGTTTGAAGCTTTTACCCTTCAGCATGTCCCAGTCAAAGGCCAGGCCATTGCCGCCGGGCCGCGTGGCGCCCTTGGGCGGGCTGGCATCAAACAGCAGCCAGTCGACGATATCCTCATATTCGCGCGCCCGCTCGATATCTTCCGGGCCGCTCACCTTGATCGCCTTGATCAGCGGCAGGCCAAAATAGATCGTGATGGCGCGGCAGCGTTCCGGTGTCTCGTCGCCATGCAGTTGCAGCAAATCAAGCCGCGCCTTGCCCAGCACGGCATCCAATTGATCGTTGCTCGGATCAACAAACAGCCCAACCCGATCCGTGCCGCTCGGCACCTCGTTGAGCAAGGTGACCGCTGCTTCAATGCCCAGATTACGCGGCGAGGGCGGAAAGAACACAAAGCCCAGCATGTCGGCTTCGAATTCCAGCGCGGTTTCCAGCGCCACCGGATCGTTGATGCCGCAGATTTTGGTGAACAAGGCCATCAGGCAATCTCTTGCGCAATCGCCTGGGCCGCCGCATCGGGATCGGCCGCCTCGGTGATCGGTCGCCCGATCACCAGATGGTCGGCGCCCAGCCGCAGAGCCGCAGCCGGGGTCATCACCCGCTTCTGGTCGCCCGCCGCACTGCCGGCCGGGCGGATGCCCGGCACCACCAGCTTAAAATCCGGGCCGCAGGCGCGGCGCAGCAATTCAATTTCGGTGGCAGCGCAGATCACACCATCGGCGCCGTTATCCTGCGCCAGCCGGGCCAGCCGCACCACATGGCCGGAAACATCGCCGCCCAGGCCAATCGCCTCCAAGTCGGCGGCATCCAGCGAGGTGAGCAGGGTGACAGCCAGGATTTGCGGCGGCAGGCGGCTTGAACGGGCGGCCTCTACGGCGGCGCGGATCATCGCCGGCCCGCCCGAGGCATGCACGGTGACAAATTGCGGTGCCATTGCCGCAGCGGCAGAGCGGATCGCGCCGGCCACGGTGTTGGGGATGTCGTGGAATTTCAGGTCCAGGAATAGCGGCGCGCCGGTGGGCAGGATGGCGCGCACCTCGGTCGGCCCATGGGCGGTGAAAAATTCCTTGCCCAGCTTGACGCCGAAGCCGGCAGCAGCGGCGGCGCGGGCGCAACGGGCGGCATAGGCCAGTTCGGCGGTGTCGATGGCGCAGAAGACGGGAGTAGGGCGGGTCATGGCCGGCCTTATACAAGAATGAGGCCGGCGAGTCTGCCCTTTTGCCCTGGAAAATCCCCCGTTTGGCGGCTTACTGAACCGGCAGCGCCACCGCCCGGCGGATCATCTCGGCCAGATGCTGGGCCAGGCAGCCATTCAGCATGCCAGCCTCCTGCATCTGCTTCGCCTGATCCTTGCTTTGCAGGTCGAAAACCTCGTTTTCCGCCCAAAACTGCATCATGTCGTAGCGCGGGAAGACCGGCACGCCCTCGGCATCGCCAATCCAGCCCATATGCTGGTCAAATGCCCCGGCATCCACCATCGGCGCCAGCCGGGCGCGGTATTGCGGCGCGATCAGGATGGCATCGATGCCGGCGCCGCGCAGTTTTTGCAGCCCTTCGGTCAGCGCAATGGCGAAACTGTTGATATCGGTCTGGCGCGCGGCCTCCACATTGCCGGTCTGCCACACCACCAGGTCGGGCTGAGCCGGCAGCACTTCGGCCTTGATCCGGCGCAGCATGTCCTGCACCGACTGGGTCCGCAGCGAGCGGTTGTCGATCACAAAGCGCCGGCCCGGAAAACGGCTCTCCAGCGCTTCCGGCAGGCCGGCAATATAGGTGCGGGTCAGGCCGCCGCTTTCATGTTTCAGCGACGAGGACGAACCCAGCACCAGGATACGGATTTCCGTGTTGCCAGCCAGGCGCTTGGCCAGATGCGGCAGCGGCGCATCGACAAAGCGCAGGCTGCCCGGCAGGGCGCAGCGCCCGGGGGTTGATTCTTGGGCCTGTAGCGGCAGGGCCAGCAGCAGAAGGGTGAGAAAAGCCAGGAAGGGTCGCATCTCGGTTCATTCCCCGCCGGTTGACGCCGGGCGCGGCGCCGAGCCGGTCTTCTCGGTGGCAAGATACCATGTCTTGAGCCAGGCCAGCGCCACCATCAGCGCCATGCCGGCCAGGCTGACGGCAAATTGTGCCAGCAGGCCGGGGCTGACTTCCACCAGCACAAACTGGGCGGCGAAGGACAAAAAGATGCTGGCGCAGAACACATCCAGCGAATGTTTGCCGCAGAGCAGCACCGGCCGGCTCCAGGGCTGGCGCAGGAAGTTTGCCTCGGCCGGCACAAAACGCACCACCAGATAAGCCTGCGCCAGGAAATGCAGCAGCCGCAGCAGGTCCAGTTCGGTCTTGTCGATCGGGTAGAGCAGGCGGCGCAGCCATTGCGGCACATATTGCGCCCAGGGCGGATAGAGCCAGGTGCAGACAATGGCAAAAGCAAACAGCAGATAGGCGATGCACAAGGCGCTGGTCAGGCCGGTGGGCAGCCGGCGCCACGGCGCCAGCCGGCGTTTCAGGGCGCACCAGGCGCCGATCAGGAACAGGAATTGCCAGGCCAGCGGATTGAAGAACCAGCCACCATCGGGATAGGCCGGCAGGTTCCAATGCAGCCTTTGTACGGCAAACCACAGCAGGAAACTGCCCACCAAGGTGGCCAGCGGCCAGCGCTTCAGCGGCCAGAGCAGCAGCGGAAAAACCAGCAGCAGCGCGATATACATCGGCAGCACGTCCATATTGGCCGGCTTGAATTTCAGCATCAGCGCTTGCAGCATCAGGATATGCGGCTGCTCGAATAATTCGGCGATACCCATTTCCTCGGCGAAGGCCGGGTTGAAACGGTCGGCGACATAGGCGATATGCGCCACAAACACCATGAACAGGAAGATATGCGCGGTGTAGATCTGCCACACCCGACGGCCGATGCGCGCTGCCGTCACCAGCCAGCCGCTGCGCTCGGGCAGGGCGCCAAAGGCCAGCATCACCGAATAGCCGGAGATGAAGACAAATATCTCGGTGGCATCCGAGAAACCGTAATTACGGTTGCTGATCCAGCTCACCACATTGCCGGGAATGTGATTCAGGAAAATGAACAGCAGCGCCAGGCCACGGAAAAAATCCAGCCGCAGATCGCGTTCCGCCTTGCTGCCAATCTCAGCGCCCATGCCGCCATTGCCTCCTGGCGGTCAGTATGGGAATTCGCTAAACTTGGCGCAATGCGCAAAACCACTTTTCGCCTCGGGCTGCTTGCAGCCGCCAGCCTTGCCGCTGCCGCCCTGCCTGTGGGGGCCGCCCTGCCGGTGGCTGCCGCCGAGCATGCCACCATCCTGATGTATCATCGCTTCGGCGAGGATCGCATCCCGTCCACCAATATCCGGCTGGAGCAGTTTGAGGCGCATCTGGCGGAACTGACCTCCGGGCAATATCGTGTGCTGCCGCTGCCGGAGATCGTTGCCAAGCTGAAAAAAGGCGAGCCGTTGCCGGATCGCGCCGTGGCGCTGACTGCCGATGATGCCTATCTCTCGATTGCCACCGAGGGCTGGCCGCGTATCAAAAAGGCCGGGCTGCCCTTCACGCTGTTTGTTGCTACCGAGCCGGTGACCAGCAAGGTGAAGGGCTACATGACCTGGGATCAGGTGCGCCGGCTGCGCGATGAAGGTGTTACCATCGGCGCGCATAGCCACACGCATTTTTCCTATGCCACCCTGAAGCCCGATGAAGTGCGCGCCGATCTGGCCACGGCGGCGGCGCTCTACCAGCAGGAACTCGGCGCGGTGCCGGCTTTGTTTGCCTATCCGTTTGGCGAGTGGAATCTGGCCAGCCGCGATATTGTTGAGCAGGCCGGTTTTCAGGTGGCATTCGGCCAGCATTCCGGCGTGATGCAGGCCGGCCAGGATTTTTTCTGGCAGCCGCGTTTCCCGATGAACGAGACCTATGGCGATATCAAGCGGCTACGCCAGGCGCTGAATGCGCTGCCGTTTCCGGCGCGTGACATTGAGCCGCGCGAAGTGCTGCTGCGGCAGGGCCAGCCGGGCAATCCGCCGGCGCTGCGTTTCAGCCTGCCGGCCAATGTAAAATACCAGGATCGCATGACCTGCTATCCCTCGCATCAGAGCGGCTTGATTGCAGTGAAGGGCATCCCCGGCAAGACGGCGGATGAGCGGCGTTTTGAAGTGAAGCCGGCAACGCCGTTTCCGGAAGGGCGCGGCCGCATCAGTTGCACCCTGCCAACCGACGAATCCGGCCGCTTCCGCTGGTTCGGCATTCAGTTTCTGGTGGTCAGGTAGCGCCGTTCAGGCGCTCAGGCGATGATATCCGGCAGCAGCAGGCTTTCCAGCTTGATGATCTGGTCTTTCAGCGCCAGCTTCTTCTTTTTCATGCGCTGAATCTGCAACTGGTTGATATGCGCCTGTTCGGCCAGGGCGTTGATTGCATCATCCAGGTCGCGGTGTTCCGCCATCAGGTCGGTAAGCTGGCGCTGCAATGCTTCGGTATCGAGGGAGCCGGTAAAGTTCATGACCTCGGTTTACGCCTGTTCTGCGGAACTCGGAATCTGCGTATTATAACATGGATGGATCGGCACGGTATCGCATTTTGGCCGTTTTCCCTGACGCTGTATCAGCGGCCCGGGGTGGCGAATGCCTGCCTGCGGTTGCAGGATGAAGCCGGCGCCGATGTCAATCTGCTGCTATTCTGCGCCTGGCGGGCGGAAATTGGCCTGATCGACTGGGCCGCCGGCGAATTGCAGCGTGCCGAGGCGGCCTTGGCGCCGGTGCGCGCCGTGTTGCTGCCTTATCGTCAGGCAAGGCGGGCGCTCAAGGCCCTGGCCGCCAGCGAACCGGCGGCTGCCGGACTTTACGACAAGGTGAAGGCCACTGAATTGCGGCTGGAGGAAATTGCCCAGGCTTATCTGACACCGCTGGCGCAGTTCAGCCCGGCCCTGCGCCGGCCATTGCCCCTGGAAGCCGCCGAGATCGCCGCCGCTGCCGAGCGGCATCTGGCGGCCTATGCCGCCACGCTGGCGCAGCCGGATCATCCGGCCATTGCGGAATTGCTGGCAGCTATTTCTTGAGCGGGCTGCCCTGCCAGCGCCGCACCAGGCCGGTTTCCAGACCAAACAGATCAAGCACGCGGCCAACACTGTGGTCGATCAGATCATCCAGGCTTTTCGGCGCCGCATAAAAGGCCGGCATCGGCGGCGCCAGGATGGCGCCGATCTCGGTCACGCTCACCATGTTGCGCAGATGACCCAGATGCAGCGGTGTTTCGCGCGGCACCAGCACCAGGCGGCGACGTTCCTTCAGCGTCACATCGGCGGCGCGGGTCAGCAGGTTGCCGGTAACGCCGGTGGCGATCTCGGCCAGGGTTTTCATCGAGCACGGAATCACCACCATGCCCATGCTGGCGAAAGAGCCTGAGGCAATGGCAGCGCCGATATCAGCCAGCGGATAGACCTTGTGCGCCAATGCCTGAACCTGCTTCGCCGTATACGTTGTTTCATAGGCGATGGTCATCTCGGCGGCGCGGGTCAGCACCAGATGTGTCTCGATCTGCTCGGCTTGCAGCGCTTCAAGCAGCCGGATGCCGTAGATCACACCCGATGCGCCACTGATACCCACAACCAAACGTCGCGCCGTTTGTTGCGGCATCGTCGTTGCGGGTTGTGCGGTTTTTTTGCGGCGCGTCATTTCGTCACCATTTTGTCTTAAAGGGGCTGACAAAGCGAGGGGTCAGTGCTTACATGAACAAGTACGCGCATCGGTGTGGTCGCGTTCAAGGCCGCGCCGACACTGCGCTCCTAAACCGCAAGGAGGAGGACGCTATGGCTACTGAAGCGCATATCGAGAGCCTGGTCGAGAAACATGCCCATTTGCAGGCTGTGATCGACGATGAAACCCATCGCCCATTGCCCGATCCCGTTCGCATCACTCGGCTCAAGCGCGAGAAGCTGAAGCTGAAGGAAGAGATTTCGCGGCTGAAGCAATAGCCCCAGCCGCGCCGGGCGGGACGCTGGATTTTAATCCAGCGCCTTCGCCTTCTCGCGCAATTCAAATTTCTGAATCTTGCCGGTCGAGGTCTTTGGCAATTCGCTGAACACCACGGTCTTTGGCACCTTGAAACGGGCCAAGCGCTCGCGGCAGAAGGCGATCAAGTCTTCTGCCGTGGCCTTGCCGCCATTCTTCAGGGTCACAAAGGCGCAAGGCGTCTCGCCCCAATGTTTGTCTGGCCGCGCCACCACGGCGGCTTCCAGCACATCCGGGTGCATGTAAAGCACACCTTCCACTTCCAGCGTCGAAATATTTTCGCCACCGGAAATGATGATGTCCTTGGAGCGATCCTTGATCTGCATGTAGCCGCCCGGATAGGCCACGCCGAGATCGCCGGAATGGAACCAGCCGCCGGCAAAGGCTTCCTGCGTCGCTTTCGGATTCTTCAGGTAGCCTTTCATCACCACGTTGCCGCGGAACATGATCTCGCCCATGGTTTCGCCATCGGCCGGCACTCGCTGCATGGTCTGCGGATCAAGCACCGCCACGTCTTCTTCAACATGGTAGCGCACGCCCTGGCGCGCCTTCAGCGCGGCGCGTTCGGGCAATTCCAGCTTGTCCCATTCCTCATGCCAATCACACACCACGGCGGGGCCATACACTTCGGTCAGGCCGTAAACATGGGTGATGTCAAAGCCCATGGCTTCCATGGCGGCGATCACGGCGGCCGGCGGGGCGGCACCGGCGGTCATGCATTTCACCCCCGGCTTCAGCTTGGCACGCACATCCTCGGGGGCATTGATCAGCATGCTCAGCACCGTGGGGGCGCCGCAGAAATGCGTCACGCCCTGATCGGTGAAGCTGGCAAACACCGCAGCCGGTTCCACCTTGCGCAGGCAGACATGCACGCCAGCCAGCATGGTGATGGTCCAGGGGAAACACCAGCCGTCGCAATGGAACATCGGCAGGGTCCAGAGATAGACCGGATGTTTCGGCAGGTTCCAGGTGACGGCATTGCCAAGCGAATTGAGATAGGCGCCGCGATGATGCGTCACCACGCCTTTGGGATTGCCGGTGGTGCCGGATGTGTAGCCCAGCGCAATGGCATCCCATTCGTCGAGCGGACCCTGCCAGGGATAATCAAAATCGCCCAGCTTGAGGAAGTCTTCATATTCGATGGCGCCGATACGCTCGCCGCTGGTCACCATGGCGTCGTCAATATCGATCACATAGGGGCGGTTCTTTGACAGTGCCAGCGCCTGCTCGGCCACGGCGGCGAATTCACGATCCACCAGCAGCACCTTGGCCTCGCCATGCTCCAGGATGAAGGCGATGGCGGCCGGATCGAGCCGGGTGTTGATCGCGTTCAGCACCGCGCCGGTGGCCGGCACGCCGAAATGTGCTTCCAGATGCGCCGGTGTGTTGGGGGCGATGATCGCCACCGTGTCGCCGCGCCGGATGCCGCGCCGCGCCAAAGCCGAAGCCAGGCGGCGGCAGCGCATATACAGCGTGGCATAATCGTAATGCCAGGCGCCATGCACCATGGCCAGGCGATGCGGGAAAACCTCGGCCGTGCGGCGCAGGAAGCTCAAGGGCGAAAGCGGCTCGTAATTGGCTGGATTCTTGTCGAGATCGCGGTCGTAAATCGTGCTCATGCTGGTTTCCCCCAAAGCGGACAGAAATCACCCCTGTAGGCCGCAGAAACTAGCCAGAAGCCCGGGCCTGGGCAACGGCTGCGGTTTCATGCCTGGCTGCAATTTTATTTGTACAGAGTCGAAAGCGGCTCAAAGCCCCAAGCCGTCGGCCAGCAATTTCAGGCCACACAGGAAGGTGATGCCGTAGATGATCAGATAAAAGGCGCGGTCGCTGAGAAATTTATGCAGCCACATGCCCAGATACACGCCTGCCACTGCTACGGGTGCCAGGATGGCGGCAGTGCCAAGGTTGACCGCGCTGAGCTGCCCAAGCCAGGCATAGGGGATCAGCTTCACATAATTCAGCACGGTGAAGTAGACAATGCTGGTGCCGACAAACAACGTCTTGTCGAGCCGCTGCGGCACCAGATAGACCGAGAGCGGCGGCCCGCCGGCATGGGCGATGAAGCTGGTGAAGCCGGAAATCACGCTCCAGAACAGGCCTTTTTTCACATTCATTGGCGCCGGTTGCGGGCTGCCCTTGCGCAGCCACTTATCCAGCACAAACACCACGGCCACCAGGCCGATGATGATCTGCACGCCGCGATTGCTCACCCAATCGGCGGTCAGCGTGCCGATCAGGATGCCCACCAGCGCACCGGGCAGGATGATCATCATGTTGGCGCGGTCCCAGGTCTTGCGATAAGCCCACAGGCCGGCCAAATCCATGATGCACAGCACCGGCAGGGTGATGGCCGCAGCTTGCAGGGGCGGGATGGTCAGGCTCATCAGCGGCAAAGCCAGCAGGCTGGTGCCGGGGCCGAAGCCGCCCTTGCTCAAGCCGATCAGGATCACCGCCGGCATCGCGGCGACATAAAACCAGGGGTCGTGCAGAATCGGCAGGGCTTCGAGCATGGCGCTTGTGGATAACTTTCAGGGCTGGCGGGCAGGTCGGGCGTTTGGTTGACGCTGAGCCCGGGCGACGCTTATCTTCCCTGTCAGCTAATCAGTCCAACATCATAAAGCAATTGACGATCATGGAAAACGGTGTGGCCGCAGCGTCGGTCGCGATGGAGAAGGCGTTGCGCCGGCTGGATGCCGCGCTGGCCAGCCGTGCCGTGGCCTATCGCACCCTGTCGGAGCAACATGCCCAGGCCGGCCAGGAAGTGCGGCTGCTGCGCGAGGCTTTGCAGGCGGCGCGCGAGGAGGCGGATTCCTGCCGTGAACGTGCCGCCCTGGTGGATGCGCTGCGCGAGGAATTGGCCACCATGCAGGCCGATGCCGGCCCGGTTGCGCTTGTGCCGGGGCCGGCGGTGGTTGATCCGGCCATGGCCGAGCAGTTTGCCGCCTTGCAGCGCGAACGCGACGATCTGAAACGCGAGCGGGACGATTTGAGCGGGCGGCTATCGGCGGCGCTGGCGGCGCAGGCGCAATTGAAGCTGGTGGCTGAGCGCGCCACCCTGGCCGCCGCTGCGCCCGTGCTGCCTCTGCCGGCGCCGGAAGATGCCGGGGTGATTGCCGACCTGCGCGCTGATCTGGCCCAGGCCCGTGCTGCGCAGGCTGAAGCCAAGGCTTTCGAAGCCGATGTGATGGCGCGGATTGAAACCACCATGGCCCGGCTGCGCCGCGCCCTGGCCGAACCCGCTTGAGGAGGACAGCATGGGTGAAGTGACTGTCACCGTGAATGGCCGGCTCTATCCGATCGGCTGTGATGACGGCGAGGAAGAACAGGTCGAACGCCTGTCGGGTGTGGTCGATGTGCGGGTCCGTGAACTGGCGGCCCTGGTCGGCCAGGTCGGCGAGGCCCGGCTGTTGCTGATGGCGGCGCTCACCATGGCCGACGATCTGGAAGGCGCCCAGCGCGACTTGCAGCAATTGCGCCAGGATGTCGCCGTTTTGCGCCAGGAGCAGGACAGCGCCAAAACCGGCGCCGATGCCCTGCTCGGCCTGGCCCAGAAGCTGGAAGACATCGCGGCCAAGCTGGAAGCGCCGTAAGGGTCAACCCCCGGCGCGACCCTGGCTCATGTCGCGCCGCAACTGGCCGGCATAATCACGGAAATCCACCTCCAGGGTGTAGCGTGCGCTATCGACATAGCGGCTTTGCACATGGCGGTGATGCGCCGCTATCTCGGCCTGCATGGTGGCTGCATCGGGCAGCGCGATGCGGCCGCCCAACACCCCCGCCAGCCAGCGCGCCTGGATTTCCACCAGCGGGATCGTAGCGCCGATCGGCTGCACCAGGCCGACAAAATACAGCCCCGGATGGCTGGCGCTGAGCATCCGGCGATAGAGCCGCACCGGCTCACGGTCGCGCACACAAAAAATGCCTGGATCAAGAAACGGAAAGCTGGTGCGGTAGCCGGTGGCATAAATGATGGCATCCACCGGCGCACTGCTGCCATCGCTGAAAGCCACACTGTCGCCCTGCAAGGCGCGCACATCCGGCCGCATCCGGATCCAGCCATGGCCGATATAGGGCAGCAATTCCTGGCTGATGGTGGCATGTTCGCGCCACATCGGATGCGGCGGCTTTTTCACACCATAGCGTTCCTGATCGCCGACAGTGAGATACATCAGTCGCGCGATGATGGCGCGGGCCAGCGGTGTTGGCAGTTTCAGCTTGCGGATCAGGAAGGCCGACCAGCGGTCGGTGGGAATGCCGAGGATGTATTTCGGCATGATCCAGGCGCCGCGCCGGGTGGATAGCTGCACGCTGGCGGCGCGGCGGCACAGGTCCACCGCGATATCCACCGCCGAATTGCCGATGCCCACCACCAGCACATGCTTGCCGTCGAAGCCATCGGCGGTCTTGTAGTCATGGCTATGAATTTGCGGGCCATCAAAATGCCCTGGAAAACTCGGCCAGCGCGCATCCCAGAGATGGCCGTTGGCCACCAGCACGGCGCGGTAGAGGCTGCTCTCGCCGTTTTCCAGGCTCACCCGCCAGGCACCAGCCTCGGGCTTTACCTCGGCGACCTTGGTGTTGAAGCGGATATGCGGCAGCACGCCGTAATGGCTGGCATAGGCTTCCAGATACTGCATCACCTGCCAATGCGACGGGAAATCCGGCCAATCGTCGGGCGTGGGAAAATCCGGGTATTGCAGATTGCGCCGGCTGGTATCGATATGCAGGCTGCGATAGGCGGATGACATGCCGTTGTCATTCATGTAGCGCCAATTGCCGCCGATGGCCGAGCCGGCCTCGAAACAATCAAAGCCGATGCCGGCCTGTTTCAGCGCCTTGGCCGCCGCCACGCCGCTGGAGCCGGCGCCGATGATGCAGACTTTATCACTCATGGCTCAGGCCCCCATTCATCAGAAAATCCTGCAACACGGCATCCAGATCGGCATCGGGCAGAATGCCGAGGCGGCGGGCGCGGGCTGAATCAAAGCGTTTCGGCCAGCTATCAACAATGCGCTGCATCGCCGGGTCGGGCGCCCAGCCAATCGCGCCCAGCCGATGGCCCGCCGGCAAGCTGGCGGCATGGCGGCGCAGGCATTCGATCATCATCGCCACCGTAACGCTGAGCGCCGGCAGGTTGAGGGCGTGGCTGTCGCCAAAGGCTTCCGGCGGCATGTCATGCAGCGTGATCAGGCCGCGCACCACGGCGCCCACCGATACCACCGGCAGCCAGGTTTCCGGGGTCAGCGGGCAGGCCACCGGCTCGCCGCGCAGCGGTTCGCGCAGGATGCCGGCC
>DLGP01000022.1:40252-50727 GCA_002482765.1 Alphaproteobacteria bacterium UBA7691
GGCCACCGGCTTGCCGGGCCGGGTCAGCACAATCGGCAGCCGCAATGCGCGGCCATCCAGCAGGCCATGGCGATTATGGTCGTCCAGCAGCAATTCGGCGATGGCCTTGTGCGCGCCATAGGAGGTTTGGGGCTTCTGCGCCGTGTCATCCTCCACCAGATCGGGCAGCGCGCCGCCAAAAGTGGCAATCGAACTGGCGAAGATCAGCTTGGGGCGCAGCGCCTGGCGCCGGCAATGGCCCAGGATATCCAGCAGGCCCAGCAGATTCACCGCCAGGCCCTGCTCGAAATCATGCTCGGCGGCGCTGGTCAGCATGGCGGCGAGATGGAACAGGCTGTCAAATGGCGCTTCGCCCAGGCAGCGTGCCATAAAGCCGGCATCGGAGAGTTCGCCGCTGGCGCAGCGGATGGCGATACGGCCGGCATTGGCCGGCAGGTTCAGGCCCGGCAGGTCAATCGCCATGCGGTCCAGCAGCAGCAAGTCGGTGATGGCGCGTTCATGGCCGCTGCCGTCGCGCAGCCGGCCCAGCCGCACCAGTTCATGCACCAGCCGGCTGCCGATGAAACCGGCCGCCCCCGTCACCACTACCCGCATTCCGCCCCCGATCTTCTCTGTTTTCCGCTATGATCTTAGTCATGGTTGCGGGCTTGGGCCAAGCGCCCTACATTGCATGCCGGACGGTGTTCCTGCCCGGTGCGTTTGGTTTTCGCAACCCTGGGGCCAATGCTGATCTCTAGGGAGCTGTCCCTGGCCGGAGCCGAGGCTTCGGGCACACGGCGCCCACCTGGTACGCCAGGCCTACAGAGGTTGGATACATGCCGACGGCCATGGCGGGCACCGTCCACTCGCCCAAATTGGAGACATGTGGGCATGGAACCGCTTCGCCAGAGTCCTGAACAGCTAGTCGATGTTACGGATTGGGCCGGTGATGAGGTGGTCTATCCGGAGGGCTCGCGCCCCAAAAGTACATTTATTAGCCCATCTGATCCCGGCTTCGATTTTTTACGCCCGGCCCATCGCTATTTGTTGAAACAATCTGCCCAGCGATATCCAGCGCAATTCTGGGCTGAAATAATAGCCTATCGGATTGGTACATTTTTGGGGATTTCTGTTCCGCCAGCTTTTGCCGCTTTGGATCGGCGGGCCAATATATACGGATCGCTTATAGAGTGGTTTTACGTCGATCACATACAGAATGACGGTTTTGATCGCTATGTTTCTGGAGGCCAGTACATGCGCCGCAGAATCCCAGGCTATGATATGGTTAAAGGGAAGCAACATAATTTCCAGACAGTATTCAGCGCATGTCAAAGGTATCATTTGGCTGGGTATTTGACTGATCCGCCCCTCAGGCATTGGGCGAAGGTGTTGTTGTTCGACGCTCTTATAGGAAACCAGGATCGCCACCAGGACAACTGGGGTTTGCTTTGGCGGTACCGCCTTATCGGAGATAGAAATATTGGAGAGCGCGAGAAAGCACGTTTCGCCCCCGCTTTCGACAATGGGACCAGTCTCGGTCATGAGATCACCGAGAAGAATCTTACGGTTACAACTCAGGCTGAGCGCATCGAACGTTATGTCCAGCGAGGACACCATCACATGCGCTGGTCTTTGGAAGACGTGAAGCCAGCAGGGCATTTTGATTTGATCGGCCTGATTGCAGAAAAGTGGCCGGATACCAGGCAATTCATGGCGTCTTTATTGGCGTATAGCCCGGCGGATTTAGAGGCCCAGCTCAGTGATTTAGTGGCTTTTCCTGTTCCCCCGCCCTATTCTTTAAGTGCCGAAAGACTGCATTGGGTCTATGCCCTTTTGCGAGTTCGGCGTGAGCATTTGTTAATGGTGTTGTCGTGAATTCGTTCCGTCAGATAGAGACTATCGTTCGTCCCACTCGGCTTTGGCTGGTCTGGCAACCAGGCCCGGGGGCGGCTGGGCGTCGCTATGTAGTCGCAGAAATTATTCAGGAAGATGCGGGTGCATTACTGCGCTATCTTCGCAATACGAAGGATTTTGCCGAGGCAAGGGCAGCGGGTTTTCAGGGGTATCCGGCTTTCAAGCTTGAAATTATTGAACACCGAGAGGGCGTTTTAGATGTATTGATGAAGCGAATACCGCCAGCCACACGCTCGGATTTTCCAATTTATCTTGAGCGCTACCGGTTGCCAGTTGGTCAAAACCTCTCGCCCTTTACATTGCTGGGATACACCACAGCCAAATTGCCAGGCGATGGTTTCTCGTTGCTGATGGATTTGGCGGATGCCGTCCCGCCTATTGACCTACCCATGGAACTGGCAGGTTCACGCCATTATTTGCGAAGTGAAGCTGATTGGGCTTGGTTGCATGATTACACAGCTGAGTTGTTGTTTAAGTCTGAGCCCGGTAACCTACAAGATCCGTATGCTGTGGCGGTTTATGCTGACCAACTGAAAATCGGTTATGTAAATCGGGTTTATGCTCCATTTTTTAGGGATTGGCTCGAAGCGAGGCGAGTCTCTGCCAGGATTGATCGTATCAATGGCACGGTTGATCGCCGCTTGATCCATATATTCGCGGGTATTCGCTGACTTGACAATGGCGGCTGATGTCAATCCCGATGCCATTCATGCCGCCAAGGCGACGTTGCGGGCCAAGCTGCGCCAGCGCCGTGCCGCAGCTTCCGCAGCCAATGGCGCTGCGATTGCGGCTGTGGCGGCCGAGCGTTTCATGGCCGGCATTCCTTTGCGCCAGGGTATCGTGGTGGCGGGCTACTGGCCTTTGGGTGATGAACTGGATGTGCGACCGCTGTTGCAGCGGTTGCGCGCTGAATGCGGCGCCGGCATCCTGCTGCCGGTTTCGCCGCCGCCAGGGCAGCCGCTGATTTTCCGGCTTTGGGATGGCGCTGCTGCCAGCCTGCGGCCGGGGCGTTATGGCATCCTGGAGCCGGCTATCACGGCACCGGCGTTGGTGCCGGATATCATAATTGTGCCGCTGCTTGGCTTTGATGCCCGGGGCGGCCGGCTTGGCATGGGGGCCGGCTATTACGATGCCACGCTGGCGGCCCTGCGGCGGCAGCAGGCGGTGCTGGCCGTGGGCTATGCTTTTGCCGTGCAGCAGGTGCCTATGCTGCCGCGCCGGCCGGAGGATCAGGATTTGGATTGGGTTGTCACCGAGCGCGGCGCTATATCCTGCCGCACAGAGCCGGGCGATGGTCAGGAAAGCGGGGTCTAGGTGAAGTTTCTGTATTGTGGCGATATTGTCGGCCGTTCCGGGCGCGATGCCGTTGTGGCCCGTATCCCGGCGCTGAAGCGGGAATGGGGTTTGGATTTTGTGCTGGTGAATGGCGAGAATGCCGCTGCCGGCTTTGGCATCACCAGCCGCATTTGCACTGAATTTTATGAGGCCGGCATTGATGCCATCGTGCTCGGCAATCATGCCTGGGATCAGCGTGAGACGCTGGCCTATATCCAGTCGGATCAGAAGCTGATCCGGCCGCTGAATTATCCCAAAGGTACGCCCGGGCGCGGCGCCGCCATGTTCAGCACCGTGCAGGGCAAAAAAATCCTGGTGGTGCAGGTGATGGGCCGCGTGTTCATGGATGCGCTGGACGATCCCTTTGCCAGCATTGATGCCGAATTGGCCAAGCACCGCCTGGGCACCAGCGTGGATGCGATCATTGTCGACATCCATGGCGAGGCCACGTCGGAGAAGATGGCAATGGGGCATTTCCTGGATGGCCGGGTGTCGATGGTATGCGGCACGCATAGCCATATTCCCACCGCCGATGCGCAAATCCTGCCCGGTGGCACTGCTTACCAGACCGATGCCGGCATGTGCGGCGACTATAATTCCGTGATCGGCATGGAAAAGACCGAGCCGCTCAACCGTTTCCTGCGCAAGATTCCCGGCGGCCGCTTCGAGCCGGCCAATGGCGAGGCCACGCTTTGTGGTGTCTATCTCGAAACCGATGACCGCACCGGGCTGGCCACCCGTATCCAGCCGGTACGGCTGGGCGGCCGCCTTGCCCAAGCCGCAGTTTGACGGCCTGCTAGCCGAGGTTGCGGCCTGCCGGCTCTGTGCCGCTGCGTTGCCCTTGGGGCCGCGCCCGGTGGTGCGGCTCGATCCGCGCGCCCGGCTGCTGATTATCGGCCAGGCGCCGGGCACCAGGGTGCATGAAACCGGCTTGCCATGGAATGACCGCTCCGGCGACCAGTTGCGCGCCTGGCTCGGGCTGGACCGCGCAGCCTTCTACGACCAGAGCCGTATCGCCATCATGCCGATGGGTTTCTGCTATCCGGGGCGTGACAAAAATGGCGGTGATGCACCGCCGCGCCCGGAATGTGCGCCGCACTGGCATCCGCGCCTGCGGCCCCAGCTCAAGGCGGTGCAACTCACCCTGCTGATTGGCGCCTATGCCCAGGCGCGCTATCTCGGCAGCCGCACCATGACCGAAACGGTGCGCGGCTTTGCCGCTTTTGGCCCGGATTTTTTCCCGCTGCCGCATCCATCCTGGCGCAATACCGCCTGGCAGAAACGCCAGCCCTGGTTCGCCGCCGAGGTTTTGCCCGCTTTGCGCAGCCGCCTTGAGGCGTTATGGGCAGAAGCGTAGACTGGGCAGACAGGTTGGTCCGGTTGAGCAGGAGAGTGCCATGACCATCACGGTAGAGGCCCTTGAAGCTAAAACGCACTTCTCCAATCTGCTCGACAAGGCTGCCGCCGGCGAGCAGGTGGTGATTACCCGCAACGGCAAACCAGTGGCGCATCTGGTGGCGGCGGCACCAGCGATTGATCGTCAGAAGGTGGATGCGGCGGTGGCAACCCTGCGCCGGCTGCGCCAGGGTAACACTTTGGGGGGGCTGAACTGGCGTGATTTGCGGGATGAAGGCCGCAAGTGACGCAGGCGGTTATTGATAGCTCGATAGCCCTGGCCTGGTGTTTTCAAGACGAGGCCAGTGCACAAACTGATGCCATGCTGGAACAGCTGCGGCGCAATATCGCCGTGGCACCGGAACTTTGGCTGCTGGAAATCTGCAATGTCCTGCTGATGGCGGAGCGGCGCGGCCGTATCACGCCAGAGGCCGCTGCGGAAAATCAGGCCGCATTGATGACATTGCCGATCTTGCTCGATTCGATGCCCGATAGTCACTTGCCGGAAATTTCCGCCTTGGCCCGGCGCGCAAGCCTGACGGTCTATGATGCCGTCTATCTCGACCTGGCGTTGCGCCGGCAATTGCCGCTCTGGACGCTGGACCGCGAACTGGCCGCTGCCGCCCGGCGCTTCGGGGTTGCCGTGGCGCCTTGACCGGCTGCCGGGTCGTCAGCGCGCCCCGGCTTGCATTTTTAACCGGTCTGGCTATACCCGACCGCCCAGTTGGGCTGCCGGTGGTCGGGGAAATATGGTAAACATGCCCGATTCGCTAAAGCTCCGCTCGTTTCAACCCGTCTTGCCGCGCAGGTAGATCATGGCCGGTCATTCCCAGTTTAAGAACATCATGCACCGCAAGGGTGCGCAGGATGCCAAGAAGGCCAAGGTCTTCACCAAGCTGATCCGTGAGTTGACCACCGCGGCCAAGATGGGCCAGCCCGATCCGGCCACCAATCCGCGCCTGCGCGCCGCCATCCAGGCCGCCCGCGCCGCCAATATGCCCAAGGACACAGTGGATCGCGCCATCAAGCGCGGTGCCGGCGGCGACGGCGCGGATAATTACGAGGAAGTGCGCTACGAGGGCTATGGCCCGGGCGGCGTTGCCGTGATTGTTGAGGCGCTGACCGACAACCGCAACCGCACCGCCGGCGAAGTGCGTGCTGCCTTCTCCAAGAATGGCGGCGCCCTGGGTGAAACCAATTCGGTGTCGTTCATGTTTGATCGCATCGGCCTGATCGTTTTTCCGGCCAGCATCGCCAATGCCGACAAGATGATGGAAGCCGCCATCGAAGCCGGCGCCGAGGATTGCCAATCGAGCGACGAAGAGCATGAGGTGGTGTGCAGCCAGGATGATTTCGCCGCTGTTCGCGAAGCGCTGGAAAAGGCCATCGGCGAGCCGAAATCGGCCCGTATCGTGTGGCGCCCCAAAACCCTGACGCCGATTGCCGGCGACAAGGTGGAGACGCTGATCAAGATGCTCGACACGCTGGAGGATTCCGACGACGTGCAGCAGGTTTATGCCAATTTCGAGATTTCGGAGGCCGAGCTGAGCAAGCTCGCTTCCTGATCCGATTATGGCGGGCGTGCAGCGCATCATCGGTCTTGATCCGGGCCTGCGCGCCACCGGCTGGGGCGTGATCGAGGCCGAAGGCAACCGGCTGCGCCATATTGCCCATGGCACCATCCGCATCAACCCGGATGAGGAACTGGCCTATCGCCTGCGTTTCCTGCATGACGCTTTGACCGAGGTGCTGGCGGAATGGCGGCCGCTGGCGGCGGCGGTGGAGGAAACCTTTGTTAACCAGAATCCGGCTTCCACGCTGAAACTGGGGCAGGCGCGCGGCATTGTGCTGTTGGTGCCGGCGCAGGCCGGCCTGCCGGTGGCGGAATATGCGCCCAACCTGATCAAGAAGGCGGTGGTTGGCGTGGGCCATGCCGAGAAGGATCAGGTGCATGCCATGCTGAAGCGGCTGCTGCCCGGTGTGGTGATCAAAGGCGCCGATGCCGCCGATGCCCTGGCCGTGGCCATTACGCATGCCCATCTGGCCACCACCCAGAGCCGTATCCGTGCCGCCGAAACCGCAGCCTTTATTCAGGCCGGCCGATGATCGCCAAGCTGAAAGGCCTGCTCGACAGCGTTTCGGAGATCGGCTGCATCGTCGATGTTGGCGGTGTTGGTTATCAGGTTTTTGCCTCCGCCCGCACTCTGCGCAATCTGCCGCCGATGGGCCAGGCGGTGCAGTTGTTTATCGAAACCCATGTGCGTGAAGACCATATCCACCTGTTCGGTTTCTTGACCCAGGCCGAACGGGCCTGGTTCAACCTGTTGCAGACCGTGCAAGGGGTTGGCGCCAAAGTGGCACTGGCCATTCTTGGTTCACTCAGCACCGATGAACTGACCCGTGCGCTGGCGGCGGGCGACAAGGCCATGCTGACCCGCTGCGACGGCGTGGGGCCGAAGCTGGCGCTGCGCCTGATCACCGAGTTGAAGGACAAGCTGGGCGGCCTTGACCTGGGCGCAGCCGCAGCCGGGCTGCCAAGCGCTGGCGAAAGCGCTGCCATTGAAGGGCAGGGCGCGGTGGCCGATGCGCTCTCGGCCCTGGTCAATCTGGGCTACAAGCGGGTGGATGCCTTTGGCGCCGTTACCGTGGCGGCGCGGCAATTGGGCGACAAGGCCGATGTTTCCAGCCTGATCCGGCTCGGCCTGAAGGAACTGGCGAAATGAGCGAGGCGAACCGCCTGGTTTCCGGCAAAAGCGCCGAGGGCGATGAACTGGATCGCCATCTGCGGCCCCAGGTGCTGGCGGATTTTGTCGGCCAGGCCCGGGCGCGTGAGAATCTGTCGATCTTTATCACCGCCGCGCGTGAACGCGGCGAGGCGCTGGATCATGTGCTGCTGCATGGCCCGCCGGGCCTGGGCAAAACCACCATGGCCCAGATCGTGGCGCGTGAATTGGGGGTGAATTTCAAGGCCACCTCCGGGCCGGTGATCGCCAAGGCTGGTGATCTGGCGGCGTTGCTGACCAATCTTGAAGCCCGCGATGTGCTGTTTATTGATGAAATCCACCGGCTCAACCCGGCGGTGGAGGAAATCCTCTATCCGGCGATGGAGGATTTCCAGCTTGATCTGATCATCGGCGAGGGGCCATCGGCGCGCAGTGTGCGCATCGACCTGCCGCCCTTCACCCTGGTGGGTGCCACCACGCGCTCTGGCCTGCTCACCACGCCGTTGCGCGAGCGTTTTGGCATCCCTTTGCGGCTGAATTTCTACGAAGTGGCGGAACTGGAATTCATCGTCAGCCGCGGGGCGCGTATTCTGGGCCTCAATCTGGATGCTTCCGGCGCGCATGAAATTGCCAAGCGGGCGCGCGGCACGCCGCGTGTGGCCGGGCGGCTGCTGCGCCGGGTGCGCGATTTTGCCGCCGTGGCCGGGGCCAAGGTGGTGGGCGCGGCGCAGGCCGATGCCGCCCTGACCCGGCTGGAAGTGGATGCGCGTGGCCTGGATGCCATGGACCGGCGTTATCTCGGCACCATCGCACGCGATTTCAGCGGCGGCCCGGTGGGGGTGGAAACCATTGCGGCGGCCTTGTCGGAGCCGCGCGACGCGCTGGAAGACATCATCGAACCCTATCTGATCCAGCAGGGTTTCCTGCAACGCACGCCGCGTGGCCGGCTGCTGACGCCGCAGGCTTTTGGCCATCTTGGCCTGCCGGTGCCGAACCGGCCGGATATCGGCCAGCTTGGCCTGCTGGACGACCCGGATGGCATCGGGGGCGGCGGCAATGATTGAAGCGGCGCCGCAGGGCCAGCTTTATCCGCTGCGGGTGCAGTGGGAGGATACCGATGCCGCTGGCATCGTCTATTACGCCAATTACCTGCGTTTTGTGGAGCGGGCGCGTTCCGATGTGCTGCTGCGCCAGGGCATCAGCCAGGAAAGCCTGCTGCGCCAGGAGGGCATTGCCTTTGCGGTGCGCGGCTGCGTTGTCGATTATCTGAAGCCGGCCCGGCTGCATGATGATCTGATTGTGGCGACGACACTGCATGAAGCGCGAGGCGCAACGCTGGCGCTCGACCAAAACGTGTGGCGCGGGGCGGATCTGCTGGCCAAAACCCGGGTGACTTTGGCCTGTATCGACATGGCCGGGCGGCCGAAACGCATCCCCCGGGCGATTTCGACGCTATTTGCCACACTTTCAACAAATTTTTCGCAATCTTCTGGTACCCGGACTGAAAAGGAATGAGGCGTTATGGATAGAACAGTGAGTACGGCTGCCCTTGCCGGCAATGCCCCCGCAGCCGACCTGTCGATGTGGGCGCTATTTTTGCAGGCCGACTGGGTGGTCAAATCCGTCATGCTGATGCTGGTCCTGGCCTCTTTCTGGTCCTGGGCGATCATCTTTGAAAAGCTGATCAAAATCCGGCGCACGATTCGCGAGACGGATCAGTTCGAGCATGATTTCTGGTCTGGCGGTTCGCTCGACACGCTGTATGACCGGCTCAACCAGCTCGGGCCGCAGCATCCGATGGCGGTGCTGTTTGTGGCCGCCATGCGCGAATGGCGCCGCTCCACCGAGCGCGGCCTGGTGCGCGGCAAGCAGGGCCTTGGTTCGTTGCAGGTGCGTATCAGCCAGGTGATGCGGGTTTCCATCGACCGCGAGATGGACCGCCTGGAACGGTATCTCGGCTTCCTCGCCTCGGTTGGCTCGGTGGCGCCGTTTGTCGGCCTGTTCGGCACTGTCTGGGGCATCATGAATTCCTTCCACTCGATTGCCGCCAGCAAAAACACCTCGCTGGCCGTGGTGGCACCTGGCATCGCCGAAGCGCTGTTCGCCACGGCTTTGGGCCTGCTCGCCGCGATTCCGGCGGTGATGGCCTATAACAAATTCTCCAGTGATCTCGGCCGGCTGAATATCCGGCTGGAAGGCTTTGCCGGCGAATTCCAGGCATTGATGAGCCGCCAGCTTGATGAAGAGGCCGCCTGATGGGCGTGCAACTCTCAGGCGGCGGTTCGCGCGGCCATCGCATGCGGCGGCGGCCGATGTCGGATATCAACGTCACGCCGCTGGTTGATGTGATGCTGGTGCTGCTGATCGTGTTCATGGTCACGGCGCCGCTGCTCACCGTTGGCGTGCAGGTGGATTTGCCGAAAACCCAGGCCTCGGCGATACCGGGCCAGGATGAGCCGCTGACCATCACCATCGATTCCAAGGGCGGCGTGTTCTTGCAGGAAACCGGTGTTGATCTGGAGCAGCTGGTGCCGCGCCTGACGGCGATTGCCAATGGCGCGCTGGATCGCCGCATCTTTGTGCGTGGTGATCAGGCGGTGAATTACGGCAAGGTGCTGGAGGTGATGGGAGTGGTGAATGCCGCCGGCTTCACCAAGGTGGCGCTGATCGGCAATCCACCCCAGGGCAACAGTAGCAGCAGCAATCCGCGTCGGCGCTAGGATAGAGGGTCAGGGCAGTGGAGCGTCGTTCGTATATCTACTCGGCAGCCTTCCACGCGACGATTGTCGCCGTGGCGGTATTTGGCCTGCCGTATTACGAGCCGGAGCGTATCCCCGAGCCGCTGGTGATCCTGGCCGAACTGGCGCCCATCGCTGAAAAAAGCAATGTGCCCAAGGTGCAGCCGCTGCCGGTGGAAGCCAAGGTGGAGCCGCCGAAGCCCGAGCCGGAACCGCCCAAGCCGGAAGCCAAGCCGGAGCCGCCCAAGCCGGTGACCGCCGCGCCGCCTCCGCCCCCTCCACCTCCGCCGCCGCCACAGCCGCAACCCAAGCCGGTGGAAGCCGCCAAGCCGGCACCGCAGCCGCCTGAGCCTTTGCCCAAGCCCGAAGCCAAGGTGGAGCCGCCGAAGCC
>DLGP01000022.1:50761-54386 GCA_002482765.1 Alphaproteobacteria bacterium UBA7691
CCGCCCAAGCCGCAGCAGACTCAGGCCAAGGCGCCGGATTTCAGTTCGGTGGCCGCGCTGGTCAACAAGATGCAGAAGCCGACACCGGCGCCGCCCAGCCCGGCACCGGCTCAGCCGCAGGTGGCGCAGCGCACACCGGCGCCGCCGGCGCCGCGTGCCGATGGCCCGTCCAATCCCAATCTGCCGCTGTCGATCAGCGAAAAGGATTTCATCGCCAGCCAGATTTACGACAAGTGGAATCTGGATTGTGGCCGCCGCGATGCGCGCGAGCATGTGGTGCGTATCCAGTTCATGCTCAATCCGGATGGCTCGTTGAAAACCCAGCCCGAAGTGCTGGATGCGGTGCGGCTTTATGCCCAGGAAAGCTATCGCGCCTCGGCCGAGGCGGCGCGCCGCGCTGTGCATAAGGCGGTGCCGTTCAAATTTCCGCCCAATACCGATATCGCTAAATTCACTCAGGAAATCGTTTTGAACTTCGACCCGAGGACGCAATGCAATTCGTAAAACGCACCGCCAGCGCCATGCCGAAGCTCGCCGTATTATTCGCTCTGTTATTGCTGGCCACGCATCCAGCCAGCGCGCGGGTTGAGATCGACATCAACAAGGGCGCGATCAAGCCGATCCCGATCGCAATTTCCGATTTTGACGCCGATAACGCGCAGGCCGGCAAGCTGGGCCTGGATGTGGCCCGCGTGATCCGCGCCAACCTGGAACGCTCCGGCCTGTTCGCCCCGGCCGATCCCAAGGCGCATATCCAGCAACCCGCCGCCATGCGGGTGCAGCCGCGCTTCCAGGATTGGCGGGTGATCAACATGGATGCGCTGGTCACCGGGCGTATCGAATTGCAGGCCGATGGCCGGCTGCGTGGCGAATTCCGCCTCTGGGATGTTGCCGCCGAGCAGCAGATGACCGGCCTGGCGCTGTTCACCACGCCGGATAACTGGCGCCGCCTGGCGCATCTGATCTCCGATGCGATCTATAAGAAAGTGACCGGCGAGGACGGTTATTTTGACACCCGCGTGGTCTATGTGGCCGAAAGCGGCCCGCCGGATCGTCGCGTCAAGCGCCTGGCGATCATGGACCAGGATAGCGAGAATCACCGCTTTCTCACCGATGGCCGCTTCCTGGTGCTGACGCCGCGTTTCAGCCCGAGCCAGCAGGAAATCACCTACCTTTCGTATTTCAACGACCGGCCGCGTGTGTATCTGTTCAATATCGATACCGGACAGCAGGAATTGGTGGGCGATTTCCCCGGCATGACCTTTGCGCCGCGTTTTTCGCCGGATGGCAACCGGGTCATCATGTCGCTGGCGGTGGATGGCAATTCCGACATCTACATGATGGATTTGCGCACCCGGGCGCGTAGCCGCCTGACCTCGGATGCGGCCATTGATACCTCGCCCTCCTTCTCGCCGGATGGGCGCCAGGTCACCTTCAATTCCGACCGTGGCGGCACCAAGCAGCTTTATGTGATGGACGCTGATGGTTCGAATCAGCGCCGCATCAGCTTCGGCCAGGGGCGTTATTCCACCCCGGTCTGGTCGCCGCGCGGCGACCTGATCGCCTTCACCAAGGAAGGCGGCGGCACCTTCGCCATCGGTGTGATGCGCCCGGATGGCTCGGGCGAGCGTATTCTCAGCACCTCGCCGATGGTGCAGGAAGCGCCAACCTGGGCGCCGAATGGCCGCGTGCTGATGTTCTACCGGGAGCGGTCTTCCGATTCGCGCGGACGCGGCCAGCGGGTGCGGTTATTCTCGATTGACTTGACCGGATTCAACGAGCGCGAGATTGCCACGCCGATAGATGGGTCCGATCCGGCCTGGTCGCCGCTCTCGGCGCTGATTCGTTAACGCGATTTGGCGCCAGACTGTTGCAGAAATGCCGCAGTATTTCGGCATTCATGCAGATGGTGGTAGTTTGTATCTCACCCCCTTGATTCGAGTTTGGGCGGTGGATATGATTAAAAGTGACGCAGTGGCTAGAACCGTTGGTTCCGGCGAGCTTTTCCGTTGGCATGTGACGTGGTCCAAAAGACAAACTGCCTGCGGGTATGGATCGCAGACCGAGTCCGGTTGAGCTTATGGCGGCGGATCGTGGCCTGAGGAATTAATGCCGATGGTTGTGGTCTGCGAGTAGGATTACAACAGGTACCTGAACACCAAACCAAACCCTTGGAGGGGTAAAACATTATGCGCCTCAACACCTTCGGCACCAAGTTTCTCGCCGTTGCCGCTGTGGGCCTGTTCCTGGCCGCTTGCGAAAAGGCTCCGGAGACTGCCGCCACCACCGGTTCGACTGGTGCCGCTGCTCCCCCGGCTCGCCCGGCTCAGGATGCCACTCGGCCGGCCACCACCGCGATCCAGCCGGGTTCGGTCAACGACTTTCAGGTCAATGTCGGCGACCGCGTGTTCTTCGACTATGACAAGTTTGACGTGAAGCCGGCCGGCAAGGCCACCCTGGACAAGCAGGCCGCCTGGCTGAAGCGCTATGGCCAGTGGAAGGTCGTGGTTGAGGGTCATGCCGACGAGCGCGGCACCCGCGAGTACAACCTTGCCCTCGGCGAGCGTCGTGCCAACTCGGTCAAGGCCTACCTGGTGAACCAGGGCATCCCGGCCGCCCGCGTCACCACGATCTCCTACGGCAAGGAGCGCCCGGTTGCGCTCGGCTCGAACGAAGCCGCCTGGGCGCAGAACCGCCGTGGCGTGACCGTTCTGTCGAACTAATAGTTCGGCAGCGAGCAGGCCGGTTTAACCGGCCCTGCATCGGCCAATGATTTCACCCGTCATGCCCCGGAGCTGTTTGGCTCAGGTGGCTGGCGGGTGTTTTCGTTAGTGGCGGCCGGTGCTGCCACTATGCGTAAACGCCTTGGTTTCGCCGCAAAAATCGCGCACCCTAGGCGCCGATTCGGTTCCATCTCGCCTCGGGTGAGCTCCATGCTTCGCAGCCTTTGCCTTGTGCTTGTCGCCATCTTGTCGCTTCTGGTCGCCGCTCCCGGCCCGGCCTGGGCGCAGAATGACAATCAGGTGCTGTTTGATCGCATCAACCGGCTGGAAAACGATCTGCGCACGCTTCAGCGTCGGGTCTATCAAGGCGGGCCGGCGCCGCAGAGCAATGTACCCTCCATGGGCGGCAGTGCCGGTTCGTTGACCGATGCCAACGAGGCGGAAACCAGCGTCGCCAACCGGCTCAATGCCCGGATCGACCAGCTAGAAGGTCAATTGCGCGATCTGGTCGGGCGTTTTGAGGAAGTGGAATACAAGAATATCCAGACCCAGCGCCGCATGGACAAGCTGGTGGAGGATGTGGATTTCCGCTTCAACGCGCTGGAACGCGCCGCCGCTACGCCGGCCGCTGCCCCGCCCGCCACCCCTGGCACCCCGGCTGCCCCTGCCGTTGCCGCCGCCAGTGCTGCCGGGGCTTCTTCGTCCAACCCCAATCAGGCGCCAAGCAAGGAAGGTGTGCTCGGAGCCTTGCCGGTGGATGCCCAGGGCCGCCCACTGCCCGGCACGGCTGCCGCTGGCGCCGCTCCGGCTGCCCGCACCGCTGCCGCCCCGGCCGCTGCGCGGTCCCGCCTGCCGGCCGGCACGCCGAAGGAACGCTACGATTTTGCCTATAAGCTGCTGGT
>DLGP01000157.1 GCA_002482765.1 Alphaproteobacteria bacterium UBA7691
CCTGGCGCCGCCTGCCATCCCCGATCTGCCGCCGCCCGACCTGCCGTCGCCGGCCTGGCCCGGCCTGCCGGTTTTGCTGCGCCGCAACCGCCCCGTTGCCCTGCCCAGCCTGTTCCCCGGCCGGATCAACGGGCTGATTTGTAACCCGTTCACATAATTCGTGAAGCTAACGGCAAAATAAGGTGCTTGTTTCGGCCCCCCATGCGCTTATCTAATAGCGGCAGGGCAGTGGTGTTGCCGGTCATGGATCGGCTAAACTGCTTGAAAGTCGGCAAGGGATGCCGGCAGCGGTCGAGAAAGGGTAAGGCCTCCGTGAATATGTTTGGACGCAATCTGGCGCTTTGGGTGATCATCGGGCTTCTGGTGGTCGCGCTGTTCAACCTGTTTCAAGGCCCCACCATGCGCGAGGGCGGCAGCCAGGTCGCGTATTCCGATTTCCTGAATGACGTGCAGAACGGCCAGGTTACGGATGTTGCCATCCAGGGCCATACCATCAAGGGCCACTACCGCGATGGCCGCGGCTTCTCCACCTACGCCCCCAGCGATCCCGGCCTGGTTGGCCGGCTGACCGAGCGCGGCGTGCGTGTGCAGGCTTTGCCGCCGGAAGAGAATTCCACCCTGGTGCAGATTCTGATCTCCTGGTTCCCCATGCTGCTGCTGATCGGCGTGTGGATTTTCTTCATGCGCCAGATGCAATCCGGCGGCGGCAAGGCGATGGGCTTCGGCAAATCCAAGGCCCGCCTGCTCACCGAGCGCCATGGCCGCGTCACCTTTGAAGACGTTGCCGGCATCGAGGAGGCCAAGAGCGAGCTTGAGGAGATTGTTGAATTCCTGCGCGACCCGCAGAAATTCCAGCGCCTCGGCGGCAAGATTCCGAAGGGCTGCCTGCTCGTTGGCCCGCCCGGCACCGGCAAGACTTTGCTTGCCCGCGCCATTGCCGGCGAAGCCAATGTGCCGTTCTTCACCATTTCGGGTTCCGACTTCGTGGAAATGTTCGTCGGCGTCGGCGCCAGCCGCGTGCGCGACATGTTTGAACAGGCCAAGAAGAACGCGCCCTGCATTATCTTCATCGACGAAATCGACGCTGTGGGCCGCCATCGCGGCGCAGGCCTGGGCGGCGGCAATGATGAGCGCGAGCAGACCCTCAACCAGTTGCTGGTGGAGATGGATGGCTTCGAGGCCAATGAAGGCGTGATCCTGATCGCCGCCACCAACCGCCCCGATGTGCTTGATCCCGCCCTGCTGCGGCCGGGCCGCTTTGATCGCCAGATCGTGGTGCCGAACCCGGATATCCTCGGCCGCGAAAAGATCCTGCGCGTGCACATGCGCAAGGTGCCGCTGGCGCCGGATGTGGATCCCAAGATCGTGGCGCGCGGCACGCCGGGTTTCTCGGGCGCCGATCTGGCCAATCTGGTCAACGAAGCCGCTTTGCTGGCGGCGCGCAAGAACAAGCGTGTTGTCACCATGGCGGATTTTGAAAGCGCCAAGGACAAGGTGATGATGGGCGCCGAGCGCCGCTCGATGGTGATGGGCGAGGAGGAGAAGCGCCTCACCGCCTTCCACGAGGCCGGCCATGCCCTGGTGTCGCTGTTCATGCCGAAATGCGACCCACTGCATAAGGTCACCATCATTCCGCGTGGCCGCGCCCTTGGCGTCACCATGTCGCTGCCGGAGAAGGATCGCCTCAGCGTTTCCAAGCTGGAACTGGAATCGCGCCTCGCCATGATGTTTGGCGGCCGCATCGCGGAAGAGATTGTCTTCGGCCGCGAGAATGTCACCACCGGCGCTTCCAACGACATCCAGCAGGCCACTGGCTTGGCGCGTCGTATGGTCACTGAATGGGGCATGTCGGACAAGCTCGGCCGCCTGCGTTATTCGGATAACGAGGAAGAAGTGTTCCTCGGCCATTCCGTCACCCAGCGCAAGAATGTCTCGGATGCCACCGCCAAGCTGATCGACGAGGAAGTGCGCCGCATCATTGATGAAGCGGAAGGCAGCGCCATGCGCATCCTCACCGAACATCGCGACGATCTGGAAAAGGTTTCGCTCGCCCTGCTCGAATACGAAACCCTCTCGGGCGACGAAGTGAAGGCCATCTTGCGCGGCGAGGAAATCATCCGCACCGACGACAACAAGCCCAGCGCCTCGGGCGATAGCGGCCCGCGCTCGGCCGTGCCCACCACCAATCGCGGCGGCAAGAAGCCCGGCCCCACCGGCCTGGAACCCGAGCCGCAGCCGGGGGCTTGACGGAGCATCGCATGGACGTCATCCGGGATATCCGCCCGCTGAGCGACCTGACCGGTGACGCCGAAGCCTTCCTTACGGCTTTGAAGCAGAGTGGCCGGCCATCCATCCTCACAGTGGATGGCCGTGCCGAGTTGGTGGTGCTGGATGCTGCCTTGTGGCAGGAAATTCAGCAGCGCGTCGAATTCGCCCAGTCAGTGCTGGGCATCCGCGCCGGCCTGGAACAAGCCGACCGGGGCGAAGGCCAGGAAGCCCGCGCCTTTTTTGCCGATTTGGATCATTCCGCCGCCGAATGAAACGCTACCGCGTGATCCTGACGCCGCGCGCGGCCGAGGATATCCGGCAAGCCTCCCATTGGTATCAAGAAGAAAACCCGGTTTTCGCCAGACAATGGCTGGCGGCAATGCGCGATGCCATTCTAGCGTTGGAAACGCTCCCAGAAGCGCATCCGCTGGCGCGCGAGAATGTCGTCATTGGGCGTCAGGTGCGGCAGTTGCTGGTCGGCAAAGGCCGGCAATGGCGGGTGTTTTTCATCATTGATGCAGATGCTGTGCAGGTGCTGCATGTGCGCCATGCCAGCCGGGATTTGTGGCTGGATATCTGAGATCAATTGCTAAAAGGGAACGCCATGCTCACCGTGCATCATCTCGGCAAGTCGCAATCGGAGCGTATCGTCTGGCTCTGCGAGGAATTGGGTATTCCGTATGAGCTGAAAGTCTACCAGCGCGCGCCGCGCCTGGCGCCGCCGGAATACAAGGCGCTGCATCCGGTCGGCAGCGCGCCGGTTATTACAGACGGCGCGATCACTTTGGCTGAATCCGGCGCGGTAGTGGAGTATATCCTGGCGAAATACGGCGAAGGCCGCCTGGCCCATGGCAAGGAGCATCCGGCTTTCGCCGATTATCTCTACTGGCTGCATTTCGCCAATGGCACATTGCAGCCTGCCATGATGCGGCTGATGGTGACGACGTTGCTCAATGCCCCGGCGGATAATCCCACTCGGGCCTGGGGCGAGCAGCGCCTGGCCCAGATGCTGCACATGATGGATCAGCGCCTTGGCGCTTATCCCTGGCTCGCCGGCGCGGATTTCACCGCCGCCGATATCATGGCGGGGTTTTCGCTCAGCACCATGCGGCATTTCCAGCCGCTTGATCTGGCGCCCTATGCCCATATCCGCGCCTGGCTCGCCCGCATCGGCGCCCGCCCGGCCTATCAACGCGCCATGGCCAAGGGCGATCCGGGCATGGAATTGCTGTTGGGGTGAGGGGAGACGGCCGGGCGTTATGCCGCCTGGCGCGACTTGCTTTCGGGCGGCGGCAACAGCAGGTCGGCCGGAATGCCAAAGCGGGCGCGCAGCCTTTGCACCATGTTCAGGCTCAGCCCCTTGCGGCCATTCAACACTTCGCTCACCCGGCTGGCGCTGCCCAGCAACGGCACCAGATCGGCGCGGCTCAACTCATGCTGATCCATCAGATAACGCAGCAGATCGGCCGGTTTCAGCTTGCGCTGCGGCCAGCGGCTTTTTTCGTAAGCCTCGATCAATTGCGCCTGGGCGCGTAGCCGGGCGGCGGCGGCATCGTCCAGCACCGGCTGGCGCATCAGACCATGCAGCAGCTTCTGCGCCTCGGCCAGATCGGCATCATTCTCGATCACGATCAGCGTTGTTTTCATCACACCGTCTCCGCATCCACCCGGTCATAGTCGGCATGGTCGCCAAAAAACCGGATCGCCAGCACGCCGGCCCGGTATTCCACCAGGGCAATCAGCCGGTAATCGTTGCCTTTGATGTTGAACACCACCCGGCCACCCTTGAGGATACTGGCTTTGGGATGGGCGCGTTTCACATCCTCCGGCAAACGCCAATGGGCCGCCCGCACTAAAGCCAGCCAGGCATCATATTGCGCTCGTGCCGCCCGGATGCCTTTATGGCCGACCCGTGCCGCGAAATAGCGTTCCACCAGATCGGTGCCCACCACGATCATGAAGCTAGGTTAGCAGGTTTTCCAAAAAATGGAAATTTTATTCTCAATATGATGTCCATTTGGCTTGCAGCAACGCCGCTCTGGACTTAGCTGTGAAATAGGGTTCAGAATACATACTGACCCTCAATTCGGATAAGCAAGATGATAAGCAACGAAGAATTTAGCCGGGCTGTTGAGGCAAGCTTCAGAGCCATGGATAAAGATATAAAATTCAAGGCTGACTGGATACCCACCAGGATGAGTTGGCTCCTTTCTGCCACTATCGTGTTCTGTAACCAGCGCGCGATTACCTATGTCTATGCCACGAACGACGAGCTGGAAGAGGCGATTGCCTGGGTAGAGCGCGTGGCAGGTAGCATTTTCGTACCGGGGGCCTTCCGTTTCGTCGTTTTAGACACCAAGCCGCCTGAGCAGCTTTTGGAAGAGAGCAATCATGTGGCGATTACCACCGAAGGGTTCAGCCCGTGAAGCGGGACGCCTAGCTAGTATGAAAAGCCAATAGGATCGTCCAAACAAACTGCTATTGCTGAGTGTTCCTGGCGCTAATTCGGCTTGAGGTCCCAGCTTGCCGGTACCGCTTGGCTGGGCCGCACGGCGCCCACTCGGCCTATCAACGCGCCAAAACCAAGGGCAATCTGGGCATGGAATTATTGTTGGGGGGAGGGGGGACGCCGCTTGGCGCGGCTTGCTTTCGGGCGGCGGCAACAGCAGGTCGGCAGGAATACCAAAGCGGGCACCTCAAGGATTGGCGCCGCATAGAAATTCCGTTCAACCGCAAAGTCATAAACTTCACGGCAGCTATCACTCACGCCGCTACCTTTATCTGGTGGCTATAATGGGGCCAGCCCCTAGAAATTGCACAATTGCCGGGTCGAGAATTCACCCAGCTCTTGTACGACCGCACCATATCGGATCATAAAAAAATGAGGTTTGCGGCCCACATATCCGCCAAGTCGATTCTTTGCGTTGATGTCTACGCAGACACGATAACCGAACGCTGTCTGGACGAAATTACCGCCGGTGTATCCTTGTGATGGGCCTCTCCAATTTTCGTAAACTGCCGAATATGGGTCAAACAGTAAATTGCCCATATAGCGCTTTATGATGTCCTGGTAGTCGGACGGATAAGGACCATAATCCGCCGTGGCAATCTCCAGTGCCGTAGGGGGTTTAGCGCATGCCCCCACTGCCAATGCCAGTACTAGCGCTATTGCCGCACTTAACCTTCTCATACTCACTCCGAATCTGTAGCAAAGACCTTCGGAAGGCTACCGTTAAAATTGTATGCGTCAAGCGGTTTTCGGTTGAAGCAAAAGGGCAGGTTCTCTTCCGTGTGCAGATACGAGCAATCTACTTGTTGCTACTTCACCCGGTAGATAGCCTCATGAAGCATCTGGATGGAGTATTTTACCCGAAGCTCACCGCTCCACCACCGCCAGCTTGACCCCCATTGCCACAAACGCCGCTGCGAAGCTGCGGCGCAGCCAGGTCATCACCGCCGGGCGGCTGATTACATGGTCGCGCATGGCGGCGGCGCAGAGGCCGTAAAGCGCGAACACCGCAAACGTCATCACCATGAACACGGCGCTGAGAGAGAGCATGCTGGCGAGCGGCGCGGGGTCGCTGGCCTGCACAAATTGCGGCAGGAAGGCGAGGAAAAAGATCGAGAGTTTGGGGTTGAGGATGTTGATCAGCACCGCCTCGATGGTCACTTGCAAGTCGGAGCGGGCGGCGGCCTGGCTGTCGGCGGGCTGCAAACTGAGCGCGCCGCGTTCGCGCCAGGTGGCCCAGGCCATGTAGAGCAGATAGGCCACGCCGGCATATTTCACCATCTCAAAGGCCAGCGCGCTGGCATGCAGCAGGGCGGCCAGGCCGGTGATGGCGGCCAGCATATGCGGCACAATGCCGAGCGTGCAGCCAAAGGCGGCCACCAGGCTGGCGCGTTTGCCGCGGCCCAGCCCGGCAGCCAGGGTGTAGAGCGCCCCGGTGCCGGGGGTAGCGACCACAATCAGCGCCACGATCAGAAATTCCAGGCTCATGCGGCGGCCCCTGTCTGGTTTGTTGGTGCGGATCAATCCGGCTTGAGGCCCCAGCTTGCCGGCACCGGCACCGGAAAGTCCAGCAGCATGCCGGCATAGGCCTTGCCCTGCGGGTCATTCTGCAACGAGGCGATGCCGCCGCCGCCGAGCGAGTCTTTCAGCAGGAAATTCAGGCCATGGATGCCGGGCCATTCATAGCGGATCACCTCGCCCTGGCAGAGATGGGCGAAATAGGCTTTCACGGCTTCCGGCGTCAGCGCGGCGCGGATCGCTGGCAGGTATTCCGGCTGGCGGGCAATCACGCCGATATTGCTGTCATTGCCCTTGTCGCCCGAACGCGCCCAGGCCAGCCGGATCAGCGGCACGCTCAGATCGGTCTGTGCCGGGGCTGGCGTGATATCCGGGATGCCGGCCGGGCCGCCCCAGGCATCCGGGCCACAGGCTTCGCCGCCAATCGGGATGATAGTCACCGGCTTGGTTGCGCCGCCATCCAGTTCCAGCCACACCGGTAAAGCCGCCTTGTGGATGAAGCAGGAAAACAGCCGCACCACCGGCTGCGGCAAGGGCCGGCCACCACCAAAGCCGGTGGTGCCGGCGGCAAATGAGGTGCCGGCCGGGGCAATCTCGCGGGCAAAGATATCCAGCGCCGCCTTTTCCGGGTGGCTCACCGCCAATTTCATCACCACTTCGCGGCTGGCCTGGGCGCCGGGGGCAGCGTTGGCGCCATACATCGCCTCGGCGCCGATTTCCTCGATATTGACGGCGCGGTAATCGCCCAGATTCATCATCTGGAAAATCTTGCGCGTGCGGGTCAGGATCGCCTCGGCGCTGCGCCGGGCGCGTTCGCGCGCTTCGCGGCCGCCGATGGTCAATGTCGCCACGGCGCGGTAGCCATCCAGATAGGTGGCGGAAACCTTGTAGGCATCGCCGGGTGGCAGTCCGCGGGCATGGCTCACGCGCACGCGGTTTTCGCCCGCCGCTGCAATGCGCACGGCGCTGAAATCGCAGGTCACATCCGGCAGGCGATAGGCAGCGGGATCGCCGATTTCATACACCAATTGCTCGGAAACCGTGCCCACACTCACCAGCCCGCCGGTGCCGACCGGCTTGGTGACAATGAAGCTGCCGTCCTCGCTCACCTCGGCGATGGGATAGCCGATATTGTCCCAATCCGGCACCTCGCGCCAATCGGTGAACAGGCCGCCGCTGGCCTGAGCGCCGCATTCCAGGATATGGCCCACCAGGCTGCCGCTGGCCAGGCGGTCATACTCGCCGGCATCCCAGCCGAATTCATATAGCAATGGCCCGAGCGCCAGCGCGCTATCGACGCAGCGGCCGGTGATCACAATATCGGCGCCTTCGGCCAGGGCGGCGGCAATGGGGGCGGCGCCGAGATAGGCATTGGCCGACATGAAGCGGGCCGGCGCTTGCTGCTGCGGCAGCATGGGCTGAAGCTGCGGCTTCAAGGCATCAATCTGCGGCATCAGGTCGTCGCCCAGCACCACCGCCACCTTGAGCGGCAGATTGGCGGCCTGGATCATGGCGCGGATCGCCTCGGCGCAGGCCACCGGATTGACGCCGCCGGCATTGCTGACAATCTTCACCTTGCGCCGCGCGATTTCGGGCAGCAGGCGCTTCATGGTCACCGTAACGAAATCGGTGGCATAACCCTGGGCCGGGTCCTTGGCGCGCATGCGGGCCATGATCGACATGGTGATCTCGGCCAGGTAGTCGAAGATCAGGTAATCCAGCTCGGCCTGAAACAGCAATTGTGGCGCCCCCAGCATGGAATCGCCCCAGAAGCCTGATGCCCCGCCGATGCGCACAATTTTGCCGCTCATATCCGTTTCCTCGTTTTTTGTTGGCACCAGCTTATCCGCTGTTGACCGGTGCGTCATCGCTGCCGCAACGTGAAGTGGAGGGGGAAAATGCGGTGATGCGGTTTGGCCATACATTCGGCCGGTGGGTGCTGGACAGCCTGTTGCCGCCGCGCTGCATGTTGTGCGGCGAGATGGTGGACGAGCCGGGCCGGCTCTGCGCCGCCTGCTGGCAGGGGCTGGATTTTATCGCCGAGCCGCTTTGCCCCTGCTGCGGCACGCCCTTTGCCATGCCGGTGCCGGCCGGCATGCTGTGCGCCGCCTGCCTGGCCAAGCCGCCACGTTATCGCCGCGCCCGCGCCGCGCTGGTTTATGGCCGGGGCGGGCGCGATCTGGTGTTACGGTTCAAACGCGCCGACCGCACCGATATGGCGGCCGGCCTGGCCGCGCTGATGCGCCAGGCCGCCGGGCCTTTGCTGCATGAGGCCGATCTGATCCTGCCGGTGCCGCTGCATCCGCGCCGGCTATGGCGGCGGCGCTTCAATCAATCCGCCCTGCTGGCCCAGGCTTTGGGCCGCCAGGCGGCCAAGCCGGTGCTGCTGGATGGGCTGGAGCGGCTGCGCCCAACCCCCAGCCTGGGCGGGCTGAACCGGGGCGAGCGGCGCCGCGCCCTGGCCGGGGCGATCAGGGTGGCGCCCGGCCGTCGCGCCTTGTTGGTTGGCCGCGCCGTGCTGCTGGTGGATGATGTGTTCACCACCGGGGCCACCGCCCATGCCTGTATCCGCGCCCTGCTGGGCGCCGGCGCCGCCAGCGTGGATGTGCTCACGCTCACGCGCGTGGTGCGGCCGGATATTGTTTAATTTTCGCCACGCGCCATATAGTTTGCCAAAGCAACCCCCCAGCCTGTTAGCGATCATGAGCAACATCACCATCTACACCACCTTCCTTTGCCCCTATTGCGCCCGCGCCAAGGCGCTGCTTGATAAGAAGGGCGCCGCCTATAGCGAGATCGATGTGTCCTACGATCAGGCCCGGCGCGAGGAAATGACCCGCCTGGCCGGTGGCCGCACCAGCGTGCCGCAGATCTGGATCGGCGCGACGCATGTTGGCGGCTGCGACGATCTTTATGCCCTGGAACGCGCCGGCAAGCTCGATCCGCTGCTGGCGGCAGCCTGAAGCCGATGCCGCGCCCGCTGCGTATTGCCCTGGTGCAGCCCAATATCCGCGACGATATGGCGGAGAATATCGCCCAGGTTTCGGCGCTGATCCGTCAGGCTGCGGCGACCGGCGCGGGTTTTGTCGCCACACCGGAAAATTCCAGCTTCATGGGGCGCAATGCGGCGGCCAGCCTGGCGGCCGGCAAGCCGGAAGCCGAACACCCGGCCCTGCGCGCCTTCCGCGATCTGGCGGCGGAATTGAAAATCTGGCTGCTGATCGGTTCGATCTCAGTGCGGGAAGACGGCGCCAACCGTAATGCCAATCGCAGCTATCTGATCGATCCGGCCGGCGCCATCACGGCGCAATATGATAAAATCCACATGTTTGACGTGGACCTGCCGAATGGCGAGGTGTTTCGCGAATCGAACACCTTTGCCCCCGGCGATGCCTCTGTGCTGACCACGCTGCCGGAAGCCAAACTTGGCCTTAGCATCTGCTACGACCTGCGTTTTCCCGGCCTGTATCGTGGCCTGGCCCAGGCCGGGGCGGAAATCATCAGCGTGCCGGCAGCCTTCACGCGCAATACCGGCCAGGCGCATTGGCATGTGCTGCTGCGGGCGCGGGCCATCGAAACCGGGGCTTTTGTGGTGGCGCCGGCAATGTGGGGCGATCATCCCGGCGGCCGGCAAACCTATGGCCATTCGCTGATTATTGATCCTTGGGGCCGCGTGCTGGCCGATGCCGGCGAGGGTGTGGGCATCGCAGTGGCGGATATTGATCTGGACCAAGTGGCCAAGGCGCGGGCGCAGATTCCCGCCTGGCAGAATGATCCGCTTTATTCGAAGCCGACAATGCCGGCAACAAAGCCGTAAAGCCCCGGCGTGGTGGCCAGCACGGCATTGCCGCGCATCAGGCCGTCATTGGCCAGGAAATCGTTCAATTCGCCGCCGGCTTCGGCCACCAGCAACAGGCCGCCCAGCGCATCCCAGCTATTGAGATGGGTTTCAAAAAAGCCATCCAGCCGGCCGGCCGCCACATAGGCGATGCCCAGCGCGCCAGAGCCGAAGCGGCGATATTCGCAGCCCTGGCGCAGCAGGCCGTCGATGGCTTCCACATGCGGCTGCTGGCGCATGCGATGGCCATAGCCCAGGCCGATACAGGCGCGGGCCGCCTCGTTCACGCCGCTGACCCGGATCGGCTGGCCGTTGAGAAACGCGCCATGGCCGCGCCGGCCGGAAAATAATTCGTCGCGCACCGGATCATAGATCAGGCCCAGTTCCAGCCGGCCTTCATGCACCAGAGCCAGCGAGATGCACCAGAAGGGCAGGCCGCGCAGGAAATTCGCCGTGCCGTCGATCGGATCGATCACCCACACGCTATGCCCGGCATCGCCATGGCCCTTGTCGTCGTAGCGGCCGCCCTCTTCACCCAGAATGCCATCCTGCGGGCAATCGCGCCCCAGGCGCGAAACGATCAGCGCCTCGGTTTCCTTGTCGGCGCGGCTGACAAAATCCTGTAGGCCCTTCTGCTCAACGCTCAGGCTGGCGCGATTGTCAAAAAACGCCCGCGCCAGGCGCCCGGCCTCGCGGATGATATCCTCTGCCAGTTTCCAGCGCCGTTCGATGCCGTCGCCGCTCATGGCTGCCTCCCGTGATTCAGGAACTGGATTGTGACACCGTTTCGGCGCTTGGGCAAATCCAGGCGGCGCGCTCCAGGCCAAACCAGCTTACCGGACGCTCCCAAAGCGGCTTTTCGCCTTCCGCCGTGAAGCCCAGCTTGTGCAACACGCGCTGCGAGGCGGCATTCTGCGGCGCGGTGACGGCGAAGATGCGCGCCAGGGCCGCCGCGCCAAAGCCATGCACCAGGGCGGCGGCGGCGGCTTCGGATGCCAGGCCACGGCCCCAATGGGTCTTGTTCAGCAGGTAGAGCAATTCCACCATCTCGGCTTCCGGCACATAGCGCAGGCCGCATTGCCCCAGCAGTCGGCCGCTGGCGCGATCCGTCACCGCCCACACGCCATAGCCGCGCTGCGCCCAGGAAGCGTTGAAATTATGGATGTTGCTCTTGGCCCGTTCGGCGGCCAAGGCGCTGCTCAGGCCGCGCCCGGGCAGCATGTGGCGCATCACCGTGTCGTCGGCATAGAAGCGCGCCAGGCCCTGCCAGTCATCGGCCCGGAAACCACGCAGGGTCAGGCGCTGGGTATCGATGCGCGGCGCGTTCAAGCCGTGGCCTCGCCGCGTTTGCGCGCCGCGATACGCTGGCGCATCGCCGGCCGGGGCTGCGCCAGCTCGCCCTGCTCGAAAGCCAGCACATGGCAGGCTTTGTGGCAATGCTCAAAAAGTTCGTCTTCCGCCAGCAGGAAATCCGGGTTGCTCGGCCGGCCAAAACGCTCCTGGCCCAGCATGAAGGTTTCATAGAGCAGCAGGCCACCCGGCTCCAGCGCATCCAGCAGGGCAGGGAAGAGGGGCCGCCACAGATAATTCGTCACCACGATGGCGGCGAAATGCCGGCCGGGCAAAGGCCAGGGTGAGCCATCTTCCAGATTGGCCTGCACGATCTCTGCGCCGCCTTGCGTGCGTAAATCGGCCACGCCACCCGTGTCGATATCCAGGAAGCAGACCGGATGGCCGCGTTGCAGGAACAACCGGCCATGCCGGCCGCCGCCGCAGGCCAGGTCCAGCACGCTGCCGCCCCGGCGCACCGCTGGGGCGAACCGCTCAATCCAGGCCGATGGCCCGTCCCCCTTGCTGTGCACGCGCTGCTGCCCCATATATATGCTAACGAATATCAATACTTGGGTCGTCGAGGCGGAATCAAGCAGCACCGCTATGATCAAATACGAGTTGAAATGCAAAAAGGAGCATGTCTTCGAGGCATGGTTCCAGGATAGCGCCACCTACGATGCCCAGGCAGCGAAGGGCCAGGTGTCATGCCCGCATTGCGGTTCGCGCAAGATCGTCAAGGCACCGATGGCGCCGCGCCTGGCCCGCTCGCGTGGCGATCAGGCTGCCGACGAGGCCCGCATGGCGGCGCAGGCGCGCAAGATGCTGCTGGAATTGCGCGACCATGTGGAAAAGAACGCTGATTATGTTGGCAGTGAATTTCCCGAGGAAGCGCGCAAGATGCATTACGGCGATGCCGAGCATCGCAACATCTATGGCGAGGCCACAGCGGAAGAGGCCAAGGATTTGGCCGATGAGGGCATCGAAGTGGCCAGCATCCCGTGGATTCCGCGCGGCGACGCCTGAGTTTTTAGCGATTCTGCCCCGGCACCCAGAGCACATCGTCGGCGCCATTCTTGTTGGCATGGCGCGCTGCCACAAACAGATGATCCGATAGCCGGTTGAGATAACGCACCACCACCGGGTTGATGCTTTCCTGCTCGGCCAGATGCACCGCCAGGCGTTCGGCGCGGCGCGCCAGGGTGCGCGCCAGATGCAGATAGGCGGCTGCCGGCGAGCCGCCCGGCAGGATGAAGGAATTCAGCGGCGGGATCACCGCATTCATGCTGTCGATCTCGGCTTCCAGGCGGTCCACCTGGGCCTGCACCACGCGCAACGGCGGCCATTTCGGATTGTCCTGCTCCGGCGTGGCCAGATCGGCACCAAGGTCGAACAGGTCATTCTGAATCCGCCCCAGCATGGCATCCAGGTCGGGCATGGCGGCCGTATGCAGCCGCGCCAGGCCGAGGGCCGCATTGGCCTCGTCGGCGGTGCCATAGGCTTCCACGCGCAGGGCATGCTTGACCACGCGCTGGCCATTGCTCAGCGAGGTCTGGCCCTTGTCGCCGCCGCGTGTGTAGATTTTATCCAGCTTCACCATGCTATTTGCCCAGCACCAGCCCGGCCAGGGCGATCAGGCAGATGGCGATGAATTGCAATAGGATGCGCCAGCGCATCAGCAGGTTGGAATACGACTTGTTGAACCGGCCGCCGCGAAACAGCGCGAAGATGCCGATGCAGAGCACGATGAAGGTGGCGCCGATGGCCACCGGGATCAGGGCATGGACGAAGGCTTGCATGGACCAAGCATATAGCCCGTTCGGCTTGCGGTCCAACCCCTGTCCGGGTTAGCAGAGGCAGCAGCGGCAACGCGCCGCAGCAGGGAGCCAGCATGATTGATCGCGCCGCCATCGCCGCCACTGAAATTCTGATCCGCCCGCATATCCGCCGCACCCCGGTGATCGAGGTGGCCGGCGCCGATCTGGGCCTGGCCCTGCCCAGCCTGCATCTGAAGCTGGAATTGCTGCAACATACCGGTTCGTTCAAGCCGCGCGGCGCCTTTGCCAGCCTGCTGCGTTATCCGGTGCCCAAGGCCGGCGTGGTGGCAGCATCGGGCGGCAATCATGGCGCGGCAGTGGCTTATGCAGCGCAGAAGCTTGGCATCCCGGCGCGGATTTTTGTGCCCGAAGTGGCCTCGCCGTCAAAACTCGCCCGTATCCGCGCCTATGGCGCCGAGCTGGTGGTGCAGGGCGCGCGTTACGCCGATGCGCTGGCGCTGAGCCTGGCCTGGCAGGCTGAAAGCGGCGCCCTGGCGGTGCATGCCTATGATCAGCCGGACACACTCTTGGGCCAGGGCAGCACGGCGCTGGAACTGGAAGCGCAATGCGCTGATCTTGATAGCGTGCTGGTGGCAGTGGGCGGCGGCGGTTTCATTGGCGGCATCGCCGCCTGGTATGCCGGGCGGGTGAAAGTGGTGGCGGTGGAGCCGGAAACCGCGCCAACGCTGCATATGGCGCTGGCCGCCGGCCAGCCGGTGGATGCACCAGCCGGCGGCATTGCGGCAGACAGCCTGGCGCCGCGCCAGGTCGGGCAGTTGATGTTTCCGCTGGCGCAGCACTATGTCGCCGCAAGTGTGCTGGTAACCGACGACGCGATCCGCGCCGCCCAGGCCCTGCTATGGGACCGGCTGCGCCTGGCCGCCGAGCCGGGCGGTGTCACCGCCCTGGCCGCCCTGCTTTCGGGCCGTTATGTGCCGGTGGCCGGCGAGCGGGTCGGCGTGCTGGTCTGCGGCGCCAACCCGGCGGATTACGGCTTCATGCAAGGGTAAGCTTATTCAGCCGCCACCGGCGGCAGGCCAAGATGCTGTTCAACGCGGCGTAGCCGTTCGTCCAGTTCCGTGATCGATACACCATGGCCCAGCACGGCGGCATGGTATTCGGTCACTGTCTGGCGCAGCGAAGCTAGGCCATGTTTCAGGTCGCCGATATCGTGTTTCACCACGGCCATATCCTGCTTCAGCCCTGAAACATCCTGGCTCAATGTTTCCAGCTTGGCGCCATGCTGCTCTTTGATATGGCGCAGGTCACTCGCCACGCTGCCCAGCAACTGGAACACGCCGCCAATATCGACTTCGGCCATAGGCTGCCTCCTGATATGCAATCAGAATAGCATGGTGCCGGCCATGGTCGAGCGGTTTTTGCCTCAGCCGTTGCGCTGTTCCAGCAGGCGGCGGGCGATCACCTGGGCCTGGATTTCGGCGGCACCCTCGAAGATGTTGAGGATGCGGGCGTCGCACAGCACGCGGCTGATCGGATATTCCTCGGCATAGCCATTGCCGCCATGCACCTGTAGCGCATTGTCGGCATTGGCCCAGGCAACGCGGGCGGCGAGCAGCTTGGCCATGCCGGCTTCCAGGTCGCAGCGGCGGTCGGCATCCTTCTCGCGCGCGGCAAAGTAGGTGAGCTGGCGGGCAAACATGGTTTCCACCACCATCCAGGCGATCTTGCCATGCACGCGCGGGAAGCTGTAGATCGGCTTGCCGAACTGGATGCGTTCCTGGGCATATTTCATGCCCAATTCGAGCGCGCATTGCGCCACGCCGAGGGCGCGGGCGGCGGTTTGGATACGGGCGCTTTCAAAGGTTTCCATCAACTGCTTGAAACCCTGGCCTTCGCGGCCGCCGAGCAGGTTCTGCGCCTTGACCTTGAAGCCGTCGAAGCCGATCTCGTATTCCTTCATGCCGCGATAGCCGAGCACCTTGATCTCACCACCGCTCATGCCCGGGGTGGGGAAGGGATTGGCATCATCGCCGCGCTGCTTTTCCGCCAGCAGCATCGACAGGCCCTTGTAGCTCGGCTCGTTCGGATCGGTGCGGATCAGCAATGTCATCAGATCGGTGCGCGCCGCATGGGTGATCCAGGTCTTGTTGCCGGTCACCTCATAGTAATCGCCGTTCTTCACCGCGCGGGTGCGCAAGCTGCCAAGATCCGAGCCGGTATTCGGCTCGGTGAACACGGCAGTGGGCAGGATTTCGCCTGAAGCCAGTTTGGGCAGCCAATGCTGGCGCTGTTCTTCGGTACCGCCGCGCAGGATCAGTTCGGCGGCGATCTCGGTGCGGGTGCCCAGGCTGCCCACGCCGATATAGCCGCGGCTGAGTTCTTCCGACACCACGCACATCGCGGTTTTGCCCAGGCCATGGCCGCCATAATTCTCCGGGATGGTGAGGCCGAACACGCCCAGCTCGGCCATTTCCTGCACGATGGCCATCGGGATGAATTCATCCTTGCGGTGCCAGTCATGCGCAAAGGGGATCACTTTATCTTCGGCAAAGCGGCGGAACTGCTCGCGCACCATGGCCATGGTTTCATCCAGGCCCAGCTCGCCGAAATCGCCGCTGGCCAGGCTGTCGCCGATCAAAACCGCAATGCGGCTGCGCACCGCGCCGGTATTGCCGCCGGCAATCAGGCTTGCCACCGCCGGCACGCGGAACGCCGCCAGAGCCTCGGGCGTCACGCCCATATCGGCGGGGCGGCAGATTTCCACCTGGCTCATCGGGATGCCGCCCTGGTATTGCGACAGGTATTCGCCAAAGCCGGCTTGCAGGATCAGGCTTTCCAGTTCGCCAAGTTTGCCTTCCGCCGCCAGCCGCTCGGCCCAATGCAGCGTCTCCTTCATGGTGGCGGCATAAGTGGCATACCAGGACAGGCCATGGGCGGCGAATTGCTCTTCCTCCAGCCGCCCGGCATCAATGCGGCCATCGGCGCCGCGCACCAGTTGCGCCACGGCGGCAGTGGCCTGCGCCAGCAATTGTTCGGCGGCGGCCAGCGCCTCGGCGCAAAGCGGCAGCAGGCCGGGCAGCAGCAGGGTTTCATTGGCGGCAGGCAATTGGGGCGCGGCAGACATGGGAGCCTCGATCAGGTGACGGGTTGCAGCAAATGTTGGAAGTCCAGCAGGTCAAGACAGCGAAAACCCTCCTGGGTGAATCTGTCTTTGATTTCCGGCTGAAAAAACGGGCTGAACAGGCAATGCTCCACATGCCAATCGGCGAAGCGGCGGCCATCCTGGGTGTTCATGAATTCATCACAGAGCAGGCGGAACTGGCTTGTTCGATGCGATGTTGCCTGGCGCTTGCAGCTACCCAACCGCAGGACGCGCGCATTTTCATCCAGGGCGACGATATCTATTTCGATGCCGCCCGATTGATTCCAGTAGCCCCGCACCAAGTCGGTCAGCGCGATTTCACCACGCTGCTTGCGGGAACATTCTTCCAGCAATAGGCGGATCATCTTTTCGAATGCTATGCCTTCGCGTGTTGCCAGGGCAGTGTCGGCGCGCTCCAGGCAAACTGCCAGCGGCTGGATACGGGCATTGCGCACTTGCCGGCCCAAACCGGCCAGCCAGGCGGCGAGGAAATTGTCTGCCAGGGCATAGCGGGCGCGCCTAGCTTTGTCGGGGGCAAATACTGGCAAGCGGCGCTCTACCATGCTGTAGCGTTCGATCAGGGCCTGTAGATAACCACCGATCTGCTTTTGCTCGCCGGCTTCACGATAGGGGGCGACAATATCGCCATGCGCACAGGGGCCATTATTGGCAATGAATTTCAGAACAGTGTCATAGCGTCCGCGTAATTCACGCAAGAACCAGTTATCGGCTTCGTCGCGCAATGGGCTTGAGCCCTCGAAGAACAGGCGCTGCACAGTGTCTTTGCGATATTCTGCGCTGGGCGCTAGTTGCTGATGGTCATGGGCATCGCGATAGAATTTCGGAACCCCTTCGAAAAGGTTCCATAAAAACAGCATATGACCTGGATCGTGGACACCATGCTCGGCAAAAACCTCGAATAAGGTGGCGAAATCCCAATGATCCAGGCGGAGACGGTCGGTTACGCGGTTGAAGAGTGGCGATGCCCGGTCTTCGAGAATTGCAGTCATTTCCGTATGGATGGAACCTAGCACGATCAGGCCGCCAGCAGCGGTGTCGCGCAGCGCATCCACCCTGGCTTGCAGATGCGACAGGAAGGCCACCAGGGTCTTGCGGTGGAAATACTGAAATTCATCCAGCACCACGATCACGCCGGCGCGGCAAAGCCGCTCAATCACCTGCGCCAAATCATGCAGGCTGTGCAGCTCGGCGGCAAAGCTCGGGTCAAAATCCTCAAGGGCATCGCGAAAAACTTCGGTCACGCCCCGCTCATCGCTATCGGGGATCTGTACATACACGGCCTGGATCAGGCCGTGGCGTTGGCGTAATGCTTGCTGGATCAAGGCGGTTTTGCCGATGCGACGCCGGCCCGTTATTTCGGCAAAGAACCAGCGACCACGACCGAGCATGGCATCCAGCCCAGCACGTTCCTCGCGTCGCCCATAGAAGCCCCATTTGCGCGTCATTGGTCTAATATAATAATTATTACACTAACTGTAAATTCCTGGATAACCTTTCATAATCAGAGGTTTGGCGGGCATAAAAGAGATGCCCGCCAGCCTCGATTAAGTGTTGCCGACCTCGATGGCGTCTTCCACCGTGCGCAGGCCGGGCACCTTGGCCGAAACCAGCACCGCCATGTTGCCGGGCTTGTGCTGGTTCTTCCACATCTTGGTATGGGCGCGCGGAATGTCGGCCCAGGAGAACACCTCCGACATGCAGGGGTCGAGGCGGCGTTCGATCACCAGCTGGTTGGCCTGGCTGGCTTGCAGCAGGTTGGCGAAATGGCTGCCCTGAATACGCTTCTGCCGCATCCAGACAAAGCGGGCGTCGAAGGTGATGTTGAAGCCGGTGGTGCCGGCGCAGAACACCACCATGCCGCCGCGCTTAACCACAAAGCAGCTCACCGGGAAAGTCTGCTCGCCGGGATGCTCGAACACGAAGTCAACATCGTTGCCCTTGCCGGTGATTTCCCAGATCGCCTTGCCGAATTCGCGGCACTTTTTCATGTAGGCGGCATAGCGCTCCACATCCAGCACCGGCGGCAACTGGCCCCAGCAATCAAAGTCGTTGCGGTTGATCACGCCCTTGGCGCCCAGGCTCATGACGAAATCGCGCTTCGATTCATCCGAGATCACGCCGATGGCATTGGCGCCTGAGATGGCGATGAGCTGAATGGCCATCGAGCCGAGGCCACCTGCCGCACCCCAGACCAGCACGTTATGGCCCGGCCGCAGGATATGCGGGCGATGGCCAAACAGCATGCGGTAGGCGGTGGCCAGCGTCAGCGTGTAGCAGGCGCTTTCTTCCCAGGTCAGGTGCTTCGGACGCGGCATCAACTGGCGCGACTGCACGCGGGCGAATTGCGCGAAGCTGCCATCCGGGGTCTCGTAGCCCCAGATACGCTGAGTCGGCGAATTCATCGGGTCGCCGCCGTTGCATTCCTCGTCGTCGCCGTCATCCTGATTGCAATGCACGATAACTTCATCGCCGACCTTCCAGCGCTTCACGCGGCGGCCAACGGCATAGACGATGCCGGAAGCATCCGAACCGGCGATATGGAACGGCGCCTTATGCACGTCGAACGGGGAAATCGGCACGCCCAGGCCAGCCCAAACGCCGTTGTAGTTGACGCCGGCGGCCATCACCAGGATGAGCACTTCATCGGCATCGATTTCCGGCGTCGGCAGCACTTCGAGCTGGAACGAGTCTTCCGGCGGCCCATGACGCTCGCGCCGGATCGCCCAGCCATACATCTGCTTCGGCACATGGCCGAGCGGCGGGATTTCACCCACCTCGTAGAGATCCTTGTAACCGCCCTTCACCGGCGCGCCGTTTGAAGTTTGCAGCGCCACCACGGTCCCACCCGCATTGGACATGTCGTTCTCCTTCACCGAGGAACTCCTCGTTTGATCGCTTTTCTGTGCTGGCCGGCCCGCCACGGCACGGCGCTGCAATGCGATTGACATCTTTCTGCGTTGCCGCAAAAATGGCAAGATCGTTTTGCAGTGCAGCGGAGGTTATGATATTTCCGTTGCGACCCGCAAGGGGGCAATTTAATGTCTCCAAAATTAATCAGGGTGGAATTTTATTATGAGCGCGGACGGCATGACCACCAAATCGGAACAACCCTCTCTTCGCACTAGCAAAAAGACGGAAAAGCCGTGGCTGTTCCGAACCTATTCCGGGCATAGCTCGGCGCGGGCCTCAAACGAACTGTACCGCACCAATCTGGGGCGCGGCCAGACCGGTCTGAGCGTGGCTTTCGACCTGCCGACCCAGACCGGCTACGACTCGGACCATGTGCTGGCGCGCGGCGAGGTTGGCAAGGTGGGGGTGCCGGTGGCGCATCTCGGCGACATGCGGGTGCTGTTTGACCAGATTCCGCTGGGCCAGATGAATACCTCGATGACCATCAATGCCCCGGCCGCCTGGCTGCTGGCGCTGTATATCGCCGTGGCCGAGGAGCAGGGCACCAGCCGCGCCGATCTGAACGGCACGGTGCAGAACGACATCATCAAGGAATATCTTTCGCGCGGCACCTATATCTTCCCGCCGGCCGCCTCGATGCGGCTGATCACCGATGTGATCGCCTTCACCTATCGCGAGCTGCCAAAATGGAACCCGACCAATGTGTGCAGCTACCATTTGCAGGAAGCTGGCGCCACGCCGGTGCAGGAACTGGCCTATGCCCTGGCCACCGGCATCGCCGTGCTGGATGCGGTGAAGGCTTCGGGCCAGGTGCCGCCGGAGGATTTTGCCCAGGCTTTTGGCCGTATCAGCTTTTTTGTTAATGCCGGCATCCGCTTTGTCACCGAAATCTGCAAGATGCGCGCCTTTGTTGATCTCTGGGAGGAGATTGGCCGCGAGCGCTATGGTGTCACCGACGAGAAGGCGTTGCTGTTCCGCTATGGCGTGCAGGTCAACAGCCTTGGCCTGACCGAGCCGCAGCCGGAGAATAATGTCTACCGCATCCTGCTGGAAATGCTGGCGGTGGTGCTGTCCAAAAAAGCCCGCGCCCGCGCCGTGCAATTGCCGGCCTGGAATGAGGCTTTGGGCCTGCCACGGCCGTGGGATCAGCAATGGTCGCTGCGTTTGCAGCAGATCGTGGCCTATGAAACCGACCTGCTGGAATACGGCGACCTGTTTGACGGCAACCCGGCGATTGAAGCCAAGGTGAATGAATTGAAGCTTGCCGCCAAGGCTGAGCTGGAACGCATCGATGCCATGGGCGGCGCCATCCAGGCGGTGGAGAGCGGCTATCTCAAGCAGGCGCTGGTGGAGAGCAATACCGGCCGCGTGCGCGGCATTGAAACCGGCGAGATCACCGTAGTGGGGGTCAATAAATTCACCGAAAGCGCGCCATCGCCGCTGGTGGCCAGCGAAGGCAGCGCCATCATGACCGTGGATGCGGCGGCGGAATCAGAGCAGATCGAGCGTTTGCGGCAATGGCGCGCCCAGCGCGATGCCGGCGCCGTGAAGGCGGCGCTGGCTGAGCTGGAAGCCGCCGCGCGCGAAGGCCGTAACATCATGGAGCCGAGCATCGCCGCCGCCAAGGCCGGCGTCACCACCGGCGAATGGGCCGGCTGCCTGCGCGGCGTGTTCGGCGAATACCGGGCGCCGACCGGCGTGGCGGCAGCAGCCAATGCCACCAGCGATGACGGCATGGATGACTTACGCGCCGAGGTGGCCGCTGTGGCGCGCCGCCTGGGCCGCCCGATTAAACTTTTGGTGGGCAAGCCGGGGCTGGACGGCCATTCCAATGGCGCCGAGCAGATTGCCGTGAAGGCGCGCGATTGCGGTATGGAAGTGGTTTACGAAGGCATCCGGCTCACGCCGGAGCAGATTGTTTCAGCGGCGCTGGAAGAAGGTGTGCATCTGGTTGGCCTCTCCATCCTCTCCGGCAGCCATGTGGAACTGGCCACCGATGTGATCGAGCGCATGCGGGCCGAAGGCATCGGCGAAGTGCCGGTGGTGGTGGGTGGCATCATCCCGCCGGAAGATGAACGCAAATTGCGTGCTGCCGGCATTGCCGGCGTGTTCACGCCAAAGGATTTCAACCTGACCCAGATCATGCGCGCCATCGCGCAATTGGTTGATAGCGCTTACTCGAAGGCGGCATAAAAAAGCCTCCGCCCGGATTGCGCCGGGGGAGGCTTGATCCTTGCAGCCGAAAGCGCCGATCAGGCGGCCTTCTTGGCCTTCTTCGCCGGCTTGGCGGCAGAGGTCTTCTTGGCCTTCTTTTCAGTCGGCTTCTTGGCTTCGGCCTTCTTCGCCTTGGCAGCCGGCTTGGCCGGGGTTGCTGGCGTTGCCGGGGTGGCCTGAGCCTGGGCATTGCTGGCGATGGCAGGCGCCATGGCGCCGGTCAGGAAGCCAGCGACGATGAAGGCGGCAGCGATCGTCTTGATACGGGTGAACATCGGTGTGATCCCTAGGATTGAGGCTGCATTTCCCACGTCATTGTTGTTATGGCAGCGGGCTGCATCGCCGCAATCTCATGTATGCGGCGCCGCCACTGTCAAGCCGAAGCGCCAAAGCCACGCCAATCGCGGCGATTCGGCGTCGTATTAGCAAACGATTCGCCTGATTTTATGCGGTTTTTATCATGTTGGCCCGCGATTCGCTCCGATTCGTTGCGAATCAGCCGGCGCGCTGCCATTCGCGGCGATGGCGGGCCACATCAGGCCGCGCCGCCAGGCGTTCTGCCAGGGCGGGGCGGATTGCCGCATAAGCGCCAGCGCGCCAGCCGGCTTCCAGCCAGAGCCAATGAAACAGGTCGCGCTGCGCATGGCTGCCGCCAATCCGGTGCAGGCCGGCCAGCCCGGCGCCAAGATGGCGAAATGCCTCGGCCCATTGCTCACGGCCATAGGCCACAATGCCACGCCCAAGCGGCAGGGCCACTTCGCGCCAACTCGGTTCCTGCGGCCGGCTTTGGCTGTATTCGGCCATGCTGGTGAGCAATTCACTGGCGCTGGCATCATAGCCGGCGCGGGCCAGGCCCAGCAGGTAATGCAGGTCCAGGAAGGGGTCGACATGCTCATGCAGGCGGCCTTCCAGATACTGCGCCAGGTCTTGCCACCGCGCCCCGACATCCAAGCCAACAAATTCCAGCCGCGCCAGCAAGGCCACGGCATTGACCTGATCTTGGCTGTATTCCTTCCACACGCCCCAGACGCGCTGGTCATACAATGCCAGCGCCTGATCCGGGCGGTCGTTGTCGATGGCAAACAGCGCCGTGTGCCACCAGTTATGCGTCAACATGAAGCTGTTGCATTCGGCCCAGCAATCACTCAGCTCGGTCAGGGTGGCAAAGCCCTCCGCAACGCGGCCCTGGGCTTCCATCACATGGGCCAGGGCATGATGCGCCCAGGGTTCGGCGCGTTGCAGCGCGATGGCATGGCGTGCCGCTGCTTCGGCTTCGTTCAGCCGATGGTTCTCCTCCAAAGCGAAGGCCAGCATGCCATGCAGATATGGGTTCTCGGCATTGGCCGGCGCGGCAGCTTCGGCAATACGCAGCATGCCGGCGGCATCGCCGATGTGAAACATATGGGTCTGGCCCAGTTTCATCGCCGCCAGATCGCGCGGATACAGCCGCACAATCTCTTCATGCAGCGTGATGGCGTGCGGTATGTCGTTATCAGCCCAGGCCTGCACCGCCTTCAGCCACAGCTTTTCGCGTGGCAAAGCCTGATCCAGATAAACGGCGCCGGCAGCCAGGAACGGCGCCGCCTTGGCGGTGGCGTCGCCGGTCTGCATAAAAAGCTGCAAGGCAGCGGCCTTGGCATTGGCCAGCACCTGATCCGGCTGTTGCTGCGCGGCGGTCAGCACCAGGCCGGCAGTTTTCCCGTAGCGCAGGAAGCTGGCATCAAAACCATCCAGCCCGGCCAATACCGCCGGGTTGTCGCTGCTGATTTCCAGCCCCTGGGCGTCGCGCAAAGTCATGCCAGGTCAGGGCCAGTCATTCAGCCGGTCAAACGGATACAGCGGCTTGCGCAGATGTTTGTAATCCAGCTTGCTGTTATCCGAGGTGGTGACGCCGATGCCATCCAGCGTGTAGGTGGCGCGGGCCAGCGGCGCAAAGCCGGCGCGATAGTGGATGCGCGATTTCAGCAGCAGATAACGCTTGGATAGCGGATCAATGCCCATCGAGGTGAACACGCCGGTATCCCAGGGTTCGTGATGGTTTGACACCACCACAATCTGCATGCCGGCAGTCTCGAACACCGCCGATGGCCCCATCTTCACCACATAGCCGGTATACATCGGGCCACGCACCACCCATTCGCCATCAGTGATGCTGCGCACCCGGCCGGTCAATTCCAGCGGCTGGCCCGGCTCATCAATTGCCGGCATGTCGGTCTTGCCGCCAAGCTTCAGCGTGATCGTGGCACCCACGCCGGCCGCCTGCATCTGGCGCACCGCTTCGGGGTCCCATACCGCGCCCACCGCCACATCCTGGAGGCCCTGGCGCAGCACTTCGGCAATCACCGTCATCACATCCTGGGTGCCGCCCGAGCCGCAATTATCGGCATGGTCCAGCAGCACAATCGGGCCATCCACGCTGGCGGCTTTCTGCTTCGCCTCGGCCACCGTCTCCTGCAAGTCGCGGTGCTGATAGAGGAAGATGTCGCGCTGCTGCCAGGCCAGTTGCGCGATACGCGCGGCGGCGGCATCGGCCTGGGCAAAATCATCGCCGATGCAGATCACGCTGGTGCCGGCATCAGGAATATCGGCCAGGGCAAAGCCGCCAAACACCGTGGCGGCGGGCAGCCCGGCGGCTTCCTCGGCCCGGCAGGCGGCAATCATGCCCTTCATCGGCTCGTCGGCGGTGCCTTGCGCCAGGGTTTGCGATAGCAGCGGCAATTGCCGCCAGGCCATGGCCGGCTTCGGCCGCTCGCCCTTGAGCCAGCCCAGCAGGATGGCGCCCACCTGTTCCGCCACCACATCCATATCCACATGCGGATAGGTCTTGTAGCCGATCAGCGCATCGCAATTGTCGATCATGCGCTGGGTCAGGTTGCAATGCAGGTCCAGGGTCACAGCAATCGGCAGGTCGGGCGCAATCTGGCGGATACGCTCCAGCAAGGTGCCTTCGCCGTCATCGGTATCCTCGGTCACCATGGCGCCATGCAGGTCCAGCAGGCAGGCATCACAGCCGGCGCGCACCGCCGCCAGGATCGGCTCGCATAAGGCCGCATAGGCTTCCCGCGTCACCTTGCCGCCCGGCATCGCCTCGGCGGCAATCGGCAGCACCACTTCGGCGCCGATGGCGCGGGCCTGCTTCAGATACACGCCCAGCGGCATGTTGGTCTTGGCATAGGCATCGATTGCCGCCTGATCGCGATACAGCCCCCAGGCTTCGAACCGGGCCATGTCGGTAACGATGGGCGAAAAGGTGTTGGTCTCATGCTTCATCATGGCGAGCACGAGTTTTTTCGGCGATTGCGGCATCGGGGGCGACGACTCCATTTTGTTTGTAGGCATATGGAAGCATAGGTGGCGGGCGGGGAAAAGAAAAAATCCGCCATTGGCGTGGCGCGGCATCAGAACAGATGCAGCAGGCTCCGGCCATGCAAGACTGCCAGGATCATCCCGTGTTTATGGACATGGTTGGTGCAAGCAGGTTTTCGCGGGTCCCATAACAAAGGTCGTCATGGTACGCGAAGGCGTACCATCTACGTGTTTCTTTGTTTAACTGGCGGAGAAACAAGGCACTCGTGGATGGTCGGCCTGCGCCGACCACGACGACCTTTATTGTGAATTCTGGCCGCAGCCAACGATCAAAAACCTAAACCGGGCAGCAGTCAGTGGGTTTCATAGGGAATGACATGTGGCGTGGTGCATGTTCACGGCGCCTCAGGCCCGGCGCGCAGCGAAAGGCGGTAGTGAGCCAAGATTTCGGCTTTCAGGCGCTTCTGCTGTCGGAACTGGCGGCGATATAATTACCGTCCTGCAACAAAAAAACCCCGGCAGCGTTGCCGCTACCGGGGTTCCCTGGAGGGGGGCTGCTGGCCCCTTGAACCAGTTTGTCTCGTGGATCACTCGTTCTTCTGGCCGAACAGATTGAGCAGGGCCAGGAAGATGTTGAGGAAGTTCACATAGAGCGCAACGGCGCCGAAAATCGCCTGCTTGCTCTGGATGTCGGCGGCATCGCCTTCATTGAACTCGCTCTTGATGCGCTGGGTGTCATAGGCGGTCAGGCCGGTGAAAACCAGCACGGTGATCGCCGAGATCGCCATTTGAAGGACGCTGGAGCCAAGGAAGATGTTGACGATACCGGCAATGAACAGGCCGATCACGCCCATGAACAGGAACGAACCCATCCCGGTCAGGTCGCGCTTGGTGGTGTAGCCCCACAGGCTCATGGCGCCGAACATGCCGGCCGTGATCAGGAAGACGCGGGTGATGCTGGTGCCGGTATAGCGCATGAGGAGCACCGACAGCGACACGCCCATGGTGGCGACGAAGCCCCAATAGAGCGCCTGCACCGCCGGGGCCGACAGCTTGTTGGCGCCGAAGGTCATCACCAGCAGCAGGCCGAGCGGCACGAGCGAGACGACGATGCCGAGGCCGGAGCCGAACAGCGTCTGCATCAGGGCGGGGCTCTGGGCCACGGCAATGGCAACGATGCCGGAAAGCGCCAGGCCCGAACCCATCAGATTGTAGACGCGCAGCATGTAGGACCGCAGCGCCTGATCGATGGTCGCCTGATCCAACGTGCCGGCGCGATAGCCGTAGCGCGTCTGGTTGAACGGGGTGGACATGGTGGTTTGCCTCCTGGTTTGCACACAGCGCATTTGACGTGCCGGCCATCCGGCGAGCGTTTATGCCCTGTTTATGTCGACTTGATATTTGGGGATTTCGGCCGCGATTTCAAGCCCCTGTCGCGATCATCCCGAGGCTGTGATAGTCCCATGAAAAGCGTTCATTTACCAGGGAATTCGGTGTAAGAGGGGGTATGAGCCCTCGATCAACGCGGGCCGGAGCCTCCCATGACCCCTGTTTCCCCCGTGCCTGTCTCGCTGGCGCGATTAACTCTTATTCTTGGTTCGCTGACCGCCTTCACCCCGCTGGCAGTGGATATGTACCTGCCGGCCTTGCCCGGTTTGGCGCGGGAATTTGCCGCCCCGGATGGCCGTATCGAGCTCACCTTGTCGGCATTTTTTGTCGGCCTGGCGCTCGGCCAGTTGGTCACCGGGCCGCTTTCCGACCGATTCGGCCGGCTCAAGCCGCTGTTTGGCGCCAGCGTGATCTTTGTGCTGGCCTCCATCGCCTGTGCCTTCGCCACCAGTGCCGAGATGCTGATCGCGCTGCGCTTTGTGCAGGCCCTGGGCTGCTGCGGTGGCCTGGTGATCGGCCGTGCCATGGTGCGTGATCTCTATCCGCCACAGGAAATGGCGCGGGTATTCTCGCTGCTGATGCTGGTGCTGGGCGTGGCGCCGATCCTGGCGCCGCTGCTGGGCGGCTACATGCTGATCTGGTTCGGCTGGCCGGCGATTTTCGGCTTCCTGGCGGTGGTTGGCGCCATTGTGCTGCTGGCGGCGTGGCGCCTGCTGCCGGAAAGCCATCCCGGCCCGTATCGGCCCCTGTCGCTGTTCGGCTCGCTGAAGGATTATGCCGGCTTCTTCGCTGACCGCCGCTTCATGGGCTACACGCTGGCTTCGGCTTTGCCTTCGGGCGGCATGTTCGCCTATATCGCGGGCTCACCCTTTGTGTTCATCGAACTGCATGGCATGGCGCCGCATCATTATGCCTGGGTGTTTGGCGGCGGCGCTTTTGGCCTGATCGGTGCCTCGCAGCTCAATCGCACCCTGCTGCGCCGCTTCACCTCGGCCGAGGTGCTGGCAGCGGCTGGCGGCTTTGCGGCTTTGGCCAGCCTGGGCGTGCTGCTGGTGGCCTGGGCCGAATTGCCGCTGCCCTTCCTGATCGCGGCGGTGATCATCTGCCTGGCGCCGATGGGCATGGTGATGCCCAATGCCGGTGCCGCCGCGATGGCAGCGGTGCAGGGGCCGCGCGCCGGCACGGCGGCGGCTTTGATGGGCATCCTGCAATTCGGCTGCGGCGGCGCTTCCAGCGCCTTGGTTGGCACGCTGCATACAGGAACCGCTGTGCCAATGGCTGGCCTGATCGCGTTTCTGATGGTGAGCGGCTTTGTAGTGCGCAGCATTCTGGTGCGCGACTGAAAGCTCAGGAAGCCGGTGTCACTTTTGGCACCGGCTGACGCCGCTTGTAGATCACGTAACGATCAAATTCCATCAGCTGGTCATAGTCTTCCAGCCGCTTGGCGAAAAGCGGATTGCGCGAGAAATAGTCGAGATAGTTGAAAGTCTCGTCCTGGCAGCGCGGGATGCCGGCCACCTTGTCGACGATCAGCAGCGCCGGCTTTTTCTTGTAGAAATCCTCGGCCACCGAGCGGAATACAAAGGCCTCGCCCCGGCTCATTGCTTCCGGCGGGTTATACAGCGGCGCCAATTCGCTACAATCGGCATACACGCCCTGCAACACCCACATGCTCTCAAACCGCATGGTCATGCGCACGTCGGCATAGTTGATGATCGGGAAATGCGGGTAGATGCCGGGCGATAGCACCAGGATACGCTTGTTATAGGCTTCCTGGCGGATGATATGCAGCAGGCGCGGCACTTCCGAATTGGCATATTCAAGCTGCTTGAAGAAGGGCCGCGTATGCAGCCCTTCCTGATAAAAAACCAGCAGCATCAGCGCAGCGGCAAACAGGCGCGGCCCCTGCTGGCGCGGCTGGCCACCCGTGATGGTGCGGCGCGGCCAGACCTGATGATCCATGACATGGGCAATGATCACGGCGGCCAGCAGCAGGGTGAGAGCCTGGGCCGGCATGGATTGATACGGCCAGCCCTTGCCCTGGGCATAGGCCGAGAAGAGCGCGCCGATACCGGCCAGCGAGACGATGCGGGCCAGGTCGGAACGGATCGCCAGCCAGGCCGGAATGCAGAGCAAAGGCAGGATCACGCTGGGCGGGCCAAGATGCGGCCCGGTGATCAGGTCGAGCCAGTCAGTATCGGAAACCGCCGTGTAGAATTCACGCGCAATCGGCAGCGCGATGGTGAAATATTCCGGCGTTACCAGCACGGCAAACACGGCATGGCTCAAACCCACTGCCAGCATGCACCATGGCACCACATCGGCCAGCAGGGCGCGCCAGCCGCGCTGGCTCAGGATGTAAAGCTCCACCAGGGCCGGAATGGCGATGAAATAGGGTTTGATGCAGAAGCCAAGGCCGGCCAGCAGGCCGGTGATGATGCGCAGCCGGCGGCTCAGCACCTCGCCCTGGGCGCGGCCCGAGGCAACCAGCAGATACGGCATTGCCAGCACCAGCATGATATGCTCGCGCTGGCCAAAAGACTGGTTCGGAAACACGATCAGCAGAAACAGCAGCAGCAGCGGCAACAGGGCATCGGCGGTGGCATGGGCCGGGTCCAGGCTGCCGGCCAGCACCCAGCGGCAGGTGGCATAGGAAGCCGAGATGCCGGCTGCCAGGCAAAGGATCAGCATGGTGGTGCCGGGCAGGCCGGTCAGCTTGGCCAGCCCCTCGGGCAGCAGATGCAGCACAAAGACCAGCGGCGTGTTCATGTCGATGGCATCGACATACAGCTTGCCGCCTTCAAGCCAGACCTTGGAGATATACAGCAACACCGAGGTGTCGTGATTAAGCGGCGGGAAGAAGTAGCCGATGATCCAGGCCGAGCAGAGCAGCAGCATGAAGCCATAAAGCAGCCGCGACCAATCCAGCCGCGCCAGCCATTTGCGCATGCCGGTGGTCTCTGGCTGGTCGATAGGCGAAATCTGGGTCATGCAGCGGGGCGCTTTAAGCCGATCATGAGGCGCAACTGACGGGTTGGAAAGTTTACACCGCCTTGGTAAATCATTCACTTACGCCGGAATCAATGGGTTTGATGGTGGATTCCGGCTTGAAAGCAGACTGGTCCGCATATCGGGCCAGTTTCCGACACCGGCCTGCCATGACGCCGCCGCAATCCGGGCCGACTATTGGAACCAGCGGCCGTTTCCTCTAATCCTGCTGCATTGGCCGTTGCCTGCGGGAAAATCATGACTGAAGCCACGCCCCTCTTTGCGCTTTCCATTGTTGTGCCGGTCTATAACGGCGCCGCCAGTGTGCCCAGCCTGGTGGAAGCCCTGGCCAAGCTGGAAATTCCCGGCGGGCTGGAAATTGTGCTGGTCAATGATTGCAGCCCGGATAATTCGCTGGACGTGTGTCGCGAGTTATGCCGCGCCAACAGCGTGGCGCTCAGCGTGGTCAACCTGTCGCGTAATTACGGCGAGCATAATGCGGTGATGGCCGGGCTGAGCCAGGCCCGTGGCGCCTATATCATCACCATGGACGATGATTTGCAGAACCCGCCCGAAGAGGTGGTGCGGCTGTGGCGCCATGCCAGCGATAACGATTATGACGTGGTCTACACCTATTATGCCGAGAAGAAACACGAAGCCTGGCGCAATCTCGGCAGCCGCTTCACCAACTGGTGCGCCGACCACCTGCTCGATAAACCGAAGGGCCTGTATCTTTCCAGCTTCCGCTGCATGAGTGCCTTTCTGGCGCGCCAGGTGGTGGCGCATGACGGGCCGTTTCCCTATGTCGATGGCCTGATCATGCAGATCACGCAGCGTATTGGCCGCTTGCAGGTGAGCCATCTGCCGCGTGCCGAAGGCCGCAGCAACTATACGCTGGCGCGGCTGCTGCGCCTGTTCCTGTCGATGTTCCTGAATTTCTCGGTCATCCCGCTGCGTGTCGGCACCCTGGTTGGTGTCGCCATGGCGGGTTTGGGGATTTTTGGCTTTGTGTTTGTGCTGATCGAGGCATTGCTCTCGGAAGGCGCGCCGCAGGGCTGGGCCTCGCTGATGGCGGCAGTACTGCTGCTGGCCGGCGTGCAGCTCATCATGCTGGGGCTGGTTGGCGAATATCTTGGCCGCATGTTCCTTACCATCAACAAGCGGCCACAATTTGTGGTGCGCGATGTGCTGCGTAATGAAAAGGCGCGGGCCGGGGAGCAGATTACCGCCGAGGTGCCTACGCCATGATGCCGTATTATCTGATCCTGGCGCTGGGGGTGCTGATCGGCGTGGCCGGCCAGATGCTGCTCAAATCCGGCGCCGATGCCGGCAGTGACAGCGTTGTCAGCCAGTTGCTGGCGCCGCAATCCATCATCGGTCTTGGCCTCTATTTCCTGGCCGCGCTGTGCTACATGTATGCCTTGCGCAAGCTGCCGGTTTCGGTCGCCTTCCCGATGGTGTCGCTATCCTATGTGGTGGTGGCGCTGGCTGCCTATTGGCTTTATGGCGAGCAGATCGGGCCGGCCAAGCTGGCCGGCATCGCGCTGATCTGCGGCGGGGTTTTCCTGATCAGCCGCCAGGCCTGAGCCTCATAAAGCGGCTCTGACGGCAGCAATCACGGCATCGGCCTGGGCATCGCTCAGTTGCGGAAACATCGGCAGGCTGAGGATGGAGAGCGCGGCACGCTCGGTGCGCGCCAGCCCGCCCCGGCCCAGCATCACGCGGCCCTGATAGGCCGGCTGCAAATGTACCGGCACCGGATAATGCACCAGATTGCCGATGCCGGCCTCGGTCAGCTTGGCGCGCAGGCCGTCGCGGCGTTCGGGGCCAACATCGATCACGTATTGATGGTAGACTTGCTCAGCACCGACACGGCTGGCCGGCAAGGCGAGGTCGGCAATACCAGCCAGGCCGGCATCATAGCGCTTGGCAATGGCCTGGCGCTGCGCTGTATCCTGTGCCAGCCGGGTCAGCTTGACACGCAGGATCGCCGCCTGGATCGGATCAAGCCGGCTGTTCATGCCCGCAATGGCACTGACATAACGCTCACGCCAGCCATATTCGCGCAATTCCTTCAGCCGCTGGGTCAGGCCGGCATCATTGCTGGTGATGATGCCGCCATCGCCGATGGCGCCGAGATTCTTGGTTGGATAGAGGCTGTAGGCGCAGAGCGCGCCCCAATGGCCGATGCCGATGCCGCCGAGCCGCGCGCCATGCGCCTGGCTGCCATCCTCAATGATGGCCAGATCATATTTGGCGGCGATGGCGGCGATGGCCGGCATGTCGGCAGCCTGGCCATAAAGATGCACCGGAATGATCGCCCGGGGCTTGGCGGCAGCATCGGCCGGCCATTGTGCCAGGGTGGCTTCAAGCTGCGCCACGTCCAGGCCGTAATAATCATCCACATCCAGCAATACCGGCGTGGCGCCGGTCAGTTCGATGGCCGCCACAGTGGCCACAGCGGTATGCGACACGGTGAACACGGCATCGCCGGGGCCGATTTCCAGGGCGCGCAAGGCCAGGATCAGCGCATCGGTGCCGCTGGCGCAGGCAATGCCATGGGCGGCGCCGGCATAGGCGGCGAATTCGGCCTCGAAGCCGCTCACTTCATCACCTAGGATGTAGCGGCCGCCTTCCAGCACGCGGCGGATTGCGGCGTCGATCTCAGCCTGTTGCGCCAGGTAGCCGGCCTTCGGGTCGGTTTGCGGAATCATGCGGAAAGCCTCACAGGTAGAAATGTTTGTTGGCGCGGTAATAGGCCAGGGTGCGGCGTAGGCCCTCGGCCATGTCGAAACGCGGCTGCCAGTTGGCGGCGGCGCGGAAGGCGCTATCGTCGCAATAATAATCGCCGATATCGATCTTCTTGCGCTCGGCGGGGAATTCCTTGCGGATGAAACTGCCGCTGCCGCCCACCTGCACCAGCAACTCGGCCAGTTCATCCAGGGTCAGCGAAGGATGGCCGCCGATATTGTAGACATGGCCGATGGTGGCATCCGCCATGGCAGTGCGCAAAGCGGCTTCCACCAGATCTTCCACATAGCTGAAATCACGCCTTTGCGTGCCGCCCCAGACTTCGAAGGCGCTGTTTTCGATCACATGGCGCACCCAGATGCCGAGGAAGGTTTGCTTGGCATCGCGGATACGCATGCGCGGGCCATACACATTGGTCAGCCGCAAGGCGGTGACCCGCATGCCATACACCCGGGCATAGAGCATGTGATACTGCTCGGCGGCCAGTTTGTGGATGCCGTTTATATCGGGTGGGTTGAGCGGGTGTTTTTCATCCACCGGCAGATATTGCGGCGGGCCGTAGAATTGCCGGGTGCTGGAAAATACCAGCCGGGCGCCGGGATTGACCCGGCGCACCAGCTCAATGAAACGCAGATTGGCGATCTGGTTCAGCGCCATGTCTTCCAATGGCTGCTGCATCGAATCCATATGCGAAGTCTGGCCGGCGAAATTGAAGATGGTATGGGCGCCGGTGACGGCATCGGAAATCGCGTTCTCGGCACCGATATCGGATTCCAGCAAGCTGATCGGATTGGCCGGCAGGGCCAGATTGAACATGTTGGCGCCATAGCCGGCCAGCATGCGGTCAATCACCGTCACCTGGGCGCCCAACTCGGCCAGGCGGCGGGCCAGGTTCGATCCGATGAAGCCGGCGCCGCCGGTCACCACCACGGGGCGGTCGCGCCATACGGAAAAATCGTCGTTCATTGCCTGCATCATCCGGTTGCTTGGGGGGCGTTTCGGCAGCATTAAAGCGCCGGATTATGCTCAAATCATGGCCGTTTGCGCCAGGGTCAGCCGTAGGCCAGCGGTGCCTTGCCAAGCGCCGGCCGGCACGGCAAAGTGCCGCTCATGCCGCAGTCACACCGTCATCACCACACCTTCCGCCGCCTCGCCGGTCTTGCATTCGGCCTCGGGCTGCTGGCTGGCTGCGGTGGCGGGCAGCTCACCGAGCCATATTTCATTGTGGTGCAGAATCAGGTTTTGGACCCCACCACCACGTTGCCGTTGTTTTCGGTCTGCTATAACGCCACGCTGCACAAGCCGGAAAGTGTGCGCAAGCTGGTGACCCAGCATTGCGCCAATGCCACGCCGATTGCCAATGGCGGCGACCTGAAATATTGCTCGCTCGCGGCGCCGGTGCGTGTCACCTATACCTGCACGGCGCTGAGCCGCACGGCATCGGAAGCCCGGCCCAGGCTGCCTGTCGACAACCTGCCCGGCACAAGCGTGGCTTTCTGATCTCAGGCGCCGATGCGGGCGCCGCTGGCTTTGTCGAACAAATGAAGCTGCGTGGTGTCAATCAGCAGGCTGGGTGTGCTGGCATCATGATAGCCGGCATTGCTCGGCACACGGGCCACCACTTCCTCACTCCCCACCTTGCCATGCAGCAAAGTGTCAGCACCAAGCTCTTCGGCCACATCCACGTTGAGGGCAAGATGGCCGGTTTCGCCGGCCACAACCGGGCGCATATGCTCCGGCCGAATGCCCAGCGTATAGCTGCCGGCGGCAGCGCCGGCATAGGCGGCGGGCAGCGGCAATAAAGTGCCATCGGGCAGGCGGGCCTGGCCGCCAGCCACTTCGCAGCTCAGGAAATTCATCGGCGGGCTGCCGATGAAGCCGCCGACATAGGTGGTGGCCGGGGTGGAATAGACCTGGGCCGGCGTGCCGATCTGTTCGGCGCGGCCCTGATTCATCACGATCAGCCGGTCGGCCAGGGTCATCGCCTCCACCTGGTCATGCGTCACATAAACCGAGGTGACGCCGAGTTGCTGGTGCAGCCGCTTGATCTCCAGCCGCATCTGCACACGCAGCTTGGCATCCAGGTTG
>DLGP01000148.1:0-22301 GCA_002482765.1 Alphaproteobacteria bacterium UBA7691
CCGGCACCGGGCCGATGCCCATCAATTCCGGCGCGCAGCCGGCTACCGCCACCGAGCGGATGCGGGCCAGCGGCTTCAAGCCATGCGCCTTGGCGAAATCTTCCGAGCAGACCAGGGTGGCCGAGGCGCCATCGGTCAGCGGCGAAGAGGTGCCGGCGGTGACGGTGCCTTTCTCGTCGAAGGCCGGGTTGAGGCCGGCGAGGCCTTCCGCGGNNGCGAGGAAGTGCCGGCGGTGACGGTGCCGGCAGCGTCGAAAGCCGGGTTGAGGCCGGCGAGGCCCTCGGCCGACGTATCCGGGCGGATGCAGCCATCCAGTTCAACGCGGTTGTTGCCGTCGATGATGGCAACGATCTCGTCCTTCAGCTTGCCGGCCTGCTGCGCGGCAGCGGCCTTGCGATGGCTTTCCACCGCCATCTGCTCCTGGGTGGCGCGGTCGATGGAATATTTCTTGGCCAGGTTTTCCGCCGTGATGCCCATCGAGACATAAGCCTGCGGATAATCCTTCAAAAGCTTCGGATTCGGCAGCGTGTTGAAGCCACCCATCGGCACCCGGGTCATGCTTTCCACGCCGGCGCAGATGAAAGCCTCGCCGGCATTCATCTGGATTGCACCGGCAGCCTGGTGGATGCTCTGCATCGACGAACCGCAGAAACGGTTCACCGTGGTGCCGGCGGCTTCCTGCGGGATGCCGGCCAGGAACGAAATCAGGCGGGCGACATTCAGGCCCTGCTCACCTTCGGGGAAGGCGCAGCCCACGATCACATCCTCAATCGCCTTCGGATCAACGCCGCTGCGTTCGATCAGCGCCTTCAGCACCTGTGCGGTCAGATCATCGGGCCGCACCTTGGCCAGCGCACCCTTGCGGGCGAGCGTGAAAGGCGAGCGGGCATAGGCGGCAATGACGACGTTGCGCATGGGCGTTTTCTCCCTGGATAGATACAAAAGAAAGCAGATGGTTTGGGTTTGGTGGTTTACTCGGCAACGCTCAGCATGGCGTCGCTGCGGGTTTTTACAAAATCATCGATATTCGGCACTTTGGCGCCACGTTCCTTGAGGCCAAGATATTCCTCCAGGATGCCGACGCTGCGATGCAGTTCGCCGATGGCGGCATCAATATCGCGGCGCTGCGCTTCCAGCGCCTTGAGCCGGTCCACCGAACGCTTCAGCGTCACGCGAAGCTGTTCGGTCTGGCCATCGCCAAGGTCGTAGAGATTGATCATCTCGCGGATCTCCGCGAGGCTGAAGCCAAGCCGCTTGCCGCGCAGGATCAGGATCAGCCGGGCGCGGTCGCGTTTGGTGTAAACCCGGTTCATGCCCTGGCGCGAGGGATGCAGCAGGCCCTTATCCTCATAAAACCGGATGGCACGCGCCGTCACTTTGAACTCATGCGAGAGATCAGTGATGGTGAAGGTCTTTTCCGACACAGGACGCCTCCCTGAATGGGGCCGTGGAATGCCGGACTCTTAGTTTACGTTAACGTAAACGTCAACTGGATTCTTGCGGGCGCCGCTACGGCAATCCGGTTTCGTCGAATAGGTTGTGGAAAACCATGCCCCCCAGGTCTATGCTGCATCAACACCGCACCAGCACATGGAGGAAATTGCCATGGCGGATGAACGTATTACCACTTACGCGGCTTTCTGGCCCTACTATCTGCGCGAGCATGCCAAGCCAGCTACTCGCGCCTTGCATTATTTCGGCACCACGCTGGCGCTGGGTATGCTGGTGGCGCTGGTGGTGACCGGGAATCCCTGGTTCATCCTGGCCGGCCTGCTCTGCGGCTATGGCCCGGCCTGGATCGGGCATTTCTTTGTTGAGAAGAATCGCCCGGCCACGTTCAAATATCCGCATTGGTCGCTGATTTCGGATTTCCGCATGTATTACTGCTTCCTCACCGGCCGCATGGGCCGTGAATTGCAGCTTGCAGGCGCGTCCAGCCATCCCGCCACAGAACGCGCCGCCGCCTAACAGCTTCTTTCGAGTATCGCCAGACCAATGCAGATTTACCTGCCCATTGCTGAGTTGTCGGTCAATATATGGCTGCTGCTCGGGCTGGGCGGCGCGGTGGGGTATCTATCCGGCCTGTTTGGCGTTGGCGGCGGCTTTCTGCTCACACCGCTGCTGATCTTCATCGGCATCCCGCCGGCAGTGGCGGTGGCCACCTCGGCCAATCAGGTGGTGGCGGCCAGCGTTTCCGGCTTTTATGCCCATTGGCGCAAAGCCAATGTGGATTTCCGTATGGGCGCCATGCTTCTGATCGGCGGCTTGGTCGGTTCCAGCCTGGGCGCCTGGCTGTTCACCCTGCTGCATGCGCTGGGCCAGCTCGATCTGGTGATTGGCCTGTCCTATGTGCTGATCCTGGCCGTGGTCGGCGGCCTGATGGGGGTGGAAAGCCTGCGCAGCCTGCTGCGTTCGCCGCAGCCGGGGCCGCCGCGCAAATTCAAGCGCTTCCACGATCACCCGCTGCTCAAGGCGCTGCCCTTCAAGATGCGTTTCCGGCGTTCGCAGCTTTATATCAGCGCGTTGCTGCCTTTGCTGCTGGGCGCCGTGGTGGGTGTGCTGGCGGCGATCATGGGCGTGGGCGCCGGCTTCCTGCTGGTGCCGGCGATGATCTACCTGCTCGGTATGCCGGCGGCGGCAGTGGTTGGCACTTCGCTGTTCCAGATCATCTTTGTCACCGCCAATGTCACCATGCTGCATGCCATCAACACGCAGACCGTGGATGTCACCTTGGCGCTGGTGCTGCTGGTCGGCTCGGTGGTGGGGGCGCAATTCGGCGCCCGGGCCGGTGCAAAGCTGCGCGGCGAACATCTGCGTGGCCTGCTGGCGCTGATGGTGCTGGCGGTGGCGATCTATCTTGCCATCGAACTGGTGCTGCCGCCGGCCGATATCTATTCGCTCGAACCGGGCCAGTTGCGATGATGCGGCGTGCCGTTCTGCTGCTATTGCTGCTGCTTGGCCTGGCCGGCGAAGCCCTGGCGCAGCGCGGCCTGTCCTCTGCCGTGGTGCCGGCCGATGCGCCGCTGGTGACCGATCTGTCGGCGCATCTGATCGCCATCACCTCCAGCTTCACCGGCACCGAATTGCTGCTCTTCGGCTCGATCGACGAACCGGGTGATATTGTGGTGGTGGTGCGTGGCCCCAGCGGCGCGGCGGTGGTGCGGCAGAAAAAGCGCGAAGCCGGCATCTGGCTTAATCGCTCGCCGATCCGTTTTGAGGGTGTGCCGGCCTATTATGCCGTGGCCTCAACCCGCCCGCTCGGCGAGATCGGCGCCCCCAACCTGCTGGCGCGGCTGCAAATTGGCGCCAACAACCTGCGTTTCCGTTTTGCCAATGCCGGCCCGGAGCCGAATACCAAGCCGCATCGCGATGCAATCCTGCGCCACAAGAAGCAGGATGGCCTCTACCGCGAGGAACCGAGCGTGGTGTTTCTTGGCCCCAAGCTGTTCCGCACCGAGATCAGTTTTCCCTCCACTGTGCCGGTTGGCACCTATACAACAGAAGTTTACCTGATCCGCGACGACCGGGTGATTGCCGCGCAATCGACGCCGCTCTTTGTCGACAAGCAGGGCATCGAGCAGGAAATTTACGATTTCTCGCGCCGCGAACCGGCGGTTTACGGCTTCATGGCGGTGCTGCTGGCGGTGGCGGCGGGCTGGATCGCGGCTCTGCTGTTCCGCCGATAGGCTTCCCCTGATGGTTGTGCTATGCGACATTGTCATTCACAACCCGATAATAAAACACGCCATTCCTCTGCGCTCACCGCGAGTCCCCTGCCATGGATAGAGATGTCCTAGACCAATTCCGCGACACCCTGCGGCGTTTTGTGCGCGAACGGCTGGTGCCGCTGGAGCGCCAGGTCGCCGATGAAGACCATATCCCGGACGATATCCGTGCCGCTTTCGCTGAAATGGGCCTGTTCGGCCTGTCGATCCCCGAGGAATATGGCGGCCTGGGGCTTAATCTGGCCGAGGAAGTGGAACTGGTCTTTGAACTGGGCTGGACCTCGCCGGCCTTCCGCAGCATGTTCGGCACCAATGTCGGTATCGGCAGCCAGGGTATCCTGATTGATGGCACCGAGCAGCAGAAACGCCATTATCTGCCCCGGCTGGCTTCCGGCGAGATGGTGGCCAGTTTTGCGCTGACCGAACCCGAAGCCGGCTCGGATGCCGCTTCGCTGCGCACCCGCGCCGAATTGCACGGCGAGCATTATGTGGTGAATGGCACCAAACGCTTCATCACCAATGCGCCGCATGCCGCGATTTTCACGCTGATGGCGCGCACCGATGCCGGCAACAAGGGCGCCGGCGGCGTGACCGCCTTTATCGTTGATGCCAAATCGCCGGGCATCCGGATCGGCGCGCCAGACAAGAAAATGGGCCAGCGCGGCGCCCATACTGCCGATGTGGTATTCGAGGATGTGAAAGTGCCGGCGGCCAATGTGATCGGCCTCAAGCCGGGCCAGGGTTTCAAAACCGCGATGAAGGTGCTGGATCGTGGCCGGCTGCATATCGCGGCTTTGTGCGTTGGCGTGGCCGAGCGGCTGATCCATGAAAGCCTGAACTATGCCGCCGAGCGCAAGCAGTTCGGCCAGCCGATAGCCGAATTCCAATTGGTGCAGGCGATGCTGGCCGATAGCCGCGTGGAGGCCTATGCGGCGCGCTGCATGGTGCAGGATGCGGCCCGGCGTTATGCCGCCGGCGAAATTGTTTCAACCGAGGCTTCCTGCTGCAAGCTGTTTGCTTCCGAGATGGTTGGCCGTGTGGCCGACCGCGCGGTGCAGATCCATGGCGGCTCGGGCTATATGCAGGATTATGCCGTGGAGCGTTTCTACCGCGATGTGCGGCTGTTCCGGCTGTATGAAGGCACCAGCCAGATTCAGCAATTGGTGATCGCCCGCAACATGCTGCGTGAAGCCGCCGGCGGCAGGGCGGGGCGCTGAGCATGCCGGAGGATGGATCAAGACGTGGCCTGCTGGCGCCCGAACGCCTGCCGCAATTGCTGGTCTGCGTCTGCTTTGGTTTCAGCCTGCTCAATCGTGGCCTCTGCGAAAGTTTCACGGCGTTTCTGCTGCCGCTGACCCAGGAATTCGGCGCTGATCGCGCCAGCGTGGCCACCACCTATTCGCTGATGATGCTGATGAGTGGCTGTGGTGCGCCGCTGGCCGGCTATTGCTTTGATCGTTTCGGCGCCCGCCGCACCTATCTGCTTGGTCTGGGCCTGTTCAGCCTTGGCCTGTTGCTGGCTTCCTTTGCCCAGGCCCTGTGGCAGCTTTATATCGCGCTTGGGCTTTGTATCGGCGCGGCTTCGGCGGCTTTGGGCAATGCGGCGCATTCGGCTTTGCTGGCGCGCTGGTTCGAGGGTGGCCGGCTCTCCGGCGCGGTGAGCTGGATTTATGCCGGCCTTGGCATCGGCACCCTGCTGATCGTACCGCTGAGCCAGTTGCTGATCGAAAGTTTCGGCTGGCGCTGGGCCTATATCGGCCTGGCGACATTGCCGGTTCTGGGCCTGATCGCCTTCCGCCTGGTGGATTGGCGCCGCGCCCAGGCCGGCTCGGAAAAATGGGCGGCGGCGCGGCTGGTGGTGCGTGAAGGCGTCGAAGCCCGCCAGGAATGGACCCTCGGTGCGGCTTTGCGCGAACCGGCCTTCTGGGGCCTGGCCTCGGTGTTTTTCTTCACCGGTTCGGGCATGTTCTCGGTCATGGTGCAGGGCGTGGCCTATCTTGTTGAACTCGGCTATCCGCCGCTCAAGGCCGCCTCGCTTTATGGTCTCGTCGGCATCCTGACCCCGGTGGGCATCATTGCGTTTTCCTGGATGGATGGTCGAATCGGCCGCCATGCCTCGGCTCTGGCCTCCTATATTTTCAGCCTCAGCGGCCTGCTGGCGCTGTATCTGCTGCGTTATGACCTGCATCCGGTGCTGCTGGGGGTTTTTGTGCTGGGTGTCGGCCTGTCCTTCGGCGCGCGCGGCCCGATGGTCAGCGCCACGGCGGCGCGGATTTTCCAGGGCCGCCGGCTGGGCAATATCTTCGGCATGGTGATGCTGGGCAGCGGCCTGGGCATTGCACTGGGCAGCTATTTCGGCGCCCTGCTGCACGATCTTACCGGCGGTTATACCGCTGTGTTCATCTATTCCGGTATCTGCGTGGTGCTGGGGGCAATGCCTTTCTGGACCTATCGCGCCCTGCGGGAGGCGGCTTGAAACGCCAACCGGAATCCCTATCATCACCAGCAAGCCAAGCCCCCTTGAGCGACGCACCCTTGAGCGACGCACCATTGAGAGACGAAGGAATCCCCGTATGAGCAAGTTCGGTCTCAGCCAGCCGGTGCGCCGGGTGGAGGATAAGCGCTTCATTACCGGTGAAGGCCGCTACACCGACGATATCAGCCTGCCGGGTCAGGCCTATGGCTATTTCCTGCGTTCGCCGCATGCCCATGCCCGCATTCTGGGCATCGACACGGCAGCGGCCCGCAACGCCCCCGGCGTGCTGGCGGTTTACACCGTGGGCGATCTGCGCGCCGCCAATATCGGCGATCTGCCTTGCACCATTCCGCTCAAGAACCGCGATGGCAGCAAGCGTGCCGATCCGCCGCGTCCGGCCCTGGCCGAAGGCATGGTGCGCCATGTCGGCGATCCGGTGGCCTTTGTGGTGGCTGAAACCCTGGCCCAGGCGCGTGATGGCGCCGAGCTGATCGGGGTCGACTACGAAACCCTGCCGGCGGCTGCCGATATGGCCACGGCGATGCAGCCGGGCCAGCCGCAAATCTGGCCGGAAGCGCCGAATAACCGGGTGTTCGACTGGGAAGTGGGCAACAAGGCCAAGGCCGACGAGTTGTTTGCCGCTGCCGCCCGCACCGTCCAGCTCAAGCTGGTCAACAACCGCATCGTGGTGGCCTCGATGGAGGCGCGCGCCGCGCTGGCGGCGCATGATGCCGAAACCAACCGCTTCACGCTCTACACCCCGACCCAGGGTGTCTGGGTGCAGAAGAACCTGCTCTCAAAGCTGTTCGGCGTCGAGCCGGCGCAATTTTCGGTGCATACCACCGATGTCGGCGGCGGCTTCGGCATGAAGATTTTTATCTACCCGGAACAGGTGATGACCCTGTTCGCGGCGCGTTTGCTCAAGCGCCCGGTGAAATGGACCTCCGATCGCGCCGAAGCTTTCCTCACTGACACGCATGGCCGCGCCAACCTCACCGAAGCCGAGCTGGCGCTCGACAAGGACAACAACTTCCTGGCGCTGCGTGTGCATAATATCGCCGATATGGGCGCCTATCTCTCCACTTATGCGCCGATGATCCCGACCATGGCCGGCACCAAGGTGCTGTCCTCGGTCTATCGCTTCCAGGCCGTGCATGCCCGGGTGGAGGGTGTGTTCACCAATACCGTGCCGGTGGATGCCTATCGCGGCGCCGGCCGCCCGGAATCGAACTACATCATGGAACGCCTGATTGACGTGGCGGCCAAGGAACTGGGTGTCGATCCGGCGGCTTTGCGGCGGCAGAATTACATTCCGGTTTCGGCCTTCCCGTGGACCAGCGCCATGGGCCTGACCTACGATTCGGGCGATTTCGCCAATACCTCGGCTACTGCGCTCAAGGCCTTCGATTGGGACGGCGCCGCCGCGCGCCGCGCCGATGCCGCCAAGCGTGGCAAAAGGCTGGGCATCGGCATGGCCTATTACCTGGAAGCCACCGGCGGCGCGCCCACCGAGCGGGCGGAAATCCTGTTTCGCGACAATGGCGAGGTGGAAGTGCTGGTGGGCACACAATCCACCGGCCAGGGCCATGAAACCGCCTATATGCAGCTGGTCAACGACAAGCTGGGCGTGCCGTTTGACCAAATCCGCGTGGTGCAGGGCGATTCTGATCGTATCCCGACCGGCGGCGGCACCGGCGGTGCCCGTTCGCTCTATTCCGAGGGCGGCGCCATCCTGGCGGTGAGCGACAAGATCATCGACAAGGGCAAGGAAGTGGCCGCCGACATGCTGGAAGCAGCCGTGGCGGATATCGAATTCAATGCCGGCAAGTTCAGCATCGCCGGCACGGATCGCGGCGCCGATATCATGGAAGTGGCCGTCACGGCGCGGCTGCGTTCCGGCGTTGCCGTTGACCAGCCGGCCGGCCTGGATACCGCAGCGGATTTCCAGGTTCAGGCCATCACCTTCCCGAATGGCTGCCATGTTGCCGAGGTGGAAGTGGATGAAGCCACCGGCATCACCACGGTTACGCGCTATGTGGTGGCCGACGACATGGGCAAGGTGATCAACCCGATGATCGTGGAAGGCCAGATTCAGGGCGGTGTGGCCCAGGGCATCGGCCAGGCGTTGTATGAGCGCGTGGTTTATGATGCCGAGGGCCAGTTGCTGACCGGCAGTTTCACGGATTATTGCATGCCGCGCGCCGACGACATGCCGGATATCCAGGTGATCCTATGCGAAGTGCCGTGCAAGACCAACCCGCTGGGCGTCAAGGGTGCCGGCGAGGCCGGCGCGGTGGGCGCACCGCCGGCCGTGATGAATGCTCTGGCCGATGCGCTCGGCGTGCGCCATATCGACATGCCGGCCACCCCGGAACGTATCTGGGAAGTATTGCAGGCACAGCAACAGGCCCGGGCGGCGGAATAGTGGTGGTAGAGTAACTGTTCATAACGTTTAGGTGCGCCTCGATGGCTGAGAAAGCTATCGAGGCGTTCTTGATTTAACAGTGATAGGGGCGAACATTTTAACCATATAGAAGGATTGGCATATGTGGGGAGAGATTGCTGCAATTGTTACTGCTATTTTGACAGTGATCGGTATGGGCGGGGGGTATTATAAATGGAGAAAAGCTAGGCTCCGCAGTGACGACGTATTGTCGTGGTCCAATCAAGTCATAGAAGTGCTTCAAATTCTTTGGCTTGTATGCATTGGGACTGGGCCATTCAAAAATGAAGAATACTCTCAGGAAAAATTGGCTGAAATATACATAAGAATATCTGTTTTAATTGAGCAAGGTCGCCTTTTCTTCAAGAATCACAGGCCGGATGACTATGGTCAAGATAAGCCTAAGGCTTATCGAGGTATTAGGCCGGAAATTCTAGATCAATTGGTTCTTGCCCATCAAATTGCTGGAGTTTGGAACGAAGCTAACGCAGACGGGCGTCAAAGGTTGAGCGTCTTGGCTGAGCAATGCGTGAAAAACTTTGTTTCATTGGCGCAAGATGAGGTGGGGCGCCAAGCTGTTGCTTCAAAATACGTTAATAAGGAAGGGAAAAGTGTTTCTCTTTCAAGAAAGATGAGTGAGCTGCCTGAGGGGACAGATGGAAAATTTGCGGAGCATTACACTCTGATAGAAATGTACAAGGCCATTCCCCTAGATAGTCCCTCCAATTGAATATTATTCGCCAAGAAAAGGTCAAAATATGCCGCGTGAATATCCCACGGCGCCGGTGGTTGGCCTGGGCGCCGTGGTGTGGCGCGACGACAAGGTGCTGATGATCAAGCGCGGCCAGCCGCCGCGTGCCGGGATCTGGAGCCTGCCTGGCGGCGGGCAGGATTTGGGCGAGACGGTGGAGCAGGGCATCCGCCGGGAATTACGCGAGGAAACCGGGGTCGAGGTGGAGTTGCTCGGCCTGGTGGCGGTGATCGACTCGGTGCAGCGCGATGCCGAGGGGCGTGTGCTTTACCATTATACGATTGTGGATTATGCCGCCCGCTGGGCCTCGGGCGATGTGGTGGCGGGTGATGACGCCGCCGATGCGGCCTGGTTCAGCCTGGATGAGCTGGCCGGGCTGCATTTATGGGAGGAAACCCTGCGCGTGATCGAGCAATCGCGCCGTTTCCTCAACGGCAAGGGATAACTTGCTGGTTACAATCATTTGCTGCGGGCGCTAAGTATGCTTAAGTGGTCCTAAGAGATTAGCAATATTCTACCCTCAGGGGCAGGGATGAACTTTCCTAAAGGCGGCAGTTCACAGTTTCAGCCGACGAGATTCGAGGAACGCGGCACGGCGGTGAGCTTCACCACGCCGGCCTTGTGCCAGGCCCGCGTGCGCCTGGATAGCCGCGAGCAGCTTGAGCTGACGGTTTCCGCCTTTTCCGGCGTGAAGGGCAATTATGTCATCCGCTGGAAGGATGTGCCGGAAATCTTCTCGCTGACCATGCATGACAGGGCGCTGCATGAGGAGATTTTCAAGGCCAATTCCTGCCTGCCGCCGCATGTGCGCCATGCCACGCTTTTGGCGGCCAAATCCGGCCTGGCCGGGCCGGAAGCGCAGAAGGCCGCTGAAACCGCTTTGGCCGAAGACGAGAATGAAGTGCTGCTGACGCGCTTTTTCCTGTTCAAGGGCGCGCTGGAGAAGATGTCTGGCGGCAAGATGAATTTGAGCGTATCGGATTTTGTCTCCGACAAGGGCCGCGACCGGGTCAAATATGCCATGGGCGACGTAGCCCAGAGGTTGCATGCGAGCACGAATTTGCTCTATGATAGGTTGGAGGCCTGGGGCAATCTGATCGCGCCGCTGGGCGTGACCGGGATGAGCAAGGATTGCCGCCTGCGCCGCTTGGTCAATGCCATCGCCGAGCTTGAGGATAATATGGGCAAATGGGCCGCCGACGACAAATCGGAAGCTGCCGAACTGGCCCGGCCGATTGGCAGGATTTCAGGATTTACCGCCGATTATGCCAAGGATTTGGTGACCTCGGCGATGCGCCCGGCCGATCATCCCGAGCGTGTGCTGATGAATTGGGACAAGGTGTCCACCGCCATCGAAAAGGATATCGAGCGGCTGTGGTGGACCATTGATGGCTGGGAGTTTGTGATCCTGCTCTGGGCCGATGCGCAGGAACGGGATCGTGACAGCCAGCGCGCCGCGATAACGGAAATTTATCGAATTCTGCCCATCATTCCGGAAAAGGAGGCGGCCAACCGCCCGAACGCTCAGGCGATGCAGGAGAGCACCAAGCTGATGGTGCGGGCGTTTGAAGGCTGGAATACAGGCGCCTTGGATATGGAAATGCTGCGACGGGTGGAATCGACCAAGCGGAGGCAGGTATGACCGATCTAGCCTCGGAACTGCGCGATATCGAACGCAAGCTGTTCGAGATTCCCGATGAGAAGGTGGCCCAGCTCACCTTGCTCATTGAGCGCTCGCGCGCTGTGGTGCTGTCGGCTTCCATCGCCAATGCCGCACTCGGCACGCTGCGCCCGCGCCTGGTGAAAACCCGGCCGCCGCGTTACCTGACCCTGCAACGGGTGTTCTGCCATCCGTTTGAAGATTTGCTGGTATTGCCTGGCGATGGCGGCAAGCCGTTTGGCCGCATCGCGCGCCAGTCGCTGGCGCCGATCTGGGATTTTGTGCTCGGCTGCCTGGATGCCGCTGCGGTGAAGCAGCTTGAAGCCAGTATGCGGGCCGCACCGGCGCCGGAAATCGGCGCCAGCCACGATCCGCGTATTCCGCGCCTTGGTGTCACCCTGTGGTCTATTGCCGCCGGCCGGCTGCGTCAGGAACTGGCGCGTGCCGAAGCCGATGCGGCGCATCGGGCTGACCTGATCGCGCGCCTTGGTGGCGAGCCGGTGCTGGCCGATCTGAGCGATATCGTTGCCCTGCTCGAATTGGCCGCGCCGGTGGAGAAACTGCGCGATATCCTGTCGCCCAAGCCGGTTGGCCGCCTGCTCGAAGAGCAGGTTGAGGAGATCAAGCAGCTTTATACCGATGTGGCCGGCAGCGGCCAGGGTGTGCCGGGCTATCTGATTGCCGTGGCGGTGGCGCGGCTCAGCGATGGTTTCCAGGCGCTGGCGCTGTTCGATGCGCTGGAAGACCTGCCCACCGGGGTGAACGGGCTGACACCGGGGCAGTTTGTGCGCGCCATGCTGTCGGGTGATTCAAAGCGGTTCTTCGGCGCCGTCACGCGCACCGATCCGGCCCAGGTGGATGATGCCAAGGTGGCGGATATGGTGGGCGATTTTGTTGCCCTGATCGGCCGCCTGAAAAAGGATGGCATGGCCGACGGGCCGCAGCCCGAGATGGAAGCCGCCAGCCGCCAGCTTAAGGAAATGGTGCGCGTCGGTGTGCTTGGCGGCATCGACGAGAAGGTGCTGGGCGGCATTGAGGCCGTGCTGGCGCCGCCGCCTGTGGAAGACCCCGAAGCCGCCAAGCAAGCCAGCTTCGATGCCAAGGTGGAAGCCGAGAACCGGGTTTATGCCCTCCAGCGTGTGGCCCGCATCGCTACAGAAATCGGCGCCGACAAGGATGTGAACGGCGCCATCAAGCAGCTTACTACCCAGATCGACAATACCGGTGTCACGCTGATCAACGATATCAAGGCCGGCAAGTTTAATGCCGAGGGCCAGGAAGCCACCCGCGCCAAACTGTTTGCCGCCGTGCGTATGCTGGAATTGGTGGCCGGCAGCCAATATGCCAACAAGCTGATGAAAGATGGCATGGCGGCGATCGCGCGGATGCCGCAATAGCAGTTTCTCAACGCGATGTGCCGAGCTGCTTCACATCATGCAGGATCGGCTCGGCGTTGAAGTCGGCCAGCTCCGGCAGTGATAGGCCAAGCGTGATCGGCTCGCCGCCTTCGCGGTCGAGCAGCACCCGCGCATTGAAGGCCTGATGCGCGTAGCCGTGTTTGTCCATGATGCGATACACGGTGACGCCGCCGCGCACTTCATTGGCGCTGGTGATGCTGCTGCGGATATTGCCGATACGGTAGCCGCCCACCTCGCGGCCGAGCAGCGGCTGCATGATCTTTTCCGCCCGTGCCAGAAACAGGATGGTGTCGATATCACTCTGGTTCACCAGTTGGTCAGCCGAACGGTTGAACTGCCCGATCAGAATCTGGTGCGGCAGTGCTTTGCCGATGATGCGCGCCAGCGTGATGGTGACATCGCCGACGATATACTCAAAGCCGCGCGGGTTGTTGCCTTCCACCTGATGATAGGAAAAATGCGGCCCCACGGTGAAGGCGGCGCGTAAGGTTGGCACCAGGCGCGGATTGCCCTTGCGCTGTGCCAGGGCATTATCTGCCAGGATCAGGGCCAGCGCCAGATAGGTGCGCAGATCGGCTTCCACGCCCTTGCCGCGATTCCAGACATAAAAGCCATCGCCCACGGTGGAGCGCGCCAGTTCGATCCGCAGGCCGCATTCGTTGAGGCGTTTGCTGGCGCTGTTGATCGAGTATTCGAGTGAACTGAGCTGCGCCACCTGTTCCAGCGGCGTGTGTTTGGAAAAGCCGACGATATCAAACAGCATCACGGCGCGGTTGCCGGTTTCCACGATGGCGTAGCGTTTGACCAGATTTTCAATCATCGCCGGATTCACATCGGCGCGCGCATTGCCCAGGGTGAAGGGCACATCCATGGTCAGTGGCCGGATACCCAGCACTTTGCAGGTTTCGGCAAAGGTGCGCTGGCCCATCAGGCGGCGGCCGCGGATCAGGCGCGGATATTCCTCGGCGCGGCCGAGCACGTTATAGGGTTCGGAAAAGGCGAAAGAGATCTGGTTGCTGTCATGGCTCCAGCCGGCAAGAATATGCTTGCCCAGGCGCCAGGAGGAATACAGGACAAAATCGATCTCCCGCATGCCCTGCCGGACGGCGTCCATGTCGCTCATGCCGCGTCCCCCAACTCCCTACTGAATTTTTATGCGCGCTGTGGCCTCAGCCTTGTGCCGCCTGCCGGGCGCGCACGATCAAGGCATTGGTCGCGCTGTCATGATGCGGCTGCCGGCTTGTATCCGTCAACTCCTCAAGAATCGGCGTTGCCAGGCGTTTGCCAAGTTCTACCCCCCACTGGTCGAAGGAGTTGATGCCCCACACTATCCCTTGCGCGAAAATCTTGTGTTCGTAGAGCGCGATCAATTTTCCGAGATGAAACGGATCAAGTTTTGGCAGGGTGATCATGCTGCTTGGCCGATTGCCGGCAAACACCTTATGCGGCGCCAATGCGGCAACGGCGCTTTCATTCAGGCCGGCTTGCAGCAGGTCGGCCTGCACCTGCTGCAAGTTGCGGCCCAGCATCAGCGCTTCGGCCTGGGCCAGCGCATTCGCCACCAGCATGGCATGATGCTGCCGCAATGGATAACGGCTGCTCAGCGGCAGGATAAAATCCGCCGGCACAACCTGTGTGCCCTGATGCAGCAATTGATAGAAGGCATGCTGGCCGTTGGTGCCGGGTTCGCCAAACAGCAAAGGCCCGGTGGCATAGGCAAGCTTGCGGCCCCAGCGGTCGGTGCTTTTGCCGTTGCTCTCCATATCGGCCTGTTGCAGATAGGCCGGCAAGCGCGCCAGGCCCTGATCGTAGGGCAGCACCGCCAAAGCCGTATGGCCGAGGAAGTTGATATTCCAGATGCCGGCCAGGGCCATCAGCACCGGCAGATTGGTTTCCAGCGGCGCGGTGCGGAAATGCTCGTCCATGGCATGGGCGCCGGCCAGCAGGGCGCGGAAATTCGCCATGCCGATGCCAAGCGCAATCGGCAGGCCGATGCTGGACCAGAGCGAATAGCGGCCGCCCACCCAATCCCAAAAACCAAGCCGGCGCGCTTCGGCGATCCCGAAAGCCGCGACTGCCTTGGGCGCTGCGGAAGCCGCCACAAAATGCGCCGGCCAATCGGCATCCGGCCCGAGTGCCGCTTCAAGCCAGTGCCGCGCACTCAGCGCATTGGCCATTGTTTCCTGGGTGGTGAAGGTTTTTGACGCGATGATGAACAGCGTGGCTTCCGCATCCAGCGGTGCCAGTGTGCGCAGCAGGTCGGCGCCATCCACATTGCTGACAAAGGCGATATCCAGGCCGGGCAGGCGGTCGGCTGCCAGCGCATCCACCACCATACGCGGGCCAAGATCAGAGCCGCCGATGCCGATAGCCACCACATGGCGGAAATGCTTGCCGCTGGCGCCGCGCCAGATACCCTGGCGCACCGCCTCGACAATACTTTCCATGCGGGCAAGCTCGGCCTGCACCTGTGGCACCAGATCGGTGCCATCCAGCATCAGGCTGGCATCGGGCGGCAGCCGCAAGGCGGTATGCAGCACGGCGCGGTTTTCCGTGCTGTTGATCGCGGCGCCGCTGAACAGCTTGTCGCGCCAGGCTTCAAGCTTGGCGGTGCGCGCCAGGGCAAGCAGCAAATCCAGGGTTTCACGGCTGATGCGCTGGCGCGACAGATCCAGCAGCAGATCGCCGCAACTCCAGGAGAAATGCTCAAAGCGCCGCGCATCGGCAGTGAACAGATCGGTCAGGCTATAGCCAGCCAAGTGCGCGGCATGGCTTTGCAAGGCCTGCCAGGCGCTGGTGGTGTCGATCCGTGGCGGAGCTTCGTTCATGGCATCACGTTATCACGTCGGGACCGGGGCGGCCTGTGCGCTGGCGCAGGCCAAGCTGGTTTTCGGCAAAGTTGATCAAGGGCGCCAGCGTGGTTTGCACATCATCCTGCTGCCGCGCCGGGTCGGCTTCGAAGCGCTCAAAATACAGTCGTACCGTGGCGCCCTCAGTGCCAGTGCCGGAAAGCCGGGCCACCACACGTGCCGCATCGCCGCAGATCACGCGCAGGCCCTGGCCCTTGGCAACGCTGCCATCCACCGGATCGGTATAGGCAAAATCATCGGCCTGGGTGATTTTCATGCCGCCGATGTCGTGGCCGACCAGGCCGGGCAGGGCTTGCGCCAGCTGCGCCATGGCGGCCTGCGCCGTGGCGCTGTCCACCGCTTCGTAATCATGGCGTGAATAATAATGCCGGCCATATTGCCGCCAATGCTGCGCCAGGATGGCACCCACCGGTTCGCGCCGCTTGGCCAGGATGTTGAGCCAGAACAACACCGCCCACAGGCCATCCTTCTCGCGCACATGATTGGACGAGGTGCCGTAACTTTCCTCGCCGCAGATGGTGATGCGCCCGGCATCCAGCAGGTTGCCGAAAAATTTCCAGCCGGTCGGGGTTTCAAAGCAGGGAATGCCCAGCGCGGCGGCCACCGCATCGGCGGCGCGGCTGGTCGGCATCGAGCGCGCAATGCCGGTGATGCCATTGGCATAACCCGGCGCCAGCCTGGCATTGGCGGCCAGCACCGCCAGGCTGTCAGACGGGCTGACGGCAATGCCGGGGCCGAGGATCATGTTGCGGTCGCCATCACCATCCGAGGCGGCGCCGAAATCCAGCCCCGGCATCAGCGCCACCAATTCCTCGGCATGGGCCGGGTTGGGGTCTGGATGGCCGCCGCCGAAATCGGGCAGGGGCTGGGCATTCATCAGCACATCCTCGGGCGCGCCCAGCATGTCCACCAGCACACGGCGGGCATAGGGGCCGGTCACGGCATGCATGCCGTCAAAGCGCATGCGGAAACCGCCGCGCAACAGGCTGCGGATGGCGTCAAAATCAAACAGGGTTTGCAGCAATTCGGCATGGTCTGCCACCGGATCGATGATGCTGATCGCCATGCCGCCCAGGCTGGTTTCGCCGGGCTTGTCGATGGCGATGGGGGCGGCATCTAGGGTCAGGTAGCGGTCGATGTTCTGGCTGCGCTGGTAGATCGCCTCGGTCACCGCTTCGGGTGCCGGGCCGCCATTGCTGGTGTTGAATTTGATGCCGAAATCGCCATCCGGGCCGCCGGGATTATGGCTGGCAGAAAGCACGATGCCGCCCTGGGCCTGGTATTTGCGGATCACTGCCGAGGCAGCCGGGGTGGAGAGCAGGCCGCCGGCGCCCAGGATCACGCGGCCGACACTATTGGCCGCCGCCATGCGCAGGATGATCTGCACGGCTTCGCGGTTGAAATAGCGGCCATCGCCGCCCAGGGCCAGAATGCCGCCGCGCAAGGCGGGCTGGGTATCAAACAGCGATTGCACAAAGGCTTCCAGATAGCCTGGGCGCTGGAACTCGGCCACCTTCTTGCGCAGGCCGGAAGTGCCGGGCTTCTGGCCCTGGAAGGGGGTGATGGCAATGCTGTGCGGGGTCATTGGGCTCAATTCTGTTTCAGGCGGCTGACCATGTCGTAGCGCGCCTGGGTGGCGGCCATCAGGATCACGGTATGCAGGCTGGCCACGCCATGCTTGAGGCGGACGCCGCGGCAGAGCGGCCCGCTATTGATACCGCTGGCAACAAAGATCGCATCGTCGCTTTTCACCAGTTCCTGGCCAGAAAGCCAGCGGCTGCTGTCCAGGCCAAAAGCCTTCACCTTGGCGGCTTCATCCTCGCTTTGCGGATCAACGCGGCCGAAGAATTCGCCACCCATGGCACGGGTGAAGATCGCCGTGATGATGCCTTCCGGCGAGCCGCCGGTGCCGAACAGCGCATCCACCTGGCTGTTGGGCTCTACCGCCATGAAGGCGCCGGCCACATCGCCATTCTCCTGCAACATGGTGCGCGCGCCGGCAGCATGGATTTCCTTGATCATGGCATGGTGCCGCTTGCGGTTCAGCACAAAGATGCATAATTCGCGCACCGGCTTGTTCAGCGCGGCTGCCAGGGCTTCCAGCTTCTGTGCCACGCTCCAGCTTGGGTCGACCTTACCCTTGGCCGCTGCCGGCAGCACCAGCTTGTCCATGTAGAAGCTGGGGCCGAGATCAAACATCGCGCCGCGTGGCGCCAATGCCATCACCGCCATGGAATTATCCACGCCATTGGCCATGTTGGTGGTGCCTTCAATCGGGTCCACGGCGATTTCGATTTCCGGCTCGCCGGTTCCGATGCGTTCGCCGCGATAGAGCAGCGGTGCATTATCCTTCTCGCCCTCGCCGATCATCACCACGGCGTTGATATTGATCTCGCCGAGCGCCTTGCGCATGGCTTCCACGGCGGCGCCATCGCCGGCTTCCTTTTCGCTGCGGCCAACCCAGTCATGGGCGGCCAGCGCTGCCGCCTCGGTAACAAGGCGCAGGGCGAAGGGAAAATCCGCACGGGCGAAGGGACTGGTCATTCGGGCGCTCCTCAAGCAACAGGCCGGTTGTCGCCTGGAAATACGGCAAAAATCCGCCCGCGCCAAGGCGGTATGAGGGAAATTGCCGGGGAGTGTCGGGTTATTGGTCGAAGCGGCGGCGCCAGAATTCCTGGCTCTGGCGTTCGCCGACATCGCAGCCCTTGGGATAACGCTGCTCGCCCTGGGCCAGCCGGAAGGGCTGGTTCAGCCGCACCGGCGGGCCGGCCTGGTGCCATTGCCGGGGCACGATGGGGGCCGAGGCGATTTCAAGCACCAGCTTGCGCCGCACGGCCTCATGGAAAGTGTCAAAACTCTCCGCCACCACCACAAAGGAACCCGGGCCGCCAATGACACAGCCTTCGTAATAGCGATCCAGGTCTTCCAGCACCGGCATGCCCCAGGGATTCGGCCGGTCGTTGATGATCGGCAGGCCGTTGATCACGATGCCGGCAGCCAGGGCGCGGTCGCGGGCCAGGTCCACCGGGTCGCCGGCATTGTTCGGCCCGTCGCCGGAAATATCCAGCACCCGTCGCAGGCCCTGATAGGGCGATTCGGCAAAACGCGGCAGGGCGGCCAGGATGGCGCCGCTGATGCTGGTGCGCCGGCCGATGCGGATCGGCACATCCAGCAGCTTGGCGGAAACCGCCCGGGCGCTGGCCAGGTCGCTGATCTCGGTCCAGTCCAGCACGGAATTATTGGTGAAATTATCCGCCCATTCAAAATAGGCGATGGCGATGCGGCCATGGATGCCGCCACGGATTGCCTTCACCACCTGGGGATCAACCAGCGCCTTGGCATAGCCCTCGCGCTGCAATTTGGCTTCATCGGGATCGACGCTGCCGGAAATATCGATGGCCAGCAGCAATTCCAGGTCAACAGGGCGCCTGTCTCTGGTTGCCTGCGCAACCGAGGGAGAGGGAAGCAGACCCGGCACAAGCAAAGCCAGGGTCAAAACCGCAAGCCATCGCCACTGCATGGGCCAAGCTTAGACCGCCTGCGGCAAGCCGTCCATCGCCAATCTATGGACAAGCCGGCCCGGCCGAAGGATGCTCCCGGCATGAGCGACATCCTGCATACCGAGGTGGCGATTGTCGGCGGCGGCCTGGCCGGGCTGACCCTGAGCCTTGCCCTGGCCAGCCACGGCGTTGACACCGTGATCGTGGACCGCGAAGACCCCGCCAAGGCGCTGGTCGCCGGCTTTGACGGCCGGGTTTCCGCCATTGCCCTGGCCTCGCAGCGCATGCTGGCCGCCATCGGCCTGTGGCGGCATGTGTCTGAAGCGCAGCCGATGTGGGATATCCGCGTCTCCGATGGCGCGTCGCCGCTGTTTGTGCATTACGACCATGCCGTGCTGGGCGAAGATCCGTTCGGCTGGCTGGTGGAAAACCGGGTGATGCGCCAGGCGCAGCAGGCGGCGCTGGCCGACCATCCGGGCCTGCGCCTGTTAGCGCCGCTGGGTGTTGCCAGCGTTGAGCGCGGCCAGCCTGGTTCCGGCGCCCCGGCGCAGCTGACCCTGGGTGATGGCCGCAAAGTATCTGCCCGGCTGGTGGTGGGCGCCGATGGCCGTGGCTCGGCTATCCGCCAGGCGGCCGGGATCAAAACCATGGAATGGGCCTACCGGCAGACCGGCATTGTCTGCACGGTGTGGCATGAACGGCCGCATCATGGCGTGGCGCAGGAGCGTTTTTTGCCGGCCGGGCCGTTTGCCATCCTGCCGATGACCGATGAAGCCGCCCGGGATGGCGCTGCCGGCCGGCACCGTTCGTCCCTGGTGTGGACCGAGCCGCCGGAACGCGCCGCCGCTATCCTGGCGCTGGACGAGGGCGGCTTCGTGGCCGAGATGCGGCAGCGTTTCGGCGATCATTTTGGTGCTCTCGGGCTGGTCGGGCCGCGCTGGTCCTACCCGCTGAGCTTCCTGCATGCGGAACGCTATGTTGATCACCGCCTGGCCTTGGTGGGCGATGCCGCGCATGGCATCCATCCGATTGCCGGCCAGGGCCTCAATCTCGGTCTGCGCGATGTGGCGGCGCTCACCGAGGCGGTGGTGCGGGCGCGCCGGCTTGGGCTTGATCCGGGCCAGGCCGATGTGCTGGAAGGCTACGAGGATTGGCGCCGGGTCGATACCGTGGTGCTCTCGGCCGTCACGGATGTGCTGACGCGGCTGTTTTCCAACGATATCGCGCCGCTCAGGCTGGCCCGCGACCTGGGGCTTGGCCTGGTGCAGCAGATTGCCCCGGCCAAGACCTTCTTCATGCGCCATGCCATGGGCGATGTCGGCAAGCTGCCGAAATTGCTGCGCGGCGAGCGGGTGTGATGAGCCTCAGCGCGGCTCGCGCTTGAGGCCGCGCTCGGCCAGGGCGGCAAGGTATTTCGCCCAAAGCTCATCCTGATCGTGGCCGCGATCATAGAAATATTCCCAGCTATAGATGCCGGTATCATGCAGGTCGTCGAATTTCAGCCGCACGGCATAACTGCCCACCGGCTCGATGGCGATGATGTTGACATGCCGGCGGCCGCCGATATAGCTGCGCTGCTGCGGGCCATGGCCCTGCACTTCGGCCGAGGGGCTTTCCACACGCAGGAATTCGGTGCTGAAGCGGAAGGATTTGCCATCGGCGAAATCCACTTCCAGCGCCTTGTCCTGTGATTTCAGGCGCAGTTCCACACAGGCCGGGCGGCCGGCACGATTATAGGGCGAAGCCTGGTCGAGCATGGTTCAGGCCGAGGCGTCGTCAAGCTGGCGTGCTTCGTCCACCAGCATGATCGGAATGCCATCGCGGATCGGAAAGGCCAGGCGGGCCTTTTCGCTCACCAGTTCATTGGCTTCGCGGTCATAGCGCAAAGTGGTCTTGGTCAGCGGGCAGACCAGCAATTCCAGCAATTTCGGATCAACCATCGCCGGTGGTGCGGCGGCCGGTGCGGTGGCATTGGACGAGGGCGTGGCGGCTTGGCTGTCATCAGACATGGTGTTGATCTCCGGCAAAATCAGTTAAAGCGCCCGGCGCTGCCGGCGCTTGGCCGTTCCAGCAAGGCCATTTCCAGCAGGCTGGTGAGCAGGCTGCCGCGCATTGCCAGGTCGCCGGCTTCCAGCAGGGCCTGTTTCTCGCTCGGTGCGAAGGGGCAGATCATTGCCAGCGAATGCACCAGCACTTCATCCTGCGCCGCGTCAATCGAGGGCCAGTCGGCCGGCAGATTCTGGCGGTCGAGATAGTTGCGCAGGGCGGCGATCAGGCGCGGCCGGTTGATCTGGCCGTTTGCTGCCGGGGCCATGTCGGCGGCAAAGCCGGTGTAATCCGCCGTCACCTGGCGATAGGGCAGGGTCATTGCCAATTCCTGGCTCACAGTGAAACGGCAGATGCCGCGCAATGTGATCAGCATGCGGCCATCCTCGGTATCCACCGAGGCATCGATGCGACCGAGGCAGCCGGTGCGATAGACCGCCGGGCGCTCGCCACGGCTGAAGGCTTCCTGCGGCTGGATCATGCCGATCAGGCGCGAGCCAGCCAGGGCATCGCGGGTCATCGCCAGATAGCGCGGCTCAAAGATGTTCAGCGGCAGCATGCCACGCGGCAGCAGCAGCACGCCGGTCAGCGGAAAGATCGGGATCGTGGCGTCCAGCGCGTCGAAATCCGGGCTTTCCGCTTCGGGCTGGCTCATGCGAACAGGATCGATGACAGCCGGCGCCGGGCATCCATCACCAGCGGGTCCATCGGCCCCAGGGCCTCAAAAATCTTCACCAGTTGCTTGCGCGCCGCCTCATCATTCCACTTGCGGTCCAGCTTCACCATGTCTAGCAACTGGTCGAGCGCATCGCCCTGGCGGTTGGCGCCAACCAAAGCCAGAGCATAATCATAGCGAGCCTGGTGATCCTTGGGATCGGCCGCCAGCTTGGCTTCCAGGGCCGCCAACTCACCCGCTGCGCCGGCACTTTCCTGCGCCAGTTGCAGCGCCGACCGCGCCGAGGCGACATCGGCATGATTCTCATGCGCCGGCGGCACCTGGGCGAGGATTTCCTCAACACTTTCAAGCTCACCCAAGCCCACCAGGGCACGGGCGAGGCCACCGAGTGCGGCGGGATTTTCCGGCTCGCTGCCCAGCGCGCCGGAGAAAGCCTCGCCGGCTGCGGCCCAATCCTGAGCCGCCAGCGCTGCCTTGCCGGCTTCGATCAGTTGCACGGCTTCACTGTCACCAACCGCGCCACCCACCACCTGTTCGATGAATTTCTTCAACTGGCTGTCGGGCAGGGCGCCGACAAAACCATCCACCGGCTGGCCCTTGGAGAAGGCATAAACCGCCGGGATCGACTGGATGCGCAATTGCTGCGCCAGCGGCTGGTTGCGCGGATCGTCGATATTCACCTTCACCAGCTTGAACTTGCCCTTGGCGGCAAGCGTGGCCTTTTCCAGCGCCGGGC
>DLGP01000148.1:22315-36913 GCA_002482765.1 Alphaproteobacteria bacterium UBA7691
GCCCAGAAATCCACCAGCACCGGCTGCTGCATCGAAGCCTGCACCACATCCTGCATGAAGGTGGTGATATCAATCTCTTTCACCAGATCGGCCGCTGCCGGGGCCAGGCCCAGATTGGTGCCGGGCTGCGCGGCGCCTGGCTGGCCGGCGGAGATGCCGAAATTCAGGCTGGTCGGTTCCATAATGATATGATCCAGTTTTGGGGCCGGTTTGCGACCGGACGGTTATATCTCGGCGTGAACGCTCTGCTCATCAAATAATGCCCGGCAGTGCAAATGCCAACACCTGGGTTTCGGCTAATTTTTAATCACTTTGCCACCGCAAAAGCCAAATGCTGTTTCTGGCATCGCTATATCAGGGGTTTAACGCTGGTATGCCTTTTGCTTCGGCAAACGTGTATCGGATTGCTACCAGCAGTCCACCCTCCCTTCGGCGCCGATCCCCAGGGCGCCCCGCTTTTGTAGGCGAATGGCAATAGAGCGTATCGATCTGGTCTGGCTCCTGGTGGCCACCTGCATGATCTTTGTGATGCAGGCAGGTTTCTGCTGCCTGGAAAGCGGCTTTGTGCGCGCCAAGAACAGTATCAATGTGGCATTGAAAAATCTGGTCGATTTCTGCATTGCCAGCCTGTTGTTCTGGCTGTTTGGCTTCGCGCTGATGTTTGGCATCAGCCAGAATGGCTGGATCGGCGCCAGCGCCTGGATGTTCGATGCCCGCAGCGAAACCTCGATTGGCGCCTTCCTGCTATTCCAGCTCATGTTCTGCGGCACTGCCGCCACCATCGTTTCCGGCGCGGTGGCCGAGCGGGTGGCGTTCAGTTCCTATGTTGTCATCACCATCATCATTTCGGGCCTGATCTATCCGGTTTTTGGCCATTGGGCCTGGAATGGCGGCCAGCTTGGCGGCGAGTCGGGCTGGCTGGCGGCACTTGGTTTCATCGATTTTGCCGGTTCCACCGTGGTGCATTCGGTCGGCGGCTGGGTGTCACTGGCTGCCGTGGTGGTGATCGGGCCGCGTATGGGGCGGTTCAAGCAGGGCGTGGCGATGATTCGTGGCCATGATCTCACCATGTCCACCCTCGGTGTCATGCTGCTGTGGTTCGGCTGGTTCGGCTTTAATGGCGGCAGCACGTTGGCAATGTCGGCGGATGTACCCAGCGTGTTGATCAACACCACCCTGGGCGGCTGTGCCGGCGGCATTGCCGGCCTGGTCGCCTCGCGCCTGATATTCCCGTTGCCGCGCGTGGAGGATTTCCTCAATGGCACGCTGGCCGGCCTGGTGGCAATCACCGCCAATTGCAACAACACCTCGGCATTATCGGCGGTGCTGATCGGCGCTATCGGCGGGGTGATCGCCCTGTTATTCGGCCAATGGCTGGAGCGGCTGCGCATCGACGATGCGGTGGGCGCGGTGCCGGCGCATCTCGGCGCCGGTATCTGGGGCACCCTGGCGGTGGCGTTGTTCGGCGATCCCTCAGCTTGGCCGGTGCCGCATGATCGTATCACCCAATTCGGCATCCAGTTGCTGGGCTGTGTGGTGGCTGGCATTTACTGCTTCGGCATCACCTATGTGGTGCTCAAGATCGTCAATCGCTTCCTGCCGCTGCGGGTTTCGCCCGAAGCCGAACATGTCGGCCTGAACCAGGCCGAGCATGGCGCTTCATCGGCGATGCTCGATCTGGTCAACGACATGGAGCGGCATCGTGTTGAAGGCCGTTTTGATGGCCCGGTTGCGGTGATTGCCGGCTCTGAAGTGGAGCCGATTGCGCTGCAATACAATCGGGTCATCCAGCGCGTGAATCGTGATTCCGAGCGGCTGCGGCGGGTGATCGAGGCGCTCAAGCGCGCCAAGGCCGAGGCCGAGGCGGCGAACCAGGCCAAGACCGCTTTCCTGGGCAATATGAGCCATGAATTGCGTACGCCACTGAATGCCATTATCGGCTTTTCCGAAATTCTCAGCGGTGAATTATTCGGCCGCCTCGGTGATGATCGCTACAAGGAATATGCCGCCGATATCCTCAATAGCGGCAAGCACCTGCTCAGCCTGGTCAATGACCTGCTCGATCATACCCGGATCGAGGCCGGGCGCGTGGAACTGACCGAGGAGGAGATTGACCTGCACGAGCTGTGCCGCGCCGTGTTGCGTATGCTGCAAGACAAGGCGGCTTCAGGCGGCATCACCCTGGAAGTGGATTTGCCGGATGATCTGCCCGAGTTGCGCGCCGATGAGCGCGCCATGCGCCAGATGCTGCTCAATCTGCTCGGCAATGCGGTCAAGTTCACGCCCAAGGGCGGCAAGGTGACGATTGGCGCCGAACTGGAAGCGGATGGCCGCTTCGCCATCTGCGTGCGCGATACCGGCATCGGCATGAAGCGCGAGGATGTGCCGCGCGCCCTGGAGCCATTTGTGCAGCTGCACCACCATCTGTCCAAAAGTTATGGTGGCGCCGGCCTCGGCCTGCCGCTGGTGCAGGCGCTGATGCGGCTGCATCAGGGTTCGGTCACGATTGATAGCCGCGAAGGGGTTGGCACCGTGGTGACATTGCGCTTCCCGCGCCAGCGCGTTTCCGCCCTGGCTATTGCAGAATAAGTGACGTTGCGGGCGGTTCGTGTTAACTTTCTGCCCTGGGCAGGGAGGCAGATATGCTGCGGTTGAACGTGAATGGGCGGCAATACGAGGTGGAGGCCGATGAGGCGATGCCGCTGCTCTGGCTGCTGCGAGACCTGCTTAATCTGACCGGCACCAAATATGGCTGCGGCATCGCGCAATGTGGCGCCTGCACGGTTTTGCTGGATGGCCAGGCGGTGCGTTCCTGTTCATTGCCGGCCAGCGCCGTGGGCGAGGCGAAAATTGTCACCATTGAGGGCTTGCATGCCGCAGCCGCGCACCCGGTGCAACGTGCCTGGGCCGAGATCGACGTGCCGCAATGCGGCTATTGCCAATCCGGCCAGATATTAGCCGCCGCCGCCCTGCTGGCGCAGAAACCCGATCCCAGCGACGCCGAGATTGATGAGGCGATCACCAATATCTGCCGCTGCGGCACCTATCCGCGCATCCGTCGCGCGGTGCACCGCGCCGCCGAATTGGCAGCGAAGTAGCGGGTTGCCTGCACAACAAAAGCCGTCATGGTACGCGAAGGCGTACCATCCATGTTTTTCATTTTACTGGTTGAAAACAAAGCACTCGTGGATGGTCGGCCTGCGCCGACCATGACGGAGTAGCGAACGAGGGGCTTTTCAAGCCGCGAAATTAACCTCGCAGCGGCCCAGGCCGTCGATGTCCACGCTGACGGCATCGCCGGGATTGGCCGGCTGCATCGGGCAATAGGTGCCGGTCATCACCACATCACCCTCGCGCAGCGGCAGGCCGATCTTCACCTGCTTGGCGGCCAGCCAGGCCAGCGCATTGATCGGGTTGCCCCACACGGCCGCGCCCGGCCCCTGGCCGATCACATTGCCATTGCTGGTGAGCGTGCCGGTGGCGCGGCGCAGGTCAAGCCCTTCCAGCTTGCGGGCGACCGAGCCGAGCACAAAGAACGCGCCGCTGACATTATCTGCCACCAGATCAACTATCTTGAAATCGTTGTTGCGGATGCGGCTATCCACCACCTCGATGGCCGGCACCACATAACCCACGGCGCGGATCGCATCCACCAGGGTCGGGTTCGGCATGTCGAGATCACGTTCCAGCACCACCGCCACCTCGGCTTCCAGGCGCGGCTGGATCAGCCGGCCAGCCGGAATCGTGTCGCCGTCATTCAGCACCATGTCGTGATACAGCATGGCATAGGTCGGCGCGGTGATGCCGAACATCTTGAGCGCGCCCGGGCTGGAGGTGCCGATCTTGCGGCCGATCAGGCGGCGGCCGCTGTTGATGAAATGCTCGCGGTTGGCGCGCTGCACGGCATAGGCAACGCGCAGATCGTCGGCGGTGCCGAGCAGGTCGCGCACCGGATCGCAGGCGGTGGCGCTGGCTTCGGCCTGGCGCAGACGTTCGGCGGCTTGCTGGATGCGATTATCTTGGTCGGTCATGAAACATATCTCCGAGAATTACAGGCCGGCGAGGCGGTTGGTATCGGCTGCGGCATGGCCCAGCAGGGCGCCGGCGGCAACAATCTCGCCCCAGGTGGTGGCATCCACCGGGATGCCCTGGCTGTTACGTTCGGCACGGGTGCGGCGCTCCGGTTCGCCGGCCACCAGCACACCGCCGGTTTTGTTGTCGGGGGCCGGCGGCGAAGCCTTCACCCAGTCGATATAGGCTTGCGCCTCATCCTGCCAGGTGCTGGCGCCACCCAGCTTGGCCGGGTCAAACACGATGCTGAGCATGTTGTTGGTGATGGTGCCGACTTCCCAATTGTTGCGCCCGGTGCCACCGCCGCTGAGCGGGCCGGAAAGCAGTTCGGCAATCAGCGCCAGGCCGAAGCCCTTATGCTCGCCAAAGGCGCGGATGGCACCGCTCGGCTTGTTGAACATCACCTTGGGGTCGATGCTGGGATTACCCTCGGCATCGATCAGGATGCCGGGGGCCAGGGTTTCGCCCTTGTTCATCGCCACGCGCACCTTGCCCATGGCAATGGTGCTGGTGGCCATATCCAGCACAATCGGCTCGCCGCCATGCGGGCCGGGAATGGCGCAGCAATAGGGATTGGTGGCAAAGCGCGCATCCGAGCCGCCAAACGGCGCCACCAGCGGCTGGCGGTTCACCACGTTGACATAATGCGTCGAGATCATGCCGGCGGCGGCGCATTGTTCGCCCCAATGGCCGATGCGGCCGATATGGTGGCTGTTGCGCAGGGAAAGCACACAAACGCCATGCTGGCGGGCGCGTTGGATGGCGATTTCCATCGCCTCATGGCCGATCACCTGGCCATAGCCGAAGCCGCCATCCACCGTTACCAGCGCCCCGGCATCCAATGCGATATGGGCGCTCTGATTAACCACCAGACGCTTCTCATGCACCGCCAGCCAGTATTGCGGCAGCATGCCGACGCCGTGGCTGTCATGGCCGCTGAGATTGGCCAGCACCAGATTTTCGGCCACCAGACTGGCCTCGCGCTCATTGCTGCCGCCGGTGCGGCAGATGGCGCGCACTGTGGCGCGCAGGGCTTCGGCTTGGATTGTCACATACTCGGCCATGTTTCCTCCTGGCATGCGGCTTGGCCCGCCGCTTGGCATCCGATGTATCGCAAAGCCCACGCTGCTGCAATCCGGGGGCTGCAATCCGGGGTGCTATCCGGTTTGACTGCGGCAAAAGCATGCTGCATGCTCCGCGCCATGAAAGCCCTGCCCCTGTTGCTCCTTGCCGGCCTGCTGGCCGGTTGTTCCTCCACCCAGGAAGACCTTGCCCGGCGCGGCCAGAAAGAACTGGTTGGCCTGCCGGAAGCGCAATTGCTCGCCTGTGCCGGCGAGCCGACGGCGCTCAATCGGGAGCAGGACACTGTGCTCTGGAGCTACTTCCGCGAAAGCTCGGCTTCGGCGCAGATGAGTGTGGACGAAGACAAGTCGCCGCTCAGCCGCAACCCAGGTTCCTACGAATATTTCCGGTATTGCGAAACCACCTTTGCCTTGCGCCAGGGCCGGGTGGTTGATGTGGCGATGAAGGGCCGCACCGCCACCGGGCGTGAAACCCTGGTTGCCTGCGGCCAGATCGTCGCCCGCTGCCTGCGCAATAAATAACACCTCGCCGTATCGTTACCGGGCGCCCGCTTGCCGCTGCCCGGGCGGCACGCCATCCTGCCACCATGACAATGCCCTGGCATGAACGTGATGGCCGCCTGTCGCCGCTCAAGGCGGCGTGTTTCCTGCTGCTCTGGCTGCCTGGCCTATGGCTGGCCTGGCGTATCCTGGCCGACGATCTGGGGCCGCGCCCGCTGGATGAACTGATCCATGAAACCGGGCGCTGGGCAGTGTGGCTTCTGCTTGGCTCGCTCGCCGTCACGCCGCTGCGCCGGCTGCTGGATTGGCCGGCGCTGATCAAGCTGCGGCGCCAGATTGGCGTGGCGGCGCTGGCCTATGTGCTGGCGCATCTGGTGCTCTATGTGCTCGATCAGAAGGGCGATCTGGTCAAGGTGGCCAGCGAGATTGTGCTGCGCTTCTATCTCACCATCGGCTTTGTTGCGCTGCTTGGCCTGAGCGCGCTGGGCCTGACCTCGTTTGACGCCGCGATCCGCCGCATGGGCGGCAAGGCCTGGGGCCGGCTGCACAAGCTGGTCTATGTCATCGCCGTACTGGCGCTGGTGCATTATCTGCTGCAAGCCAAGCGCGAGATTGATCCGCCCTTGTTGCAGGTCGGCTTCTTCGCCTGGCTGATGCTGTATCGCCTCGGCTATGCGCTGGGCCGGCTGCGGCGGGCCGGTGATGCCTGGGCCCTGGCGCCGCTGGCGGCGCTGGCGGCGGCATTGGCCGAAATCGCCTGGGCCGCCTGCTGCACCCAATTGCCCTGGCAGCGGTTATGGGCCGCCAACCTGATGTTCGATTTCCGCATTGCGCCCGGCTGGCTCACACTTGGCGCGGCCCTGCTGGTGGCGGCTTTGGCACAGGCGCGGGCCAGTTTACGGCGGCGATCCCCAGCAGCACCGCGCCCAGGCCCAGCGGCAGCGCCCCGCCCACCGGCTCATGCAGCAAAAGGGCGCCCAGCGTCATCGCGCTCACCGGGTTGAGTGCCACCGTCACCGCCACCTGGGTTGGCGAGGCATGCGCCAGGCCCAGGCCCCACAGATAGAAAATCAATGCGGCGCCGATGACACCAAGATAGGTGATGGCAGCCCAGGCCGCGCCGCTCAGTGTCATCACAGCCTCACGCGCACTGCCGTCCCAGGCCACCAGGTTCAGCATCACGGCACCGGCCAGCATGGCCCAGGCGGTGAAGCCGAGTGCGCCCAGCCGCGCCATATAGGGCCGCGCCAGGGCATTGAAGATGGCGCCGAGCAGCGCGGTCAGCAGCATCAGCAGGTCGCCGCGCCAGGCACCGGGCGGCGCCGCCAGGTCGCGGCCGGCTATCAGGGCCAGGGCCACGCCGGCCAGCGCCAGCAGCACACCGGCCAGCTTCAACGCGCTCAGGCTTTCGCGGCCGAGCAGGGCGGCCACCAGCAGGGTGAGGAAGGGCAGGCTGGCCAGCGCCAGGGCGCCTCGTGCCGCCGTGGTATGGGCCAAGCTGGCACTGAACAGGGCCGGGAAAGCGGCAAAGAACAGGGCGCCGAGCAGCAGCACCGGCAGCCAGTCACGCCGGGTCAGCCGTTGCCGGCGCCACAGCAGTACCAAGCCGCCCAGCAGCAAGGCGCCAAGGCCATAGCGCAGCGCCGCCAGGGCCACCGGGCCGATCTCGGCTACGGCAAAGCGGGTCGCCACCACGGCGCTGCCGCCCAGCAGGCTGGACAGGCAGGCGGCGGCAAGGCCGAGCAATGGGCGGCGGGCGGCAGGCGGGGATGTCATGCTGTACATTCGGACGGTTTAAACTTGCGACAGTTTGGTTGTCATCGCATCATCATGGAAACGAATGTATAAGATAGTCTGGATCAAGGAAATTGATACATGGAAACCCGGCTCGACCCCGATCTGTTGCAGGCTTTTGTGGCGGTACTGGATAGCGGCGGCTTCACGGCGGCGGGCCGGGCGCTGAACCGCACGCAATCGGCGGTCAGCATGCAAGTGCAGCGGCTGGAGGCGGTGGCCGGCGTGCGGTTGCTGGAACGGGGCCGCCACCATCTTGCGCCAACCCCGGAAGGCGAGGCAATGCTGGGTTATGCGCGCCGCATCCTGGCTTTGAGCGAGGAGGCGCTGCGCAGCGTGGCGCGGCCAGACCTGCGTGGGCGGGTGCGGCTGGGTGTGATGGCGGATTATTCGGCCACCCTGGTGCCGCCGATCCTGAGCCGCTTTGCCGCCAGCCATCCCGGCATCGAGGTGGAAGTGCATACCGGCCTCACCGCCGAGATGCCGAAGCGGCTTGGGCGTGATCTCGATCTGGCCATTGTGATGCATCCGGCTGAAGCGCCGATGGGCGAATTGCTGCGCCATGAAACCCCGGTCTGGGGCGCGGCGCGCAGCCATATGGTGTATCAGCGGCGGCCGCTGCCGTTGGCATTGTCGCCCAGTGGCTGTCTATTCCGCGCCTGGGCCATCGAGGCGCTCAACCGGGCCGGCATTGCTTGGCGGGTGGCCTATATGAGCGCCAATTATGCCGCACTCGAAGCCGCTGTGCGCGCCGGCCTGGCGGTGTCGGTGTTCAAGGCCGGCACCATGGCGCGCGATCTGCACAGCCTGGGGGTTGCGGAAGCCATGCCACCACTGCCGTTGGCCGCGATTTGTCTGCATCTGCCGGCGCGGCGTCTGGCGCCGGCTGCGGCTGCATTGCAGCAGCATATACGAGAAGCACTCAGCGAGCCGGGGATCGGGCAATCCGCGATTGTGGCAGCCGGGCAAGGCGGATAATATCCGGCAAAATGAAATTCTGCGGATACAATCAGTGCAGCTTTATGATCTCGGTTCGGTAAGTGTGCTGGTGGTGGATGACAACCGCTTCATGCGGACCATTGTCACCAATACGCTGAACGGCATCGGTGTGCGCAATGTGTTGCAGGCCGATAGTGTGGATCAGGCTTTGCAACAATTGGCCGATGCCGCCGTGGATATGGTGATCAGCGATTGGGATATGGGCGAGAAATCCGGCATTGAGCTGATCCGCCGCGTGCGCGCCAACCGCACCCTGCGGCTATTGCCGATCATCATGCTGACCGCCAACACCACACGCAGCAATATCTTTGCCGCGCGTGATGCCGGGGTTACCGAATTCCTTGCCAAGCCGATCTCGGCCCAGGCACTGTATAGCCGCGTCGTCGAGGTGATCGAGCGGCCCCGGCAATTCGTCAAGACCAGACAATTTTTTGGCCCCGACCGCCGCCGCCGCCGCACCGATGGCTATCGTGGTCCGAAACGCCGCAAGGAAGACCAATGAGCGACGATGTGGAATTCATCGGCAATCCCAATCCGATTGCGCGCAAGGCCCGACCGATTGGCGGCAAGTCGGCCGAGGATATGCTCAAGGAAGCCGACCAGCGCGTCGGCGTACTGAAACAGGAATTCAGCGATATCCTGCGCCGCGACACCCAGATCATCGTGGACCTGTTGCGCCAGGCGGAAACCGATCTGGCTGGGCGCAACAGTTATCTGCTGGATTTACGCCGCGTGGCGCATGAATTGCGCGGCCAGGGCGGCACTTTCGGCTACCCGCTGGTCACGGCGGTGTGTGATTCCTATTGCAAGCTGCTGGATATGATCCATGAGGTGGATGAAAGCCGGCTGCCGCTGGTGCGCACCCATGTCGATGCCCTGCGCGCCGTGGTGGGCGCTGATATCAAGGGCGATGGCGGCGCCGTGGGCCGCGAACTGACCGAATCACTGCGTGTCATCCGGCACAAGATCGCCGAGGAAACCGGCGCCGATCCGCTGTAACTGGAATTTCAGAGCAGGTCGCGCAGCATCGCCACCAGCGGCAGGTCGGCAGGCGGCATCGGCACATCCTTCATCTGCACCGGCCGCAGCCATTTCAGCGCCTGGCCTTCGCGGCCTTGCGGCTGGCCCACCCAGCGGCGGCAGACATAGAGCGGCATCAGCAGATGGAAATCGTCGTAGCTGTGGCTGGCAAAGGCAAACGGCGCCAGGCAGGCGGCGCTGATATCCAGGCCAAGCTCCTCACGCAGCTCACGCAGCAGCGCGGCTTCCGGGGTTTCATTCGGCTCCACCTTGCCGCCGGGAAATTCCCACATCCCGGCCAGCTTCTTGCCCTCGGGGCGCTGCGCCAGCAGCACGCGGCCGTCATTATCCACCAGCGCCACGGCCACCACCAGCACCACCGGCTTGGGCCGCAGCACGCTTTCAGCATCGCCCGGGCAAAGCGGATCGACGCTCATTTAGCTGCGGTAATCGGCGTTGATATCGATATAGCCATGGGTCAGGTCGCAGGTCCACACCACGGCCTTGCCCTTGCCGATGCCCACATCCACACCGATGCGCACATCCTGGCTCTTGAAATGCGCCGTGGCGGCGGCCTCGTCATGATCTGGCCGCACCATGCCCTTGGCGGTCACGGCGCGGTCGCCGAGCGTCACCACCAGCTTGTCGCGGTCGGCCTTCTCGCCGCTCTTGCCCACCGCCATCACGATGCGGCCCCAATTGGCATCGGCGCCGGCAATGGCGGTTTTCACCAGCGGCGAATTGGCGATAGCGCGCGCAATCACCCGCGCGGCAGCATCATTCTGCGCCCCGGTCACGCTCACCGTCACCAGCTTCTGCGCGCCTTCGCCATCGCGGGCGATAAGCTGCGCCAGTTCGGCCATCACGGCGGTGAGTGCGCGGCGGAAATCGGCCAGCGCGCGGTCGGAAGCCTTGTCATAAGCCTTGTTGCCGGCGGCACCGGTGGCAAAGAGCAGCACGGTATCCGAGGTGGAGGTATCGCCATCCACGGTCAGGCAATTGAAGCTCTGGTTATTGGCGCCCTTGAGCAAGGCTTGCAGGGTTTCGGTCGGCAGCTTGGCGTCAGTCACCAGGAAGGCCAGCATGGTCGCCATATCGGGCGCGATCATGCCCGAACCCTTGGCGATGCCATTGATGGTCACGGTCTTGCCGTCAATCTGGCAAGTGGCGGTGGCCAGCTTGGGGAAGGTGTCGGTGGTCATGATGGCGCGCGCGGCCTTGGCCCAGGCATCGCCGTTCAGCGCCTTGGTCAGCTTGGGCAGTTGCGCCACAATCTTTTCGGCCGGCAGCAACTGGCCGATCACACCCGTTGAAGCCAGATAAATCTGGTTCGCCTTGGCGCCCAGCGCCTGGGCGGCGCCCTCGGCGGTGGCCTTGGCGGCAGCAGCGCCGGCCTTGCCGGTGAACACATTGGCGATGCCGGCATTCACCACCAGGCCACGCGCCGCATTGCCCAGGATCTTGCGGCACCATTCCACCGGCGCGCCGGGCATCGACGAACGGGTGAACAGCCCGGCCGCCTTGCTGCCGGGCGCCAGTTCGATCAGCAACAGGTCGTCGCGGCCCTTGTAGCGCATGCCAGACAGGCCGGTGGCCAGCCGCGCGCCGGCAATGGCGGGCAGGCTGGGATAATCTTGCGGGGCCAGGGGCGAAACCGGATGCGCGGCCATGACGGGGTGTCCTTTACTTCTTCGGCTTTTACTTCTTCGGGGCCGGGGCGATGGTGGGCAACTGGCCGGCCGGCTTGGGCTGCTCCACGATATCGATCTTGGCGCCCTTCTTCAGGTCGTTGACGGTCTGCTCGATGATCTCGCGCACCAGGATTTCGCGCACTTCTTCCGACACATCGGCGAAGGCCGGCGGCGGCGCGGTGCGGCGCGCTTCCACCTTGATGACATGCCAGCCGAACTGGCTCTTCACCGGCTTCTGCGTCACTTGGCCGGGCTGCAAGGCAAAGGCCGCCTCGGCAAATTCCGGCACCATCTGATCCTTGGTGAAGAAACCAAGATCGCCGCCGGTGGCAGCGGTCGGCCCGGTTGAGCGCTTCTTCGATACTTCGCTGAAATCCTGGCCCTTCTTCACATCTTCCAGCGCCGCCAGGGCATCCACCTCATTGGCCACCAGGATATGGCGGGCATGCACTTCGTCGCGCGGCGGCTGCGCCTTGATCAGATCGTCGTAGCGCTTCTTGAGCCGCTCGTCGGTCAGCTCCTTGCTCACGGTGCGTTCCAGGAAAGCCTGCTGCAACACGGTTTCGCGCGCCGATTTGAGCTGTTCCTTCACCTTGGCATCGCCATCCAGCTTGGCCTTTTCAGCGGCCTCGTTGATCAGCTTGCGCGCCACCATTTCATTGACCAGCGCCGGCATCACCGCTTCCAGCGGCGCCTGGCGCATCTGCGGCGGCAGCGATTCAAACACCGCCATCACTTGCGAGCGGGTGATCGGCTGGCCGTTGACACGCGCCACCACCGGATCGCTGGCGGGTTGCGCCAGGGCAATGCCAGCCAGGGCAATAACGGGCAATGCGATCAGGGCAACACGGGAGGCAGAGAAATGGAACACGGGTCAACTCGCGTCTGGAGGGTGAGGAAAGCGGCAAAAGCGGCGCCAGCATAGCTATTTCCCAACCGGCGGCAAGGCCGCGATTGTGCCGATTCATTCACGTTTGCTTAGGCCGGCAGCGGCCTGTAGGGCGGCGATTTCGGCGCGTAATTCCTCAATCAGCGCGGCGCTGTGGCGAAGATGCGGCGCCTCGGCATCCAGCACGATCAGGAAGGCGCGGTATTTCAGCCCCCGGCGGTCAACTTTCGCGGCTTTTGACGGTGCCTCGCCCAGGCCGGAATCGCACACGATATCAATCAGCCGCTCCACGGCATGCAGGCGGCCCCAGAGATAGTCGTTTTCCCGGTGTGGCCGGCTGAAGAAGGCACCGAAACGGCCAAAATTGATGCCTTTCAGGGTGTTGTTGGCCCGGATTGCGTTGGCATCCTCGGGGCTGATGCGATCAATGCGGATTTCGTTGAACTCGCCAAGGTCGCGCCAATTGGTGATGGTGAAGGTCAGCACATCCCAGAAGGCGAAGCCGATATAACTTTCCAGGATGTCGCGCCGTGCGGTCTGGCTCCAATCCGCCGGATGCAGGGTGGCCAGCAGGGCATCCAACCGGTTGGTGGCGGCATTGAGTGCGATGTCGCGGTTGAGATGCTCAACGATGGCATCGATCTCATGCAGATGCGCATCGGCAAATTCGGCCGCATCGCGCGCCAGTTTTTCTGGCTCCTGCGGCTCAATGCGGCGCTGGAAAAGCTGGCGGATAAGCGCCGCGCTGTCAGCGGCAACAAAGGCGCCGGTATCATAGCGCCGCAGGCTTTCCAGTTCCTCATACAGCAGGCGCTTGAGCTGATTGAGCTGCACCGGATCAAGCCCGGCCTGATCCGGCTCGCCCACCTTGCCATAGAGCAGGTTCAGGCGTTGCAGCAGGAAACGCAGCCGGCGCTGGCGGAAAGCCACATCAAAGCCCAGCAGGAAACGCACCCAGGGCGGCAAGGCATCGCGGCTGCTGGCCAGGCTGGTGGGGGCATAGCCGGCAGCGGTGGAGCAGACCTGGCGGATTTTGGCCCAGCGGTCGAAGGCCAGGGCGATCCAGCTTGCCTCGATCGAACCATCGCGATGCGCGCAGACCTGGGCCAGTTGCTTGGCCACAAAAGCCTGCACCGCGCCCAGCTTGAGGCGGATATAGCCCTCATAGGCAAAGCCGGCATCATGCGCGGCGCGCGCGCTGGCAGCCAGGCGCCAGGCGCGGAGTTGCTCCTCGCTCAGCGGCTCGTCGCGCCCGGACGGCGCATGTTCGGCCACCAGGCGGGCAATCTGCGGCTGGGTGGCATCGATGATGCCGCGCAGATGGCGCACGCGCTCGTTGAAGCGGTTGACCCAGATCAGTTCATCCGAGATCGGCTCGTTGCGCGGCAAATCCGACAGCGCGCCTTTCAGGGGAAGGAAAAAGCCCGGCACGCGGCCGGTGGGCGGCGGCGGTGGGCGCAGCGGCGCCGGATCGATATAGACCAGCCGGCGATCCACCTGGCGATAAGCCGGGCGGCCGCGGATCGCCTTCATCGCCGAGGCGAAAGGTTTGTTGTTGAGCACGCCGCCATCAACAAAGGACGTCAGCGCCGGGTCCAGACCGGCAGCGATATACTCACCAAAATTGCGTTTCAGGAAGGCGGCCTTGCCATCCCAAACCCGGCCGCGCTCAGCCAGGATCTGATCGATGTCGGAAAGCTGCGCCGGTGGAAAGGCGCCGGGAAAAGCCGAGGTGGCGCGGCCGGCAAAGGCCAGGGCGGCGGCATCGGCACGGGTCAGGTCGGAACTTTCCTCGCCATTCTGCCAGCGCCGATAGTGGAATTTCAGCACATGGCGATGCTCGCGGTCGCGCACAAAGGGCGGATCGTGGATCGGGATATGGCGCAGATAGCCATAAAAATCGGTGACGGTGACAAACAGATCAAGCTGCAAGCCGGCCGGCATCAGCGAGGCGCCGGGTTCGGCCGGCTCGCCCATCGCTTCCAGGCCCTTGAACAGTTTGCGCGCCAGATGCAGGCCGTCAAAAGGCGGCTCGAACCAGCGCGAGCGGGTGAAGAGCGACACTTTGGCAAGGATTTCGGGATCGGCCAGCAGGCGGCCCAGGCGTGAGCGCGCGGCGAGCCAGAGCACCGGCCGCATGAACCATTTGCTCCAGGGCGCGGCACGTTTTGACGCATCGAGCAGCTTCGACACATCGGCCTGCTTGAGCCACAGGTCACGGAAATGATTGAGCCGCAGATCATGCGCCAGGGCGCGGGCCAGCATGATGCCGTTGATGCCGCCGGCCGAGGCGCCGGCAATCACATCAACAATAACGCGCAATTCCACATGCCGGCTGAGATCGCGCAGCAATTCAAAATAGATCGCCTCGGTATCATGCGGATGGGCCTGGCCGGCCTCGGTATCGGCATAGGTCAGGCTTTCACGGCTGCCTTTGGGCAGGGTGTGAAACGCCTTGGAGGCGCGCACCAGCTTGAGAATTTCCTTCGACACGCCATGCATGTAGATGGCGAGCGACACGCCGCCAAAACACACCAAGGCCAGCCGGAGT
>DLGP01000148.1:37001-37322 GCA_002482765.1 Alphaproteobacteria bacterium UBA7691
TCGGCGGCAAGCTCCAGGCAATGATCCGCTTCCGGCATCAGGCCGGCGAAATTCGGCCAGGCATGCGGCAGGCCATGCCAAAGGGTGAGGGCGCTGCCGGGCGGAAAATCCGCTGCCTTGGCCAGGGCCGTGCTGTCATCGCGCATCATCTCGCTGTCGCTGGCATGCAGGAAAAGCGGCGCCAGGCCGGCCAGTTTGGCAAAACATGGCGATAACAGCGGGTCATGCCGGTCGGCAGCACCGGCATAAAGCTGCGCCGCAAAAACCAGATGGCCCGGATTGAACCAGGCGCAATGTTCGGCATTTTCGGTATGGCTGGCG
>DLGP01000148.1:37377-59576 GCA_002482765.1 Alphaproteobacteria bacterium UBA7691
TGGCTGGCGCCGCTCATGCTCAGGTCGGTCCAGGGTGAAAACAGCGCCGCGCCGGCCGGTTGGGCCAAGCCCTTGTCACGCAAGGCCAGCATCAGGCTGAGCGCCAGGCCGCCACCGGCCGAATCGCCGGCCAGCCACAGCCGGTCTGGCCGGTAGCCGGCCGGCCCGGTCAGCCAATGCCAGGCGGCCAGGGCATCTTCCAGCGCGGCCGGATAGGGATGCTCCGGCGCCAGCCGGTAATCCAGCGCCAGCACCGGCACGGCCAGTTTCTGAGCCAGCCGGGTGGTGATCGGGCGATGGGTGCGGGCAGCGCCGCTGATGAAACCGCCGCCATGCAGATAGAGCAGCGCGCGGCCCCGCCGGGCATATTGCGGCACCAGCCATTCGCCATGCAAACCGGCGGCCTGCCAGGCGGCATCGCGCGGTTTTTCCGCCCGCATGCCGCCCGGCAGGCCGGTGCGCGCCAGCATCTGCATCAGGCCGCGCAACAGCGGCACATCATCGGGGCCGTATTGGCGCGGCTTGATCAGGCGGCGCAGGGCGCGGGCAATCAGGCGGGCTTGCAGGCTGGGGCGGGCATTGGGCATCATGACACGCTGAATATGGCTTGATTCTGCGACAAGTGTGCGACAAATCAGGGTCGTGGCGGTATGACTTGCGGCGCGGGGCCGGCGGGCGTAAAGGGTTGGGCGATGTCGCCTTTGGATGCTGAAACCGTTGCCTTGCAGGTAGACCGCGCCGCGCATGAGATGCGCCGCGGCCGCGCCGTGCTGTTGCAACTTGAGGCTGGCGGCAGCGCCCTGATCTGCGCGGCAGAGACACTCAGCGAGGCGGCATTGGCCCTGGCCTTGGGGCTGGCTGGTGACCAGCCGGAAGCCGCCCTGGCATTGACCGCCCAGCGTGCCGCCGTGCTGCATATCATGCCGACCGGCTATGACACGATCCTGCTGCCCCTGGCCGAATTGCCGGTGGCGCCGCCCGAGCGCGCCGCGCTGATCCGCGATCTGGCCGATGCCAGCCGCGATCTGGCAGCGCCGTTGCGCGGGCCTTATCAGCGCCGCCTGGGCGCCGCGCCGGCTGGTGCGGCCCTGGCGATCAAGCTGGCCAAGATTGCCTATCTGCTGCCGGCGGCGCTCTATATCCCGCTGCCTTCTGGTGCGGTTCTGCCGCCCTTGCTGGTGGCTGTGCCGGCTGCCGCCATCGCGGCCTATGACGAAGCCGCCGCCGAAAGCCTGGTGCAGGTGAGCCAGGCCCGCCTGCCGGTGGCCGATGCCGAGGATGCACGGCTTTATGCCTTCCGCGCCGCCGATGGCGGGCCGGAGCATTTTGCCTTGGTGATCGGCCAGCCCGATCCGGCGCAGCCGGTGCTGGCGCGGCTGCATTCAGAATGTTTCACCGGCGACCTGCTGGGCAGCCTGCGCTGCGATTGCGGCGAGCAGCTACGCGGCGCGGTGCGCACCATCCGCGAGGCCGGCGGTGGTGTGTTGCTTTATATGGCGCAGGAAGGCCGTGGCATCGGTCTGGTGAACAAGCTGCGCGCCTATCAGTTGCAGGATCAGGGCTTCGATACCGTGGAAGCCAATCTGCGCATCGGCTATGCCGCCGATGAACGCTGGTTCCGCCCGGCGGCGCGGATGCTGGAATTGCTCGGTTTTTCCGCCGTGCGGCTGCTCACCAACAACCCGGAAAAGGTCAGCGGCCTGACCGATGCCGGTGTTATCGTGGCCGAGCGGGTGCCGCACAAATTCCCCGCCAACAGCCATAACGAAGCCTATCTGGCCACCAAGAAGAAGCGCTCAGGGCATTATCTCTGAGGCGGGCTTCAATGCGCCTGCACGCCAATACGCGCCAAGGCGGCAATTGCCTCCTCATGGCTGGCGAATTGCGGCATGGTCACAGTGACGGCTTCGTTATCCAAAACCTTGCGGGTGATTTCGGTGGCCTGTTTCAGGCCCAACCCGCTATCGCGGATCATCAGCGACAGGCTGACCTTCTCCATGCCCGGCAGCCATCCGGTCAGGGTGACGGCGACGGAATCCGAGTGGGGCGGGTTGCCGGCCTGGCTGCGCCCCGCTGGTTCGTTTCGCGCCGTGGATTTCAAGGCGTTCGACACCGAATTGCTCCATCACCCATTGTGCAGCCTGCCGCAGGCCGTTGAGGCCAAGCATGTTCGGCCCCTTGCCCTGGATGTGGAAATTATAGAGCACCAGTGTTTCATTCTCCACTGCGCATTGGCAGAGCAGCCGGATCGGTGCGCCACGCCAATGGATCGTGGCAAGCAGGGTGTCGCCATCCTGCTCGTCAAAGGTCACGCGGATCGTGTTGCCGATTCGGTCTTGCATGAGATTCGGGATACAGGCATTTCGCTTAATTTGGCTGCGAATTTTTTCAGTTATCTTCCAAAGCTTATCAGTGGATAACTCGGCAAGCTAAAACAATGGGTTATGCGGTGCTGTCCACAGGCGCGGCCGCATCTAGTAGTGATGTTTCGCAAGACCACTTTATCTGGGGTGGGAGATATCGCCGACACAGGCGAGAGGTGCCTAGCCAATTTCGGCAAATTTTGCCGGGCGGCCCATGAGAAATTGGCTAAATCATTGAAATATAAAGCCATGGAGACTTGGCATCAGGCTTGCTTTGATAGGCGGCGAGAGAGGGAAAAACTATGGTTGCCGCCTTCATTGACAGTTCGGAGAACCTGACGCTCGGCATATCGCCGTTGCAGAATGCAACGAAGCGTGCGGCGGGTTCCTCCAAGTCGGAAGCGGCCCAGTCTGAAATCAGCGCGACGCAGAATGCGTCGGGTGCGGAGAAACCGCATCGTGGCCTGTTCGGCCCGGAAGGCTTCAGTTTTTCCGCCTTTCTCGACATCGTTAACCCGCTACAGCATATCCCGGTGGTCAACAGCATCTACCGGGCAGTTACCGGCGACACGATCGAGAATGGATCGCGTATCATCGGTGGCGCTTTGTTTGGCGGCCCGATTGGTCTGGTGGCCTCAATCATCAATGGCATCGTGGATGAAGAGACCGGCAAGGATATTGGCAGCCATGCCCTGGCAGCCGTCGGCATTGACGACGGCATGGGGCGAGATGCTTCGGTAGGCTTGGCGCAGAATGCACTGCCTGCCGCTGCGGCGCAGAATGCGCTGGTAGAAAACCCGGCACAAAAGCTGCCGGGTGCCGTGAAGGCTATAGAATTGGCCGATAGTGAGATGCCACAAACCACCCCTCTGGGGGCGTTATCCGCCCTGACAGATCGCGCCTGGGCGCCTGCTCAATCGATGCCGGCGCAACAGGCAGCAGCACAGCAGGTGCCGGCGCAGCAGCCAGCGCCCACAGTCCAAAGCACGGCGCAGAGCACTGCCCAAAACACGGCGCAGAATGCGGCCCTGGATGAGCGCAAATGGTTTCCCGCCAACACCCAGCAGGGCGGCGTGGTGCAGCGCAGTGTCGGCGCCCAGCCGGTAACGGCCAACAATGTGTCGCAGAAATTCGGCGTCACCCGTGGCACCGCCTATGCCGGCACGGCAGCCAATGCGGCGGCAAACCCCAATGCCGCCTTGCCGGCGCAGATGCCGAGCATCCCGCAAGTGCCGGCCGATTTTGCCGAACGCGCCAATGCGGCCTACCAGAAATACATGGACATGAAGGCGCAGCAGAGCCGCAGCGGCGTTGATCGCAGCTACTGAGACTTATTCGGCCGGCTGTTTCTCTGCTGCATGATCCTCAAGATCCGGCGCCTTGGGCAGCAGGCGTTTCACAAAGCTGCCGAAATCATCCAGATAGGTGTAGATCACCGGCACCACCAGCAAAGTGAGCAGTGTGGAGCTGATCAGGCCGCCGATCACGGCATGGGCCATGGCCGAGCTTTGTTTGGCGCCTTCGCCGAGCGCCAGCGCCAGCGGGATCATGCCGAAAATCATCGCCAAGGTGGTCATCACAATGGGGCGCAGGCGGATTTCGCCGGCTTCCAGCAAGGCGTTGTGGCGGCTCATGCCTTCACGCCGCATCTGATTGGCAAAGTCGATCAGCAGAATGGCGTTTTTGGTCACCAGGCCCATCAGCATGATAAAGCCGATGATCGAGAAGATGTTGAAGGTGGAACCCCAGGCATAAAGCCCAAGCACCACGCCGATCAGCGATAGCGGCAGCGAACTCATGATGGCGAAGGGTTGCAGGAAACTGGCGAATTGCGAGGCCAGGATCAGGTAGATGAAGATCACCGCCAGGGCCAAAGCGGCGGCGGCATAGCCGGCGCTTTCCACCATGTCCTTGGATTGGCCGCCAAACCAGAAGCGGTAGCCCGGCGGCAGTTTCAGGCTGTTCAGCTTGGCCTGGATTTCGCGGCTCACTTCGCCCACTGGCCGGCCGAAGGACGAGGCCGAAAGCTGCACTTCGCGATTGAGGTCGCGCCGGTTGATCTGGGTTGAGCCGGCAGCGGCGGCGATTTCCGCCACCTGGGCCAGCGACACCATTTTTGGGCTGCCATCAGCGTTGTTCTGGCTGGAGGCAACGTAAAGCCGGTCCAGATCGGGCAGGCCGGAACGGTCGGCGCGCGGCAGGCGCACAAACACGTCGTAATCCTCGTCATCCGGCGCCTTCCAGGTGCCAGCCTCATCGCCGGCCAGCAACGGCCGTAAAGTGGCCGCGATCTGGTTCACGCCCACGCCCAGATCGGAGGCAAGTTGCCGGTCCAGCGTCAAAGCCACGGTTGGCTTGTTGGCTTTCAGGCTCGATTCCAGATCGACCACGCCGGGCGCATCCTTGATCAGCGTTATGGCTTCGCGAGAAAGCCTATCGAGTTCGCCGATGTCACGGCCCTGCAAGCTGATCACAATGGTCTTGTTCAGGCCGCCGCCGATATTGGGCAGGCCAATATTGATATTGTCGATGCCGGCAATGCGCCACAGCCGTTCACGCATCGGCTGCGCCAATTCATTCGGCGTGCGAGTGCGGTCCTTCAGATCAGCAAAGCGCACATAGATGGTGCCAACATTTTTGCGCGCCAGCAGGCCGGCATTCATGGTGGCATAGGTGTAGCGCACTTCGGGGAATTCCTTCAGTGCATCCTGGGCCTGGCGCAGCTTGGCTTCGGTATAATCCAGCGAGGCACCCGGCAGCACGGTCACTTCCACCAGGATTTCCGACAGGTCGGCATCCGGCACAAATTCGGTGCCGATGCGTTTGGCCAGGCTGAACGAGCCAACAAAGCTGGCCAAAGCCACCAGCAGCACCAGCCAGCGCCAGCGCAGCCCCCAGCCCAGCAGCCGGCGATACACCCGGCCGAGTTTTTCCATGCCTTTATCCACCAGGCCGATCAGGCGGCCAAATGGGCCGCGTTTGGCATTGGGCATCGAATCAGGATCGTGCCACACACTGGATAGCATCGGATCAAGCGTGAAGCTGACAAACAACGAGATCAGCACCGCCACCACCACAGTGATGCCGAATTGCAAAAAGAAACGCCCGATAATCCCGTCCATGAAGGCCACGGGCAGAAATACCGCCACAATGGACAGGGTGGTGGCCAGCACCGCCAGGCCAATTTCCTCGGTGCCTTCCAGGGCGGCGCGGCGATGCGATTTGCCCATCGCCACATGGCGCGTGATATTTTCGCGCACCACAATGGCATCGTCGATCAGGATGCCAACGGCGAGCGACAGCGCCATCAATGTCAGTTTGTTCAGCGTGAAGCCGGCGGCGTGGACCGCAGCCAGTGTGCCAACCACCGCAATCGGCAGGGTCAGGCCGGTGATGATGGTGCTGCGCCAGGAATTGAGGAACAGAAATACGATCACCACGGTGAGGATGCCGCCCTCAATCAGCGTGCGGCGCACACCATCCACGGAAACGCGGATGCCGCGTGAGGTGTCCTTGACAAATTCCAGCTTCACATCCGGCGGCAGGTTGGCTTCCAGCTCCTTCACCAGCACGCGCAGATTGTCGATCACCTCAATGGTATTGGCGCCCTGCACTTTCAGGAAATCAACCGCCAGAATGCGCTCGCCATTCAGCAAGGCCACCGATGTATCGTCTTCCTCGCCATCCTCGATGGTGGCGATGTCACCCAGCGTTACCGGGGCACCGCCGCGCCGAGCGATAATCAGGTCAGCGAATTTTGCCGGGTCCTGCACGCGGCCTTCGATCTGCACCACAAATTCCTGCTGCGCCCGGGTCAGCGTGCCAACCGGCAATTGCTGGTTCTCGGCTTTCAGCACATTGATCAACTGATCCATGCCGATGCCCTGCGCCAGCATCTTCTCGGGATTGGGCAGCACATTGATGCGCCGTTTCACGCCGCCGACGATATAGGCTTGGCCAACCCCGCGCGCGATCTGCAAGCGTTTCAGCACCACTTGGTCGGCCAGTGTGGTCAATTCCCGCAAGCTGCGGCGTTCGGAACGCACCGCGATGGAAGCAATCGGCTGGTTATCCGGGCTGAAGCGGCTGATTTCGGGGTCTTTGATCTCGCGGCGGAATTGTGGCGTCACCAGCGCCACCTTCTCGCGCACATCCTGCACGGCGCGCACCGGGTCCACGGTCAACTCGAACTCGATCACCACACTGGAGCGGCCTTCCAGCGAACGCGATGTCAGCGCCCGCAGCCCGTTGATCGTATTGACGGCCTCTTCGATGGGGCGTGTCACTTCACTTTCCACCGATTCCGGCGTGGCACCCGGATAGCCGGTATTCACCAGCACGATTGGGAATTCCACATCGGGAAACTGGTCCACGCCTAGCTTGGCATAGGCAAACAGGCCCACCACCAGCAGCGACAGCATCATCATGCTGGCAAAGACCGGGTTTTTGATGCTGACGCGGGTGAGCCACATAGCACTACCTCCCGGCGATGCGGGCGGCCAGCCCGTCGCTCAGGCGCAGACCGGGGGCCGAGATAACGGTGTCGCCTGCCGCCACGCCGCTGCGGATTTCCACCATGCCCTGCACGGTTTCAGTGAGGCCAAGCTCCACCGCACTGCGCACGACATGATCTTTTTCCAGCACATAAACATGTGCAGCGCCGGCCTCGCGCCGGATCGCCTCGCGTGGCACGGCTACCGCCTCGCGGGCTTCGGCCAGGATTGCCTCGCCGCTGGCAAACATGCCGCCGCGCAAGGTCAATTCCGGGTTGGCGAGCCGGATATAAACCAGGATCGAGCGCGAACCGGCCTGCGCTGTCGGGTTGATGCGGTCGATACGGGCGGCGAATTCGCGGCCCTCGAAGCCTTCCACCTTCAATGCCACGCGCTGACCGATTTTCAATTTCGGCACGTCGCGCGCCGGCACCAGGGCTTCCAGTTCCATGGTGGCCAGATCGGCCAGCACAAACAATTTGCCATCCACCGGCACACGTTCGCCCGGATTGGCGGTGCGGTCAGCCACCTGGCCGTCTATCGGCGCATAAATCGCGGCGTCGCTGAGCGCCTTGCGTGCCATCGCCACCTGCTGCTCGATGGCGGCCACATTGGCGCGGGCAGTATTATAGGCATTGTCGGCATCATCCAGTGCAGCCTGCGATTTCACGCCGCGCAGGTTAAGCTGCTGTGCCTTGCTGCGATTACTTTCCGCCAGCGCCATGGCAGAACGCGCCGAGGCCAGGTTGCTTTCGCGCTCACGCAGGCGCGAGCCGAGATCGCGGGTATCCAGCTTGGCCAGCAACTGGCCTTTTTTCACCGTCTCGCCACGGCGCACGGTCACCTCCAGCACCAGGGCCGCCACTTCGGCACGCACGCTGCTTTGCTCCAGCGGCTGCACCGTGCCGCTCAGGCGCACGCTCTGGCGCAGTTCCATACGCTCGGCCCGGCTCAGATCAGCCGGGGAGAATTCGATACCCTCAAACCGCGCCATAACAGTGGGGGCGGCGGCAGGGGAGGGCGCGGCCTGGCGTTGTTTCCAGACATAACCACCGGCGCCAAGCGCCAAAACCAGCGCAAGGCCAAACAGAATCGACTTCTTCATCTTGGCGGACTTTCCAGCTCGGCGCTTTTTTACGCAGGAAACGGTGTATATTATGCGCAAATTGCCGCGACAAGCGCGGTACGACGTCGCACCCTTCGTGTGACGGCCATCACCGCTTACGTGGCGTCATGTCGATTTTGATCCATAGCATCGGCCATTCCAACCACAGCAAGGCGGAATTCCTTGGCCTTCTGCGCGGCGCCGGGATCGGTCTGCTGGTGGATGTGCGCTCGGTGCCGGCTTCGCGGTATGTGCCGGCCTATAGCGGCGCCGAATTGCGGCAATGGCTGGGTGAGGCCGGAATCGGGTATCACTGGTTGGGCCGGGAACTGGGCGGCAAGCCGCAGGATGCCGCTTTATACAGCGCCGGCAGGGCAGACTATAAAAAGATTGCCGCTGCCGCCGCTTTCCAAGGCGGTATTACAGCCCTGCTCAATTTGGCGGCAAAGCAGCCGCTGGCGATGATGTGTGCCGAGCGTGACCCGGCGCATTGCCACCGCACCCATCTGGTAACGCCGTCTTTATGCGCGCGGGGTGCGGATGTGCGGCATATCCTGGCCGATGGCAGCGTGGAAAGCGATGCTGCACTGCGTCAGCGGATTGCGCCACGCCAGCCGGATTTGTTTGGCTGAACCGGGCGGCATAAAACTCATATATCAGATCGTGATCCACGCTTGACGCCACGGTATTGTGTGCCGCACACTCTTGGCACAACAAAATAATGAGGAGGAACGCCATGATTACCCGCACCCTGAGCCGTGCCGGCGCTTGCGCCGCTTTTGGCCTTGCCATTGCCGCCTTTGGCGGCGCCGAGGCTAACGCTCAGACCCTCAAGCTGATGACTGGCCCGCAAGGCGGCGTCTGGGTGCCGATGGGCGGCACCTTCAAGGCGATGTTTGAAAAGGCCGTGGCCGGCGTCACCATCCAGACGCTGCCGGGCGCCGGCATTGCCAATGTGAAGGGCGTCGAGGAAAGCAAGGCCGATTTCGGCTTCGGCAACTCGATTTCCACCGTGGATGCGATCAACGGCAATCCGCCCTTCGAGAAGAAGGCGACCAATGTTTGCCAGATCGCCAATCTTTATCCGCAGTATTTCCAGGTTGTCGCCCTGGCCGATGCCAAGATCGGCAAGGTCGAGGATATGAAGGGCAAGGCCATCGCGGTGCAGACCCGCGGCAACACGGCCGAAGCGATCTCGTCTGACATCCTCAAGGCGCATGGCCTGAGCTATGCGGCGATGAGCAAGGTGAATTACATGGCCAGCTATAACGACGCTGCGGCGTTGTTGAAGGATGGTCATGCCCAGATCTTCACCCTGGGCACCACCATCCCGGCAGCCTCGATCATGGACCTTGCCACGGCGCGTGACATCACCCTGGTGCCGGTGAATGACGAGAGCGTGGCGGCGATGAAAAAGATCAATGCCGGCTATGTGAAGGGCATGATCCCGGCCAATACCTATCCGAAGCAGGACAAGGACGTGCCGGTGATTGCCTATTCGGCGCATTTCATTGCGTCGTGCAAGCTGCCGGAAGCGCAGGTCTACAGCATCACCAAGGCGATGGCGACCAATCTGGGCGACCTTGTGGCGGTGAACAAGGCGATGGCCAAGGTGACGGTGAAGGATATGGCCGAGGATATCGGCGTGCCGTTCCATCCGGGCGCTGCCAAATATTACAAGGAAGTTGGCGCGCTCAAGTAAGCGCCGGCGATTTGCTTATGGCCGCCGCGCAAGCGCCCGCAGAGGCGCGCGCGGCGGCTTCCTTTTCCAGTGCCGATGATTTTCGTGCTTATAGATCGTAGAGGGGGAGAGACATGTCCCAGGGCAGCAACCTGATCGCCCGCATTGCGGCGCCGATCGGCATCGCGATGGCGCTTTATCATATGTATGCCATTGCGATTGCGCCGCCCCAGGCGCTGATCTATCGCGGCATCCATCTGTCTTTCGCCATTGTGCTGGTTTTGCTGCTCTATCCGCTGGCGCTGCGCGAGGATGGCCGCCGCCGCTTCATGTGGGTTGACCTGCTGCTGCTCGGTTGCGGCGTGCTGGCGATGGGCCACCTGTTCATCAACTACGATTATTTTATCGACCGCATTATCTATATCGACGATCTCAAGCCGCTCGATATTTTTGCTGCGATCGCCCTGGTGGTGCTGGTGCTGGATTGCACCCGGCGCGTCATCGGCTGGGCATTGCCGATCACGGCTTTGCTGTTCATGGGCGAAGCCTTGTTCATCACGCGCGTTGATCCGCTCACGCTGCTTGACCAGCTCTACATGACCACCGAAGGCATCTTCGGCTCCACCTTGGGCGTTTCGGCGGCCTATGTGATGGTATTTGTGCTGTTTGGCTCGTTCATGGAGCGCACCGGCACCGGCCGCCTGTTCATGGATTTTGCATTGGCGCTGACCGGCCGTTCGGCTGGTGGCCCGGGCAAGGTGGCGGTGGTGTCGTCGTCGCTGTTCGGCACCATTTCCGGCTCGGCGGTGGCCAATGTGATGGTGGATGGCCCGATTACCATTCCGTTGATGAAGCGCACCGGTTTCAGCAAGGCTTTTGCTGCTGGTGTTGAATCGGTTGCCTCCACTGGTGGCCAGATCATGCCGCCGATCATGGGTGCGGCTGCCTTTGTGATGGCCGAATTCCTGGCCGTGCCTTATGCCACGGTGGCGCTGTGGGCGTTGATTCCGTCGGTGCTGTATTACGTTGCCTGCTTCGGCGCGGTGCATTTTGAAGCCAAGCGCCAGGGCTTGCGCGGTCTGCCCGATGTGGAAGTGCCGGTGCTGGCGCGGGTGTTGATCGAGCGGGGGCATCTTTTCCTGCCGGTGGCGATCATCCTGGGCGGCATGTTCTCAGGCTTTTCGGCGCCGCTTTGTGCGCTGGCCGGCATGCTGGCCTGTTTCCCGGTGGCGATGCTGCGCAGCAATTCGCGCGAGGGCCTCAATTGGCGCCTGGTTTTGGAAGCCCTGGATGATGGCGCCCGCAACACCCTGGCCGTGGCGCTGGCCTGCGCCTGCGCCGGTATTGTGATCGGCTCGATCACACTCACCGGCCTGGGCATCAGCTTCACCAACATGATCGTTGGCATGTCGCAGAACAGCCTGCTTCTGGCCTTGGTGCTTACCGCCGTGGCCGGCATCATTCTCGGCATGGGCATGCCCACCACGCCGGCTTATATCGTCATGGTGTCGCTGATGGTGCCGGCGATCATGAAGCTGGGCGTGATCGAGCCGGCGGCGCATATGTTCGCCTTCTACTTCGCCATCCTGTCGGCGATCACACCGCCGGTGGCTTTGGCAGTGTATGCTGCGGCCAGTCTGGCCAAGGCGAATATATGGGATGCCGGCTGGGCGGCGGTGCGCATCGGCGCTGCCGGTTTCATCGTGCCGTTCATGTTTGTGTATGAACCGGCCTTGCTGTTCATCGGTGATTGGCAGACCATCCTGCATGCCACGGTTTCGGCCACTATCGGCTGTCTCACCCTGGCCGCCGGTTTGAATGGTCATCTGATCCGGCATGCCCGGCTCTGGGAACGTGGCGTTCTGGTATTGGGTGCGCTGCTGCTGATCAAACCGGGCATCTATACCGATTTGGCCGGTCTGGCATTGATCACGCTGGTATATCTGGTTCAGCGTCAGCGGCCGCCAGAGACAGCAGGCGCGTGAAGCTGCGGTGCAGGCTGGTTTGCCTCAGATATAGTCGTAAACCAGCTTCACCACGCCGTTTGGATATGGTGCGCTGAGTGCCAGCCGCAGTCGGTTCTGCGGCTTGGCGCCCGGTTTGAAGAGCGGAATGCCGCTGCCCAGGGTGACCGGAATCAGGAATAATTCCAGCCGGTCTACGCCACCAATGCTCTGGAAACCTTCCAGGCATTGTTGCCCGCCCACCAGCCAGCTATCGCCAGACAACTGGCGCAATTCCGCAGCCAGGGCAGTGAAATCTGCCGGTCTTGCCGCCACAGCTTCGGGCGCATCGGCCAAGGGCCTGCTGGTCACCACCAGGGTGGACTTGCCCTTGTAGGGCCAGTCACCGAAGCCCAGCACCTGCTCATAGCTATGGCGGCCCATCACCACGGTACCAATTTCGGCCGTGAAAGCTTCGTAGCCGTAATCGTGATCCTCAAAAGGTTTCAGCCAGTCAACCCCGCCATCCGGGGCGGCGATATAACCGTCCAGGCTCATCGCGATGTAACAGCGGATCATGTCAGGGCCGGACAACCTTGCCGGGATTGAGGATATTGTCAGGATCGAAGGCGCGTTTGATCCGGCGCATCATTTCGATTTCCACCGGCGATTTGTAATGCACAATCTCGTCGATCTTCATGCGGCCAACACCATGCTCGGCCGAGATCGAACCTTTCATGCCATGCGCGATATCATGCACGATCTGATGCACATCATCCCACAAAGCCATGAATTTGGCGCGTTCCCAGCCCAGCGGCTGCGACGAATTGAAATGCACATTGCCATCGCCGATATGGCCGAAGGTGACAACGCGCACGCCGGGGATGTGGGCTTCCACGGCGCGGGTTGCCAGGTCGATGAATTCGGCCATGCGCGAAACCGGCACCGAGATGTCGCATTTGATCGAGCCGCCTTCGGGGCGCTGCGAATTGGAGAGTAATTCGCGCAATTTCCAGAAGGCGGCGCGCTGGGTATCCGATTGCGCGATGGCGGCGTCTGTCACCAGGCCCTTCTCGTAGCCATCGCCGAGCACGGCTTCCAGGGTTTCGCCGATAGCGCCGTCATCGCGACCGGAGGAAAATTCCATCAGCACATACCACGGCGAACGCTCGGCCAGCGGGTCAACTGTGCCGGGATTATGCTTGAGGGCAAAATCCAGCGACAGGCGCGAAATCAGTTCAAAGCCGGTAACCTGGCCGCCGCTGGCGCTTTTGGCCAAAGCCAGCAAATCAATGGCTTTCGACGGGTCGGGCACGGCGGCGAAGGCGGTGGCCAGGGCGCGCGGCAACGGATGCAGCTTCAGCACGGCGGCGGTGATGATGCCAAGCGTGCCTTCGCCGCCGATGAACAGGTCTTTCAGATCATAGCCGGTATTGTCCTTGCGCAAGCCGCGCAGGCCATCCCACACCTGGCCATCGGCCAGCACCACTTCCAGGCCCAGCGCCAGGTCGCGGGTATTGCCATAGCGCAGTACAGCATTGCCGCCGGCATTGGTGGAAAGGTTGCCGCCAATGGTGCAACTGCCTTCCGAGCCGATCGAGAGCGGGAAGAGCCGGTCGGCTTCGCGCGCCGCCTGCTGCACCTGGGCCAGCACACAGCCGGCTTCCACCGTGATGGTGTCGTTCAACGGATCAAGGCTGCGAATTTTGTTTATACGTTGCAGCGACACAATGATCTCGTCATTGCCCATGAACGGGATGCTGCCGCCCACCAGGCCGGTATTGCCGCCCTGCGGCACCAGCTTGGTGCCGGTCTCGCGCGCCAGTTTGACAATGGCGGCCACTTCCTCGGTATTGGCCGGGCGCAGCATCAGCGGCGTGATGCCGCTATAGATGTCGCGTGGCTCCACCAGATGCGGTGCCAGAATGTCAGGGTCCGAGACCCAGCCCTTGGGGCCAACGATGTCGCGGAAACGGTTCAGCAGTTCGGGAGCGAGTGCGGTCATGATGCGGCGATTATCGCCCGCGTGCCGCCCGCCGTAAACGGTCTAGGATGGCCGCACCGATACCTTCTTCCGGGATCGGCATCACGGCAATGCCATCCAGGTCGGCGCGATCCAGGGCATGCAGGCCGGCATAGAGTTTGGCCGCCGCTTCCGTCAGGTCGCCGGTGTCGCTCAGCGAAAAATAGGCGGCAAAACCGGGCCGGGCCGGGCCGAAACTCAGCAGGCCCTCGTTGCCATGTGCGGTGGTGGCATCCAGCCGCACCGGCCGGCTGGGTGCGTAATGTTTCAACAGCATACCCGGGCTTTCCAGCTTGGCCGATTGTGGCCGACCCAGCGGGGCGCCAAGCACGGCCTCGATGGCTGCCGCCGGGATGCCGCCCGGGCGCAGCAGCAGGGCCTGGCTGCCGGTCAGGCCGATCACGGTGGATTCCAGGCCGACCGGGCAGGGGCCGCCCTCCACCACCGGGATGGCCGGCCCCAGGCTGTGCCGCACATGCGCGGCGGTGGAGGGCGAGACATGGCCGGAGCGGTTGGCCGAGGGGGCCGCCACCGGGCGCCCAACAAGGCGCAGGATTTCACGCGCAATCGGATGCGCGGGCAGCCGAATCGCCAGGCTGGGCAGGCCGGCCGAAACCGCTTCCGCCACCGGGCAGGCTGCTGCGCGGGGCAATACCAGGGTAAGGGCGCCGGGCCAGAAGGCGTCGGCCAACGCCTTGGCGCGGCTATCGGCCAGTGCCAGGCCGGCCAGTTGCGCATAATCGGCAATATGGGAAATCAGCGGATTAAAATCCGGGCGCCCCTTGGCGGCATAGATTTTTGCCACCGCCGCCGGATTGGTGGCGTCGGCGGCCAGGCCATAAACCGTCTCGGTCGGCAGGGCCACCACCTCGCCCCGGCGCAGCAGGTCCACGGCTTCGGCTATCGTTACGTCAGGCATGGCGCGATGTGTAGCGGCTTCGTTCTGGGCTTGCTAGAGGGACCGGTCCATATTATCACCCTGGCCAGCAAAAGCCGGCAGTCTCAGGAGGATGTGATGGAGTATACCGCACCGATCAAGGATATGCGTTTTGTGCTGGAGCAGGTGGCCGGCTTGAGCCAGCTCAGCACCCTGCCGGGCCTGGGCAATGCCGAGCCGGAAACCGCCGCCGCCGTGCTGGAGGAAGCCGCCAAGTTTGCCGCCGGCGTGTTGTCGCCGATCAACCGCATCGGCGACCAGCAGGGTTCCCGGGTGGAAAACGGCACCGTGCGCACCGCCGATGGTTTTGCCGAAGCCTACAAGCAATTCGCCGAAGCCGGCTGGAACGGCATGCCGTTTGCCGAGGAAATCGGCGGCGGCGCCATCCCCTGGGCCGTCACCATGGCGGTGCAGGAAATGGTGCAGGCATCGAACATGTCGTTCTCGCTCTGCCCGCTGCTGACCCAGGGCGCCATCGACGCCATCATTGCCCATGGCACGCCGGAACAGCAGGCGATGTATCTGCCCAAGATGGTGTCGGGCGAATGGACCGGCACCATGAACNNCCTGACCGAGCCGCAGGCCGGCTCGGATGTCGGCGCGCTGAAATCCAGGGCGGTGCCGAATGGCGATGGCACCTACCGCATCACCGGCACCAAGATTTTCATCACCTATGGCGAACACCAGATGGCCGAGAATATTGTGCATCTGGTGTTGGCCCGCCTGCCCGGCGCACCAGCCGGCACCAAGGGCATCTCGCTGTTCATCGTGCCGAAATTCATCCCCAAGGCGGATGGCTCGCTCGGCCGCCGCAACGATCTGCGCGTGGTTTCGGTGGAACACAAGCTTGGCATCCATGCCAGCCCCACCTGCGTCATGTCCTATGGCGATAATGACGAATGCATCGGCTGGCTGCTCGGCGCCGAGAATCAGGGCATGCGCTGCATGTTCACCATGATGAACAATGCCCGCCTCAGCGTCGGCTGCCAGGGCCTGGCGATTGCCGAACGCGCCTTCCAGCAGGCCTTGAGCTATGCCGAGGGCCGCAAGCAGGGCCGCCATCCCGGCATGAATGCCGAGCAGCATGTGGCGATCATCGAGCATGCCGATGTGCGCCGCAATCTGATGCTGATGAAAACCCAGACCGAGGCCCTGCGCGCCCTGGTCTATCTCAATGCTGCAAGCATTGATCGCGCCCATCATGATACAGACAAGGCGGTGGCGGCTGATGCCAAGGCTTTGGTGGAATTGCTCACCCCGCTATCCAAGGCCTGGGCCACCGATGTGGGCTGCGAAGTGGCGTCCATCGGCGTGCAGATTCACGGCGGCATGGGCTTCATCGAGGAGACCGGTGCGGCGCAGCATTATCGCGATGCCCGCATCCTGCCGATCTATGAAGGCACCAACGGCATCCAGGCCATTGATCTGGTAACGCGCAAACTCGGTTTGCAGGGCGGCGACACCGTGCAGCGGCTGTTCGGCGAGATCGACGCTACACTTGCCGCGCTCGGCCAGGCCGGCGATGGTTTCGCCTCGGTGCAGCGTGAACTTGGCCGCGCCCTGGCGGCATTGAAGAAGGCCACGCAATGGATGGCGGCTACGTTGCCCAAGGATGCCAATGCCGCCCTGGCCGGCGCCACGCCATATCACCGGGCTTTCTCGGAAACCGTCGGCGGCTGGCTGCTGGCCCGGCTGGCCCTGGCGGCCAAGGCGGAGATTGCGGCGGGCAGCACCGATCCGTATTTCAGCGCCAAGATCCTGTCGGCGCGCTTCTTCGCCGAACAGGTGCTGACCGCCGTGGAAGGCCGCTGCCTGGGCGCCATGGAAGGTGCCGATGATCTGGCCCAGGTGACGGCAGACTTGCTGCGAGCCTGAGTAACTATTTGATTCCAAATATTGCCGGGCCGTTCCGAGGCATCCTTGGGGCGGCCCGTATCCATTGTTGACGCTTACGTTAACCACCTCCTACAATTGGGGTAAGAAAAAAATAACAACCTGCCCCCAGTACGAAGGAATACCCCGTGTCGGAGATTGATCAGCGCAATATCGGCTTAAGCTTCCCCTTCGCCGACCATGCCGCCGGCCCGCGGCCCGGGGATGCCGAGGTTTTTGAACTGCGCCCCGGCGTGTTTTGGCTGCGCATGCCGATCCCGATTCCCGGCCTCGACTACATCAATCTATGGCTGCTGCGCGATGGCGAAGGCTGGACCGTGGTGGATACCGGCGTGCGCTCGTCCAAGCTGCAAGCTTTGTGGCAGCAGGTGTTTGAGCGCCACCTGGATGGCAAGCCGATCACTCGCATCCTCTGCACACATTTCCATCCGGATCATCTTGGCCTGGCCGGCTGGCTGCATGAACGCTGGCAGGCGCCGCTCTGGATGACCCTGGGCGAATGGAGCTTCGGCCGCATGCTGTCGCTGGATGCCCAGGCCGAGGTGCCGCCGGAAGTGCTGCATTTTTACAGCCGGGTCGGTTTCGACGAAGCCGGCCTCGACAAGATCAAGCAGAGTGGCTTTGGCAATTTCCGCAAGGCGGTGACCGAAATTCCGCGTTACTACCACCGTATCGTGGAAGGCGATCTGGTGCGGATCGGCGGCCATGATTGGCGCGTCATCATCGGGCGCGGCCATTCGCCGGAACATGCCAGCCTGTATTGCGCCGAACTCAACCTGCTGATCTCCGGCGATCAGGTGCTGCCGCGAATCAGCCCGCATATCGGGGTTTATCCCGGCGAGCCGGAAGCCTGCTCGCTGACGCTGTATCTGCGCTCGCTGGACCGCTTCGCCGATCTGCCCGCCGATGTGTGGGTGATGCCGTCGCATGGCGATGTGTTTGTTGGACTGCATGCGCGCATCGCCTATCTCAAGCGCCACCATCAGGAGCGGCTGGATATCCTGATGCAGGCGATGGACCGGCCGATGACGGTGCTGGATACGCTGCCGCTGCTGTTCAAGCGCGATATCAAGGATCACATCACCCTGGCGGCCGGTGAGGCGATGGCGCATCTGCATCATCTGATGCTGGAAGGCCAGGTGCAGCGCAGCCTCAATGCCCAGGGCGTGTATGAATATAGCCGCAGCGTTATGGCGGAAGCGGCGCAATAAGCCCAGGCCCGAACGGGCCTGGCGGGGGAGGAAAAACATGACCACGCTCAAGGGCAAGACCCTGTTCATCACCGGCGCCAGCCGTGGCATCGGCCTGGCGATTGCCTGCCGTGCCGCCGCCGATGGCGCCAATATCGCCATTGCCGCCAAAACCACCGAGCCGCATCCCAAGCTGCCCGGCACCATCTACTCGGCCGCCGAAGCGGTGGAGCGCGCCGGCGGCCAGGCCTTGCCGCTGGTGGTGGATGTGCGCGAGGAAGCCGCCGTGGAAGCCGCCATGGCGCAGACGGCGGAAAAGTTCGGCGGCATCGACATCCTGATCAACAATGCCTCGGCGATCAGCCTGACCGGCACGCTGGAAACGCCGATGAAGCGCTATGATCTGATGCACCAGATCAATACGCGCGGCACCTATCTCTGTTCGCAGAAGGCGTTGCCCTATCTGCTCAAGGCGCCGAACCCGCATATCCTCAACATGTCACCGCCGCTTAACATGGAGCAGCGCTGGTTTGAGCCGCATGTTGCCTACACCATGGCGAAATACGGCATGAGCCTGTGTGTGCTCGGCATGTCTGGCGAATTCCGTTCCAAGGGCGTGGCGGTGAATGCGCTGTGGCCGCGCACCGCTGTGGATACCGATGCGATGAATGTGATCACCGGGCCGGATTTCCGCCGCCGCTGCCGCAAGCCGGCAATCCTGGCCGATGCCGCCCATGCCATCCTCACCCGCCCGAGCCGCGATTGCACCGGCAATTTCTTCATCGACGATGCCGTGCTGGCCGAAGCCGGCGTCAGCGATTTCTCGATCTACCGCCATGACGGCGTCGAGGAAAAAGACCTGATCCCGGATTTCTTCGTTTAGAAATCTGCAAGGAAAGTCGCCGGCTTTAGGATCGGGATGCCGCGAAACGGGTGCAGTGCAATCAGGTTCTATCCAACAGCAGGGCTGCCAGTTTTTCTTCCGTCAAGCCAGCCTTGATTGCCTCGGCGCCCACTTGTTCCGATGTCTGGCGTAATTCCGCCAGCCGGTAACGGCGCAGGGCTTCAAAATCCTGCATCGATATAATCACCGCAATATCGCGCCCCTGGCGCCGGATCAGTACCGGCTCGTGCTGGGCGGCATCGAGCAGACTGGCGAATTCCTGCTTGGCCTGGGTGGCAGAGAAAATGCGCATGGCTGGCCTCAGGGATTGACGGACACATTTTATACGAATTGTACAAAATGTCTAAAACACATCCGTCAGGCTGCCCGCACCAGTCTTTCGCGGTTTTGCCCGGTGGCCAGGCGCAGCAGGCCGTTCTTGTCCAGATCGTCGAGCCCGGCGGTAACGCCTTCATGTGCCACCACGCGGCCATTGAGCCGCGCCTTGGCGGTGCGGATCAGGCGGCGGGCATCACTGCGGTTGTCGGCCAGCCGGGCGGTGACCAGCAGGTCCACCAGGTCCATGCCATGCAGCAAGGCTTCGCGCGGCAGGTCAAGCGGGGCGGTGTTATCGGCGGTGAGTGTGGGCATGATACTTCTCCTCAGGGGCAGCGGTGGGTTTTCCGCCGGAGGCCGGAAGCATCGGATTGTCTGAAAACACGAATGCCGCCGGTGGCTGCGGCGGCATTGGGTCGTTTGTCACATACGAACCGTCGCCGCTATGGGAGCAGCGTAAAATACCAGTTCGTAAAGACGGCGCGGATGTGCATGGCGACAAAGCTAGTGCGGCGGCGGCGGCCTGTCAACGGCCGAGGATTTCATCCCGCCTGTAGCCCTGGGCATAGAGCAGCCCGGTCAGGTCGCCATGCTGGATCGAGAAGCGCGCCTGTTCGCGCACCACCGGCTTGGCGCGGAAGGCGATGCCCATGCCGGCAGCTTGCAGCATAGCCAGATCGTTGGCGCCATCGCCTACGGTGAGGCAATCAGCCAGTTCCACATTCTGCGCAATCGCGATGCGCTTGAGGGCGGCAAGTTTGGCTTCGCGGCCCAGGATCGGCTCGCGTACCGTGCCGGCCAGCTTGTCGAAGGTCACCACCAGATGGTTGGCCTGATGCTCGTCGAAGCCGAACTGGTCCTTGATCATGCCGGTGAAATAGTCAAAACCGCCAGAGACCAGGGCGCAATAAACGCCATGCGCCTTGAGGGTGCCGAGCAACGCCTTGGCGCCCGGCATCGGCTGGATCAGCGCTGTGGCCTGGGCCAGCAGGCTTTCCGGCAGGCCATTGAGCAGGGCAACGCGCTCGCGCAGGGCGGCCTCAAAATCCAGTTCACCATTCATGGCGCGGCGGGTGATCTCGGCGATGCCGGGGCCGAGGCGTGCCAGTTCAGCCAGTTCATCCAGCATCTCGTTGCGGATGATGGTGGATTCCATATCGGCCACCAGCACCTGCTTGCGGCGCCCCTCATAGGGCAGGTACGCGACATCGATCGGGGCATTGCCGATCACCGCGCGCGCCTTTTCCTCCGGATCGGTTGACTTCGGCATGATGATCTCGCAGGCAATGCCGTGGTGCAGCCAGTTCAGCTGCCCGCCCGTTTCGGTGGCCACGCGGCCGGCAAGCGCGATCTCGAATTGAGGATCAGCGGGGTTGGCGATCAGGCAAAGAACCGACATGGTCTACTTTCTATGGAGGCGGAAAAGTGTCGAACGCGGCCCCGGTCAAGCGCGCGGTTTTGATAGCGGGTCCCACTGCCAGCGGCAAGTCGGCGCTGGCGCTCGAGCGGGCGCGCGCCAGCGGCGCGATCATCGTCAACACCGATGCCATGCAGGTCTATGACGTGCTGCAGGTGGTCACCGCCCGGCCCTCGGAAGCCGAGATGGCCGGGGTGCCGCACCGGCTCTATGGCACGGTGCCTCCATCGGTCCGCTTTTCCACCGGCGACTGGCTGCGCGCGGTCGCGCGCCTGCTCACGGACGAGCCCGGCCGCGAGCTGATTTTCGTCGGCGGCACGGGGCTTTACTTCGATGCGCTCACAAACGGATTCGCCGACGTTCCGCCCGTTCCGGCTGAAATCACGACCGAAATCCAGGCCGAAGTCTCGCGCCTCGACGCTGACGGCCGGGCGCGCCTGATGGCGGCAAAGGACCCGGAAATGGCTGCGCGCCTGAGTGTACCCGATCCGCAGCGGGTGGTCCGCGCCCTTGCGGTCCTTCAGGCAACCGGGCGCTCACTGGCCTACTATCAGGATCACCTGCAAAGTGGCCTGCTCAATGATTTCGCCGTCGAGCGCATCGTCCTCAACCCGGATCGCGATATTCTGCGGGAGCGGATTGCCCGCCGATTCTCCACCATGCTCGAGGATGGTGCCGTCGACGAGGTCAAGACGCTGCTCGCTCAGGAGCTTGATCCAACCCTTCCTGCGATGAAGGCCATCGGGGTGCCTGAGATCACCGGCTGGCTCGCGGGCCAACTGACCAGAGAAGAGGCCATTGAGCGCGCAGTGATCGCCACTCGGCAATATGCCAAGCGCCAACGCACCTGGTTCCGCAACCGCATGGCAGACTGGACATGGATCGATCCGCTGGCCTCGAACACTGCATAGGGGCGAGACTGTATTGGGGATTGACGAAGCACCCGGCTTTCCGTCAACTCCGGCCATGCGCTTCACATTTGCCACCATTGCCTTTCTCGCCCTTGTCTCCGCCCCGCTGGCTCAGGATGCCCCCGCGGCGACCCCGCTGCTCAGCACGGTGCTTGCGCATAATTACAAGCAGACGTTTGCCGTTCTGGAAGCCGATTTCCCCGATGACTTCAAGGCGCTGACCAGCGCTATCAAGGAAATCGAGCTCAAGCCGGTCAAGGACGAGATCAAGCAGGCGACTGCCTTCAAGCTGCTAACAGACCTGCGCAAGAAATATCGTCACCGCATGCCTTTTGCGCCGCAGGCCGATCAGTCGGAAATTCTGCTTCGGCTGTCAGAGTTCCACGACGCTGTGTTCAAGGCGGAGGGCCCCAAGGTCTGCGGAAGTTTTGCGCTCAACGGTGCTGCGGTCCTGTTCGAAACCGGCAGCTTCACCAAATATGCCGAACAGCTCGATGCCCAGTCGGCTGCCTACTTCAAAGCTATTGTCTCGGCCATTGAATCGCCCGACTATCACGGCCCGGTCAACCAGAACGACTGGAGTGCCGTGCTGGGCGCTATGGTTGGGGGCGGGGCTCCGGAAAGCTATCTCAAGGTTCTGGCCGACAATAAATCCGATACTCCGGAGCGCTGCCCGGCGCTGGTCGCCATGTTCCGCACTGCGGCTCTACTCAAGGGCCCCGAAGGCGAACGCGCCCGGTCTGATTTGGCGCAGAACGTGACTGGTTACTAGACCACCACCAGGCGCCGCGCCCCGGTCGTCCGTTCAAGATCGTCCGGCGTGATCTCGAAAACAGAGCGCGCCTGGCCGGCTGCCGCCCAGACGGTTTCGAAGGCGAACAACCCTTCATCGATCACAGTATCGAGTGGGGCAGGGTGCCCGAACGGCGAAACTCCACCGATGGCAAAGCCGGTCGCTTCGCGCACCATCTCGGCGTCGGCACGTTCCAGTGTTTCACCCAACTGCCGGCCCAGGCGCCTCTCG
>DLGP01000131.1 GCA_002482765.1 Alphaproteobacteria bacterium UBA7691
GGCTCGCCCATATCCAGCACAAAAATCTTGCCCGCCGCCAGCATCGATTCGGCCGGCAAGGCCGCCGCTTGCAGGATCAGTTCCACCGCCTCGCGCGTGGTCATGAAAAACCGCGTCACGTCCGGATGGGTCACGGTGAGCGGACCGCCCTGGGCCAGCTGGCGCTCAAACAGCGGCACCACCGAGCCGGATGAACCCAGCACATTGCCGAAGCGCACGGTGACAAAACGGCTTGCGCCGACAGCGGCTGACATATCCAGACCCCGGACATCCAGACTCTGGGCCACCATTTCGGCCACGCGCTTGCTGGCGCCCATCACATTGGTGGGGTTCACCGCCTTGTCGGTGGAGATCAGCACCATCACCGCCACCTTGTGGCGCAGGGCGGCATGGGCCAGCAGGCTGGTGCCGATCGCATTGGTGAGGATCGCTTCCTCAACATTGGCCTCGGTGAGCGGCACATGTTTATAGGCGGCGGCATGCAGCAGAATATCCGGCCGCGTCTCGGCCAACACCTGCTCCACCCGGTCTGGCTGGCGCACATCGCCGAGCAGCGCGCGGCGCGGCAGATCGGGCCAGCGCTCGGCCAGTTCCATGTCAATCTGGTAGAGCGCGTGTTCGCCTTGCTCAAACAGGATGATCTCGGCCGGCGCCAGATCGGCCACCTGGCGCGTCAATTCGCTGCCGATGGTGCCGCCGGCACCGGTGATCAGCACGCGGCGGCCATGCACCAGCCGCTGCACGGCGTCGCGGTCCAGCACCTTCTGCGGCCGGCCCAGCAAATCCTCGATATCAATCGGGCGCAGGTTGCGGCTGGCACTGGCAGCGCCCTGGCGCTGAAAATCCGTCAAACGCGGCAGCCGCGCCACGGTAAGCCCGCGCTGTGCCGCCAGATCCAGCAGGGCGGTCATGGCGGCACGATCCGGCTTGGCATCGGCCAGAATCAGCCGTTGCGGCCGGTCGCTGGTGGCAAAACGCGCCAGCAGATCATCCAGTTCATCCAGGCTGCCAAGCACGCGCACGCCGCGCAGGTTGCGGCCCTGGCGGGCTTCCTTGGCATCCAGAATGCCAACCACGCGATAGCCGGCGCTGCGGTCGCGCTCCATCTCGCGGATAAAACTCTCGGCGGCGGCGCCTGAACCCAGCAGCAGCACCGGCACGCGGCGATCCACTTCGCGCTTCAGCGCCACGATCAGGCTGCCATCCTTCCAGGCGCGATACAGCAAACGCGGCCCGGCCAGCAGCAGGCAGAGCAGGAAATACTGGATCACCACGGCGCTGCGCGGATAATCCTCCAGCCGGTTGAGCCAGAATTGCAGCGGCAGATAGATCAGCAATGCCAGGGCGGCGGCCTTGGCAATCGCCATCACGTCATGCGTGGAAGCAAAATGCCAGATGCCGCGATACAGCCCCATGGCATTGAACACCGCCGCCGCCACCAGGGTGAAGAGCAGGGTCTGCTCCGGAAATTGCAACCAAATATAGGGATCGCCAGACAGCCAGAAGCGCAATGCCACGCCGCCTTCATAGGACAGCGCAGCCATGACGATATCGTGCAGCGCCACGGCGGCGACACGGCTGTTGAAACGGAAGTGGCGGGAGAGACCGGAGGACACGGGCAAATTCTGGCTGCTGACGGATGGTCGGCGCCATTCTACCCGCTCTACTGCCGGCAGGCTACGGCCTGGGGCGGCTTGCAAATCACGGCATGAACAGAGAAATTGCGCCGGCATGAATCAACCGCCAACACCCTGCCTGGATTATCCGGCCAAACCCGAACAAAAAAGTCAGGCAGCCTATTGGCTGAACGGCATGACGGCACTGCAAAGCTGCGGCTTTGTGCTCTTGGCCGTGAGCACCGCCCTGCCCCTGCCCGTGTATGATTTGCTGCCGATGCTGTTGCAGTATTTCACGTATGGTTTGGGCAGCGGCTATCTGCTGCCATTGTTCAACGGCCATGCCATCCCCTTGCCGCGCCTGCTGCTGGTGCTGGAAGCCGACCTGACCGGCGGCCATGCTGTCAGCCTGACCATCCTAACCCTGGCCTGCTGGCTCGGTTGCACCGCGCTGTTGTTAAGACAAAGCCGAAATGTGGCACCAAGCTGGCGGCTGATGATTCGTGCTGCGCTGGTCTTCTGCCTGCTGCGCGCCTTTCTGCTCGAAGCCATCGTGATTCCGAACGGCTTCAACTACGGCCTGCTCTGCTTTTTTGCGGTGCTTGCCATCATCTTGGCGGTGACAATGCCCAAACCGGACTGGTGGCATCAGCCGCTGGCCGCATTGTCGGCTTTGGCAGCCGCTCTCAGCCTCGCCAATGGCTTGTTGCTGTTTCCCCTGCTGGGCCTGCTCGGCATGATCCGGCAGCAGACTTGGCGCGCCGCCATCCCGCACGCCTTGGTCGGCGCCATAGCGATCAGCTTCTATTTTCCAGGCACAATCGAGCATGCGCCCCGCGATACAATCGATCTGCTGCGCATGTTTGACCTGCTGCTGCATATTCTGGGTTCACCCTGGATCATCAAGTCATCGCTGATCGGCTATATCTGGGCCGGCCTGCTGCTTGGCGCTAGCCTGGGGCTGATCGCCTGGCTGTTGCGCCGCCTGAGCCGGCTTGATCCGCTGCATTATCTGGCCCTGGCTTTGCTGCTCTTTGGGCTCGGCTCACTCTGCCTGATAAGCTATGCGCGGCAGGATTTCGGCAGTGCGGTTGGCATATCCGGGCGTTACGGGATGCTGAATGGATTATTGCAAGCCGGCCTATTGCTGGCCTTGCCCGGCTGGCTGCAAAACCTGCCGGGCAAGGCATTAACACCGCAGCGCTTGCTGCACGGCTTGCTATTTGCTGCTGTGCTACTGCTGGCCGAGCAGGCCGCGATTGGCCGGGTCTATTGGCAATTGGCACAAGAGGCGCGCCAGGATGCCGTTGCCCTGCGCGCCGGACAGCGCGACCCGGCCTTGCTGCGCCATGTCCACACCCAACAGGATGAAGCCTTTCGAATATTGGATGAATTGGCGCAGCGCCGGCTTTATGGCTTCACGCCGCGATAGAACTCGGCCAGCAATTGCTGCAAAGCCGGGCGCCAATCCGGCGCCGCGATGCCGTGTTGCTGCAAAAGCCTGGTGCCATCCAGCCGTGAATTGGCCGGGCGCCGCGCCGGGGTGGGATATTCCGCCGTGGTGATAGGCAGCAGGCGTGGCTGCCGTCCGCCATAAGCCGCCGAGGCCGCCAGGATCGCCTGGGCAAAGCCGAACCAGGAAACATGCGGCTGGCCGGCATAATGGAAGGTGCCATAGGCTTCGACTGGCAAATCAGCAGCAGCAACCACACGATCCGCCAAAGCCAGCAGGGCTGCGGCAATATCGGCTGCAATGGTGGGGCCGCCAATCTGATCGTCCACCACGCGCAATTCATCGCGTTCGGCCGCCAGACGCAGCATGGTCTTGACGAAGTTGCTGCGATAGGGGCTGACCACCCAGGCGGTGCGCAGGATGATATGACGCGGCAGCGCATCACGCACTGCCGCCTCACCCGCCGCCTTGCTGGCGCCATAAACCGAGAGCGGCGCCACCGGATCAGCCTCGCGCCAGGGCCGTGTGCCGCTGCCATCAAACACATAATCGGTGGAGACATGCAGCAGCGCGGCACCATGCCGGGCGCAGGCGCGCGCCAGATGGCCTGGCCCGGCGGCATTCACCGCCATGGCCTGCTCGGCTTCACTCTCGGCCTTGTCCACGGCGGTATAGGCGGCAGCGTTGATCACCACGGCCGGGTGCAGTTGATCCATCAGCGCCATCACGGCAGCAGCATCAGTGATATCCAGGGCGGCACGATCACAGAAATACATGGCGCGGCCATTGCGCAAATCACGCAAGGCCAGGCCGACCTGGCCTTCGGCGCCAGTGACCAGGATAGTTTCAGGCTGTTGCTGCATCGGCATGAACCACCTTGTTGCACCGCCTCAATTTAGCAGGCGGTGCTGCGGCCAGGAAGCGATGGCCGCCGCTCTAGTCTTTGCCGAGAAAAGCCGTAAAATCGCCTGACAGCGCAGCACAGGACCCGGGCATGAACCAGGATGAATATGAACGCATGGCCGCCCTGGAGCAGAGCCTATGGTGGTATCGCGCCCTGCATGCCATTCAGCGTCAGCGGCTGGCTGCCCTGGGCTTGGCGCCCGGCAGCCGTGTGCTGGATGCCGGCTGCGGCACCGGCGGGTTCTTGCAGCATCTGCAACAATTGCTTCCCGGCCCGGCCTATAGCGGGTTGGAATTCAATGCCGCCGCCGCGCAGCATGCCCGAGACAAAACCGGCCTGATGATCACCATCGGCTCGGTGAATGCCATGCCCTATGCTGATGGCAGCTTCGATGCCATTGTCAGCAACGATGTGCTGGGCCATGCCGGGGTGCAGCAAACCGAGGCATTACACGAATTTTTGCGCTGCCTGAAACCCGGCGGCCATCTGCTGCTCAATCTGCCGGCTTTTGCCTGGATGCGTTCGGCGCATGATCGCCATGTGCACAATGCACGGCGCTACACCGCTGGCGGGGCCAGCACCTTGCTGGTGAGCAGTGGCTTTCGCGTGCTGCGCGCCGGCTATTGGAATAGTCTGTTATTTCCGTTGATGCTGGCGCATCGGCTGACCGTGGGCCAGAGCCAGCAGAGCAGCGATGTGCAGATGATTGCGCCCTGGCTCAACCGGCTTTTCCTGGGGGTTGTGAGCCTGGAGGCCCAATTGCAAAGACTGAGCCTTGGCCTGCCTTTCGGCGGCTCGGTGTGGCTGCTGGCGCAGCGCCCGGCAGAAATTTAATCGAACAGGTCGGGCTGGTCGCGCAGCAAGGGATGCAGTGCGTCCTTGGCCGATAATACGGCCCGCTCCGGCACCACCGGCCAGGCAATGGCCAAGGCGGGATCAGACCACAGGATGCCGCGTTCATCCTGCGGCGCATAATAGGTATCAACCTTGTAGAAAATCTCGGTATCCGGTTCCAGGGTGCAGAAGCCATGCGCAAAGCCAGCCGGCACAAAAAGCTGATCGGCACTATCACCGGCCAGTTCCTGCATCACATGGCGGCCGAAGCTGGGCGACGAGCGCCGGATATCGACGGCCACCGAAACCAGACGGCCACGCAGGCAGCGGATCAGCTTGGCCTGGGCGGTGGCGCCAATCTGATAATGCATACCGCGCACGGTGCCGGCCTGGGCCGAAAAGGAGTGGTTGTCCTGGACAAAATCCACCTCCAGCCCGGCTTCGGCCAACGCCGCCTTCTTGTAGCTTTCCGTGAACCAGCCGCGATTGTCGCCAAAGCGCTTGATCGTCAGCAGCATGGGCCCGGCAAGTGCAAGAGGTTTCAGAATCAGGCTCATGGTTCGATCAGCTTCACGCTAGGAAGTTGTTCAGGCGCCGAAAGCGGCTTCAACCTGCTCGCAGATATAATGATACAGGCAGATATGCACCTGCTGGATCAGCGGCGTGTGGCGCGAGGGCGCCGCCAGCAGGATATCCGCCACCGCCGCCAGCTTGCCGCCGCCCTGACCAGTCAGCGCCAGCACCGTCATGCCGCGCCGACGGGCTTCCTCTGCCGCCAGCACCACATTGGGCGAATTGCCCGAGGTGCTGATACCCCAGAACACGCCACCGGCTTGGCCATAGGCTTCGACCTGGCGCGAAAACACGGTTTCGTAGCTGTAGTCGTTGGCCCAAGCGGTCAGCACCGAGGGATTGTCTGACAGGCAGATGCAGCGCAAGGCCGGGCGTTCCTTGAGGAAGCGGCCAACCAATTCGCCGGTGATGTGCATGGCGTCCGCCGCCGAGCCACCATTGCCGCAAACCAGCAGCGGCTTGTCGGCCTTCAGCGCCGCAACGATGGCTGCAACGGCCTGCTCAACAGGCGCAGCCAAGCCGGCCTGCGCCGTCTGGCGCAGGATATCGGCCGAATGTTCAAGATAATCGTTGATCGATGCCACGCTCATGGAACTCCTCATAAATCAAAGCAATCGAACTTAGCCCCCCCTGTATAAACGGGCAGCCGAAGTGAAGCCATAGTTGCGCTAGGCTTCATGGCGCCGGCTGCTGGCGCAGCATCAGCTCCAGAAACACCACCGACAGGGGGCGCGTCTCCGGCCCCGCCGACGGCGCTACGCGGCCATTCCAGTTGGCATAGCGGATATCCAGCCGATTTCCACCGGCCCGACCCGGTAACCACAAAGTGTCGGCAACCTGATTGCCAGGGCGCAGCATGTTACCGTCATAGCGCCGCACTATTTCTTTGTTCCAGAGGATTTCAACCACTTGGTCCGGCTGATAGGTGTTAAAGCGGTATGACAATTCAACGATGCCGTCGCGGGCCAGGAAGCTGCGTATCTGGGTGCTCGGCCCCAACCCCCAACGCCAGGCATCGGAGGCATTACGCTCAAAGTCGCCCAGACCCGTGGCGCTGACACCGGGCTGTTCCGGCTGTGCAATCAGATCGACTTTTTCGCCCGCATGCGGCGGCAGCAAGGCGGTATCCAGCGGCTTTTTGCCCTGTGTGGCGGCGGTTCTGGCCACGGCCAGATCAAGCGCCCCGCCGCCGGCATCGGCGATGTCAAACTCGATCGCATGTGGATCGGTGCTGCCGGCTGCAAATGGGATGGTCAGGTCAATCACATGGCCGCGGCCGGTAAAACGATATTCTGCAACAGGCTTGCCGGCATGAGAAAAAACCAAATGCCGGGGAATTGCCTGATCGGCCCGCAGGTTGGTCACCGGCAGTGCCAGCTTAACTGTGGCAGGAACGGCATTCGGCACAAAAGCCAGCCCGGCGCTCAGATCATTGCTGCGCCAGCCATGCGTCGCATCCGGTTCCCAGCCATGGGTCAGCCCGGCATCGGCATTGCCGCTATCGATCCGACCGGCCGGCAGCATGGCCTTCAGATAGGCGAGCGTTGCACCAAATTCGGCAAGATGTGAATTGCTGAGGGAACGATAGACATTGCCATCAGAAACCTCGAAGATCATCACGTCGCTATTTGCCACATCGCCCGCCAGCATGGCCTGGCTGCGCGGCATAGGTGGTTCCGGATCGCGGCGTTGATTGTAGTGGATATCCTTCACAAAATAATCCGAGCGGGTCAGCGCACCTGGAAACCACAGATGTGACGGCCAAGTTTGCAGCAAAGTATGGGTGATCTGGTCGGCATAGCTGTCACCTAGTAGGAAAATCCGCGCAGGAACTGGGCCAGTATCATCCTCCGATTTTCTAAGCTGCACATTGGCGGTGTTGGTCAGCAATCGCTCGGGCCGCGAAACATTGAGGATCAGGGCGATATCCGTATCGGGTCCACCCGCCAGTCTCATTTCACGCTGGCTGCAATCCACCGTAAAATACCGTTGCTGACGCATGGCCTCAATGCGCCGCATTGCCTCGTCAGTGACCAAGCAGGCCGCCCAGAAATTCCAGTGAAAACCGGTATCAGCGAAACTACTGGGCTGGCCCTGCTGCTTGGCCTGCAGCAGCAAAACCTTGCCATTCACCACATTCACACCGGCCGCCTGCAAGGCATCGCCATAGGCATGAATCCGCTGCGCTGCCTGGTCCGGCGGCAAAGCCAGATATTGTGCCACATCCTCAGGATAAATCTGCACGCGAGGCGGCGCAGTTATTGCCAGAAATGTGACGCCGCGATGCGCCAGCAGATTCTGCAAAATGCGCAATCGGCGGGCAGAATCACCATAGCCGGCAATCACTGTGGCGCGATTGCGCAGGTCGTAGTTGAAGCGGCGGATCGTATCGACAGGAAAGAAGCCACCGGCCTCACTGCGCACATAATGGTCATTCGGCCGGCTGGGAAATGCCGTCAGACGCAGATCGTTGAACAGCGCCAGCAAGGTTTTGCGCAGGCCGATATCACGGGCGATATATTGCTCCCAGTAAACTTGCAGACTGCGATCCGTAAAATTCTCGAAGCTTGGTGACCGCGGCTGTAGCGGGGCCAGTCTTTCGCGCAATTGCGGCTCGCTGATGACCGGCCATAGTGATTGTGCCAAGGGCAGGAAAAACAACGCGCCACTCATCAGGCAGAGCAGCAGCCGGCCCCAGCGACCTATGAATGGCTTGGCTTGTGTGCGGTTTGCCATTTTGCGGCCGCCTCAGAAACGAAAATAGAGAAATATGGCGGTATCGGCGACGACATTCTGCGCGGCGGCGGCGGTGCCGATCAGATCATCGGCGGCAGCGGCAACGATACCGCCAGCTATGCTCTCAGTTCCGCAGCAGTTCAGATCTCGCTGAAAACCATGACGCTGAGCGGCGGCGATGCTGCCGGCGACACGCTGAGCGGCATCGAGAATCTGAGCGGCTCAGGTTTTGACGACACGCTGACTGGCGATGACAATAACAATTACCTGCTTGGCAATTCAGGTGCCGACTATCTTGACGGCGGCCTGGGCATCGACACAGCGAGCTACCAAGCCGCTACTGCGGGCGTGACTGTCAGCCTGCTGACCGGCAAAGGCACTGGCGGCGAAGCCAACAACGACACGCTGGTGAATATCGAAGGGCTGCGTGGTTCGGCCTATGACGATACGCTGATCGGCGATGCCGGCAGCAACATCCTTGAAGGGCGCGGCGGCGCCGATTATCTGGATGGTGGCGACGGCAATGACACAGCCAGCTATCTTTTTGCCACTGCCGGCGTCACCGCCAGTCTCGACAATTCCGTTTCTGCCGGCGAAGCGGCCGGCGACATACTGAAGAATATCGAAGCCATCATTGGCTCCAATTTTGACGACACGCTGATTGGCGATAGCGGCAACAATTTTCTTGATGGCCGCGGCGGCAACAATTTACTGATTGGCGGTGCCGGCGCCGACACACTGGTTGGCGGTATCATTGACACAGCCAGCTATGCCGGTTCTTCAGCCGGCGTCACGGTGAATCTGTCTACCGGCCAGGGCTCTGGCGGAGATGCTGAAGGCGATAGCCTGTCCAGTATCGAATATATTATCGGCTCTGCCTTCAATGACATCGTTTACGTTGGAACCCCGCAAGGCGACCCGCCTTTGAATCTATTCTACGGTTTCAATGGCGGCGGCATCGATACGCTGGACTTCAAACACGTCAGTCAGTTTTTTACCAATTACGTCAATCTGAGCTCCGGCAGATATGGTGCCAGTAGTGAAGCTGGAATACTCAGCGTTGAGAATCTTTTTGGCAATGAGACAAGCGATACTTTCATAGGAGATGCAGGGAATAACTGGTTCATCGGGCGGGGCGGGGCAGATTTCCTGTCTGGTGGCGCCGGCAACGACATATTGGATGGCGGCCTGGGCGACGACTCCCTGACAGGCGGTGCTGGCATCGACACCCTTAACGGCGGCGACGGTGTTGATACCGCGAGCTACAGCACATCTACTGCTGGCGTCACCATAAACCTTGTCCTTGGCACTGGCCTTGGCGGCGATGCCGAAGGCGACACGCTGAGCGGTATCGAAAACCTGACCGGCTCCGATTTCGCCGATACCCTCACAGGCGATGGCAACAGCAACCGGCTGATTGGCGGCCTGGGTGCCGATTCCCTGTTGGGCGGCGACGGCAACGACATTCTGGAGGGCGGCGACGGCGACGATATCCTGCGCGGCGGCGCCGGCGCGGACCAGATCATCGGCGGCAATGGCAATGATACTGCCAGTTTTGCCTTCAGTTCAGCGGCGGTTCAGGTCTCGCTGAAAACCATGACGCTGACCGGTGGCGATGCCGCCGGCGACACGCTCAGCGGCATCGAGAATCTGAGCGGCTCCGGCCAGGACGACAGCTTGACCGGCGATGACGGCAACAATGTCATCCTGGGCAATTCCGGGGCGGATATCATGGATGGCGGTGCCGGCATCGATACCGCCAGTTATCAGGCCGCCACGGCCGGCGTGATCGTCAGCCTGCTGGAAGGTAAAGGCACCGGCGGCGAGGCGGCCGGCGACAGCTTGCTGAATTTCGAGAATCTGCGCGGCTCCGGCTTCGCCGATACACTGATCGGCGATGCATCTGCGAATTACATCGATGGCGGCACCGGGGCCGATACCATCGACGGCGGCGACGGCAACGATGTCGCCGGCTATACCAGATCAACTGCCGCCATCAGCATCAACCTGGCGCATGGCACCGGCTATGGCGGCGATGCCGAGGGCGATACATTGCTGCGCATCGAGGGCGTTGTCGGCTCTGCTTTTGACGATTCCATCACCGGCAGCGCAGGCGTCGACCTGCTGTATGCCGACAATGGCCATGATCATATAAATGGCGGCGCCGGCGCCGACTATATTGATGGCGGCAGTGGCAACGACACGGTCTACTATTCCGCCTCGCTTGCCGGTGTGACAGTGAATCTCGCCACCGGCAGCGGCCTGGGCGGCGATGCCCAGGGTGATACGCTGGTCGGCATCGAGCGCATCTTCGGCTCCGGCTTCGATGACAGCCTGACCGGCAATGGCGGCAGCGAATATCTGGCCGGCGATATCGGCAACGATATACTGATCGGCGGCGCCGGCGCGGATTATCTTGATGGCGGCAGCGGCAGCGACAGCATCAAATATACCGGCTCGGCGGCTGCCGTCAGTATCAACCTCGGCACCGGTACGGGCAGCGGCGGCGATGCCCAGGGTGACATTCTGGTCAGCATCGAACGGGTTTACGGTTCTGGCTTCGACGATTCTCTGGTTGGCAGCACTGGCAATGATTATCTGTATGGCGAAGCCGGCCACGACCATTTCAACGGCGCCGCCGGGGCGGATTATCTCGATGGCGGTGCGGGCAACGATTCGGTTTATTATTCCGCTGCATCGGCCGGCGTCACCATCAACCTTAGTGCCGGCACCGGCCTGGGCGGCGAGGCCCAGGGTGATACATTGATCAGCATCGAGCGCGTCTACGGCTCGGCCTTTGACGACAGTCTGACCGGCAGTGCCGCCGCCGAATTGCTGATGGGTGGCGATGGCAACGATCATTTTAATGGTGCCGCAGGCGCTGACCATATCGATGGCGGCGCCGGCACCGACACGGTGTATTATTCCGGCTCTGCCGCCGGCGTCACCATCAACCTTGCCACCGGCACCGGCCTGGGCGGCGAGGCCCAGGGTGATACGCTGGTCAGCATCGAGCGCGTCTATGCTTCCGCTTTCGACGACAGCCTTACCGGCGGGACCGCTGCCGAATTGCTGGTGAGCGGTAGCGGTAACGACACGCTCAGCGGCGGCAAGGGCGATGATTTTCTTGAGGCCGGCCTGGGCAATGATCTGTATCGGATTTTCCGGGGCGACGGCTTCGACACCATTTCGCAAGCTGGGTTAAGCGACGCCGATAGCACCACGGATCAGGTTTTATTCGGCGCAGGCATCGCCCATGATCAATTGTGGTTCAGGCAAAGCGGCAACAATCTACTGATCAATGTGATCGGCGAGGCCGCCAGCCAGGTGGCTTTGCAGGACTGGTTCTCTGCGCCAGCGAACCGTATCGATGCCATCCGCACCGCAGATGGGCAGCAGGAAATTTTGTCATCTATGGTGCAGAATCTGGTCAATGCAATGGCGAGCTATTCGGCCACACCGCCGGGCGGTTTAACCCTGTCCTCCGCCGAACATTCGGCACTTGACGGCGTCATCGCGGCAAGCTGGCAGGGCTACACGGCCTGATCAGGTTATTGCTGGTCGGCAGCTGCATCAGGCTTTCGCAACAACCTTTTGATTGCCGCCCGCATTACCCACAAACCAACCGCCAGCACCGCGCCAAGCCCGACAACCAGCAGCCCGGCTTCGGCCGGCTGCCGCTCGATCATGACCAAAACGGCATCAACGGAAACCGCAATCAACACCGAGGCTGGCAGCAGACCCAGCGTGCTGCCGATCAGGAAATCGCGCAGACGAATATGCGTTACGCCTGCCATCAGATTGAACAACGCAAATGGCGCCACCGGCACCAGCCGCATGATGAAGGTGGCCAGAATACCACGCTGCGCCAGGCTTTCGCTGATCTGGTTCAGCTTTTCCCCGGCCAGCCGCCGGATCGCCTCGGCGCCCAGATAACGCCCGATACAGAAGCTGACCGCAGCGCCAATCGCGCCCCCCACCAGCACATAGCAGATACCTTGAACCGGCCCAAACGCCGCCACGGCAACCAGCATCATGAAGGTGATCGGCACCACCAGGATACAGGCCGCAGCAAAGCCGGCAATCGCGGCCAGCGGCCCGGTGGCATCGCCAAAGCGGCGCAAAGCCGCCACCCCATACTGGATATCAAGCCATGGCTGTAGCGGACCCCATTTCCAGGCCAGTCCCAATGCCAGGCAAAGCACAAAAACCACAAGGAAATAGAGCGGGCGCAGAGGCGCTGCGCCGGTTTGTGGCCCCGCCCCTGGCAGCATCAGCCAGCCTGAGTCAACAGCCGGCGGATATACTTGCCGTATTCGTTGTTCTTGTAGAAATCGGCGCGGCGCTCAAGCTGGGCATCGTCGATATAACCCAGCCGCCAGGCCACTTCCTCCGGCACGGCGATCTTCAGGCCCTGGCGCTTCTCCACCGTGGCCATGAAATTGCAGGCATCCAGCAGGCTGTCCGGCGTGCCGGTATCGAGCCAGGCGAAGCCACGGCCGAACTTCTCCACGCCAAGCCGGCCCTGGCGCAGATAGGCATTGTTCAGATCGGTGATCTCAAGCTCGCCGCGCGCTGAAGGTTTCAGGGCGGCGGCGATGTCGCAAACCTCGGCATCGTAGAAATACAAGCCGGTCACCGCCCAGTTGCTCGGCGCCGGATTGGGCTTTTCGATGATCGCCCGCACACTGCCATCCGGGTTGAGATC